>CAZOTV010000001.1:0-19032 GCA_964582795.1 uncultured bacterium
TCGCCTACGAGATGATCTCGCTGGTCGCGGTGGCGAAGCAGCAGGCGGCGGCGGCGGGCCGTCGATGAACCGCGCCGGCTTGGTTCGGAGCCACCGGGATCGGTGCAGCCGGTGATCGGCGCGATCGCCGGCGACATCGTCGGCTCCGTGCACGAATGGGCGAATACCAAGCGCAAGGACTTCACCTTCTGGGCGCCGGGTAGCCGCTTCACCGACGACACGGTGCTCACGGTAGCCGTCGCCGAGCATCTGGTGACGGGCGACGACCTGGTCGACCTGTTCCACGCCTACGTGCGCGCGTACCCTGGCGCCGGTTACGGCGGCAGGTTCGTGCGCTGGGCGACGTCGCTCGACCGCGCGCCGTACGGGAGCTGGGGCAACGGCTCTGCCATGCGCGTGAGCCCGGTCGGCTTCGCGGCGACCTCCCGCACGGAGGCGATGGACCTGGCAGCGAGCACCGCATCGGTCACGCACGATCATCCCGAGGGCGTGCGAGGAGCACAAGCGGTGGCGCTCGCCATCCATCTGGCACGAACGGGCTCCGACAAGGACGACATCCGCCGCGCCGTCGAGGACGACCTCGGCTACGAACTGAGGATGACGCTCGACGAGATCCGGCCCACGTACCGCTTCGACGTTTCGTGCCAAGGCTCGGTGCCGCAGTCGATCGTCGCGTTCCTCGAGTCGAGCGACTACGAAGACGCGTTGCGCAACGCCATCTCACTCGGTGGCGACGCCGACACCATGGCGTGCATCGCGGGCGGGATCGCGCAGGCGTACTACGGCGGCGTGCCGGAGCCGATCCGCGCACGAGCGCTCACGTACCTCGATGACCGCCTGCTCGGCGTGGTGGAGGCGTTCGAGGCGCGCTTCGGCTCCCGTTGAACGTGGCGCTCCGGGCGGGGCCGGTTCGCACCGCACCGCGGGATCAGAGACGAACGGCCGTTCCCCGCACGACGACGCCGCCGGACGCAGGGACGTCGACGCGCAGCACGCTCGGCCGGCCCATCGCCTCGCCTTGCCGGATGACGAACGACGCTGGCGCCGCCAGCAGCCCAGCGCTCCGCAGGTAGCCGCCCAACGCCGCCGCGGCCGCCCCGGTCGCCGGGTCTTCCACGACGCCGCCCACCGGGAACGGGTCGCGGGCATGGAACAGGTCGTCGCGTTCCCGCCAGATCAGCTGCAGCGTCGTCAGGCCGTCGCGCGTCATCATCGCCTTGAGGCGCTCGAAGTCGTACTCCAGCCGGGCGAGGCGCTCGGCGCCTACCGCGGCCAGAACCAGGTGCCATGCGCCCGCGTACGCGCGGGCGGGCGCGATCGCCGGATCGAGTTCGTCGGCCCGCCAGTCGAGCGCCTCCAGCGCCTCCGCGACGAGGGCTTCCGAAGCCGGCTCGCTACGCGGTTCGACCGAGGTGAGCGACGCTTCCGTCAGGCCGCCGCGACGCGTCACCGTCACGGGCACCTCTCCCGCGGCGGTGGACAAGCGGTACGTACCTTCCCCCTCGAGGTCGCCGAGCAGCACGCCGGCGGCGATGGTGGCGTGGCCGCAGAACGACACTTCGCCCTCGGGGCTGAAGTAGCGCACCGTGCGCACGGCACCACGCGCCGGCGTGACGAACGCGGTCTCGGAGAATCCGACCTCGGCGGCGACACGCTGCATGTCGTATGGCGCGGGAAGTGGGTCCCCGACCCAGACGCCGGCGGGGTTGCCACCGGCGGGGTCGGTCGTGAAGGCGGTGAGGCGGTAGAGGGTTCCCGTGGCTTCGGGCATGCGGCATTCTAGGGGTCCGCTCCAGGTACGGTCCGCAACGGGTCACCTCAGCGCAGCCATTCGGGACGACGCCGGTTTCGCCGACCGCCGCTCGGCGCCGCGCCACAAGGTGCCCGTGCGTTCGGCGGTAGGCTCGACGGGTGACCGGTCCCCATCACGAAGACGACGCGGGCGCGACCTCCGGGTACACCTCCGGCGGCAGCGACGAACGCGTGGCGGCGTTCCTGCACGGTCGCTTCGAAGCGCACCGTGCCCTACCGCCGTGCCCCTCCCCCGCCGACGTCGAAGCGTGGTTCGACGATCTCCTCGGCCTGACGTTCCCGGAACTCGGGGAGCGCGACTTCGCCGGCGAGGGCGCGTTCCTGGCGCATGCCGAGGACCTCCGCGTCCGCTGCGCCCAACTGGTGGACCGCTGCCCCTCGGGCGGCGAGGAACGCAGCCGCAGCGTCGCCGCGGCGCTGCACGAACGCCTCCCCGAGCTGTACGCAGCGCTCGAGGAGGACGCCGGCGCCATCCTTCTGGGAGACCCGGCCGCCCGCAACCGCGACGAGGTGATCCGCACGTACCCCGGCTTCCGCGCCATCGCGGGCTACCGTGTCGCGCACGCGCTGCACCAGCTCGGCGTGCCGCTGTTGGCGCGCATGGTGTCGGCGTACGCCCACCGAACCACCGGCATCGACATCCACCCGGCGGCGCGCATCGGCAGACGGTTCTGCATCGACCACGGTACCGGCGTGGTGATCGGCGCCACCGCCATCGTGGGGGACGACGTGAAGGTCTACCAGGCCGTCACGCTGGGTGGGTTGAGCGTTCGCAAGGAGGACGCCGCCGTCAAGCGCCACCCGACCATCGAGGATCGCGTCGTGCTCTACGCGGGGGCGACCGTCCTGGGCGGCAGCACCGTCGTGGGCCACGACAGCGTGATCGGTGGGAACGTGTGGCTCACGCGTTCCGTGCCGCCGTACAGCAAGGTGTCGTACCGCGCCAGCATCGCCACTGGCGACGTGCGCGACGAAGGCGCCGAACCGGAGGCGACATGAACGTCTTGGACCTGATCGGAAACACGCCTCTGGTGGAACTGCGCCGTCTGGCGCCGCACGCGGGGGTGCGCCTGCTCGCCAAGCTGGAGGGTCAGAACCCCGGCGGGAGCGTCAAGGACCGTGCCGCGCTCGGCATGATCCTAGGTGCGATGGAGCGTGGCGAGGCGCGCCCGGGCGACCACCTGGTGGAAGCCACCAGCGGCAACACCGGCATCGCGCTGGCGATGATCGCGCCGCAAGTTGGTCTGAAGTTGACGCTGATCATGCCCGACGACGCCACGCCGGAGCGCGTGCGCACCATGCGCGCCTACGGGGCCGAGGTGATCCTCACGCCGGCCGAGAAGACCATCGAGCACTCGCGCGAGCTGGCAGACGCCATGGTCGCCGACGAGGGCTACGTGATGCTCGACCAGTTCGCCAACGACGACAACTGGCGCGCGCACGAGCGCACCACCGGTCCGGAGATCTGGCGCGACACCCGCGGCGACGTCACGCACTTCGTGTCCGCCATGGGGACCACCGGCACGATCATGGGCGTCTCACGCGCGCTGAAGGACCGCAACCCCGACGTCGAGATCGTCGGCACGCAGCCGGAGGCCGGTTCGAGCATCCCCGGCATCCGGCGCTGGTCGCCGGAGTACGTGCCGGCGATCTACCGACCCGAGCGCGTCGACCGGATCGTGGACGTGTCCGCGGCCGAAGCGACCGACGCCGCGAGGCGCTTGGCGACGCAAGAGGGGGTGCTCGCGGGGATGAGCAGCGGCGGAGCGCTGGCCGCGGCCGTGCGCGTGGCGTCGGAGGTCGATCATGGCGTGGTGGTGTTCATCGCTTGTGACCGCGGCGACCGGTACTTGAGCGGGTCGCTGTTCGGGGGAGCGTGAAGGCGGTCGCGGTACGGCGACCGGAAGTCGCGGAACCGGCGGTACGGGCGGACTGCGATCAGAGGTCTTCGCGGCCGAAGACGATCAACGCGGCGATCATCAGCACGACGCACCATGCCACCGTCGCCACCGCGGGCAACACGGTCGGCAACGCCCCGCCTGCGGCCACGAACGGCACGAACCTGGGCAGAAGCAGCGGGCTGAACTCGGAGGCGCGGCCCAAGAGGCTCACCATCAGGTCGCCCGCCAACATCAACGCCAGGGGCACGCCCAGCACCACGCCGCGGGCGCGCACGATCGCCCCCAACGCCAGGGTGAGGACCAGGTAGAACAGCAGGTTCAGGGCCGACAACCCGAGCGCTGCAACGAAGGGCGGCAGCGGCAGGGCCGCTCCACGCTCGAGCGACAGCAGCGCATACGCCATGACCGCCGGAACACCGAACGCCGCCGCGAGCAAGGCCAGCGCGTTGGCGACGAGCTTGGCGGCCAGCATGGCCGAGCGCGCCACCGGCTTGGACAACACCCAGGACGCCGTGCCGGACTGCCGCTCCGTGATGACACTCCCTTGCATGATCAGGACCGCGCCGATCGAGGTGGCAAGGGGGCCGAACGAGAAGAACATCTCGCGGGCCGTCTCGAACACGCCCGTCGTCTCCGACGCGAACAGGTCGCGCATCAAGTAGAGCGGGAGCGTCATCGGGCCCACCAGCACGACCGACCAGATGAGCGGCTGCACCCACCTAGAGCGGGTCCTCGTCCAGGCGGCCCACTCCTTGCGGAAGAGGTTCGCGAAGCCCGACCACCAACCCGTTCCCTGCCGTGTGTGCGTCGTCGCGAGGTCAGCGGTTCGCGTCGCTGGCATCGTGCTCCTCCTTCACCAGATCGAGGAAGACGTCCTCGAGATCGAACGCCACCCGACGGAACTCGGTCACTGCCGAGGCCGGGTCCCGGAGCAACCTCCGAAGCAGCTCCGCCTCGGCCCGATCGGGGTCCGTCACCGTGACGCGCCACGAGGCCCCTCGCGCGCTTTCGCTGAGGTGTACGGAGCGCACCCACGGCATACGCTCCAGATCGCCTCGCGCTTCGTCGTCCACGTCGCGGGTCTCGACCAGGAACGTCGGAGCTTCCTTGGCCATCAGCAACTCCTGGATCGGCGCCTGAGCCACGCGCCGACCTCGCGCCAGGATGGCGACCGTGTCGCTCACGCGTTGCACGTCGTCGAGGATGTGCGTCGAGAAGAACACCGTGGCGCGGTCGCGAAGGTGACGCAAGATGCCGAGCACGTCAGCGCGGCCCATCGGGTCGAGGCTCGCCGCCGGCTCGTCGAGGATCAGCAGGTCGGGCCGATGGATCCACGCCTGCGCGATGCCGAGCCGCTGGCGTTCACCGCCGGAGAACCCGCGGATCGGCCTGTCTGCGATCTTCGCGAGTCCGACCAACTCGAGCGCCTCGTCGACGCGAAGCGTCGTCTCGCGGGCGTCGAGCGGTTCGAAGAAACCGAGGACGAACCGCAGTGTCTGCCGCGCCGTCATGTAGTCGTAGAAGCGGGGGTCTTGCGCCAGGTACCCCACTCGTCCTCGCACCGCCAGACTGTCTCTGCTCGCGTCCAGACCGAAGACTCTGGCGCTTCCACCGCTTGGGTGCGCCAGGCCGAGCAGCAACTTCATCGTGGTGGACTTGCCGGCTCCGTTGGGTCCGAGGAACCCGAAGATCGAGTTGCGGGACACTTCGAGATCGAGGCCGTCGAGTGCAACGGTAGCGCCGTAGCGCTTGGACAGTCCCTTCGTCTCGATCGCGGCCGTGGAGGGGGCGCTCGTGGGGGCACGGCGTACGGGGTCCATGGGGCACCTCCATCGGCCACCGTATCCCACGGCGCTTCTCCGGGGCGCAGAGTCACCGGCCACCTCGGCCGCTTGCGACCGTCGCCTGGATGACTTCGGCCGCCGCCTGCCGCCGCGCGCGACCGGAGTCGCCCCAGCAACGCTCGTATGATGCCCCTGTCGGGCGACGCCGATGGCAAGCGGAGCGGTCGCCCCGGAGGAACACGATGACCGTCGACGCGACCCCACCGGCGCCCACACCCAGCTTCTCCCTCACGGGCAAGGTGGCCGTCGTCACCGGTGGAACCGGAGTGCTGGGGGGCGCCATGGCGCGTGGACTGGCCGCTGCCGGAGCGCGCGTGGCGATCCTGGGCCGTCGCGAGGACGCCGCCGACGCCGTGGTCGCGGCGATCCGAGCGGCAGGGGGCGAGGCGATGCCGCTTCCTTCCACCGACGTCCTCGACCCGGTCACCCTCGAGCGGGCGCGCGACGCCGTCGTGGCACGGTGGGGAAGCGTGAACGTGCTCGTGAACGCCGCCGGAGGCAACCGCAAGGATGCGACCGTCGACGCCGTCCATCCCCTGTTCGACCTGCCGCCGGAAGCGTTCCGTGCCGTCGTCGACCTCAACCTCACCGGCACGCTGCTACCCACGCAGACCTTCGGCCGCGTGATGGCCGAAGGCCGGGGCGGTTCGATCGTGAACATCTCGTCGATGGCGGCGCAGAAGCCGCTGACGCGGGTGATCGGCTACGCGGCCGCCAAAGCGGCGGTCGACAACCTGACGCGCTGGCTAGCGGTCCACATGGCCCAGACGTTCGGGGAGAGCATGCGCGTCAACGCGATCGCGCCGGGGTTCTTCCTTGGCGAGCAGAACCGTGCCCTACTGGTAGGACCGGATGGGAACCTCACCGAACGCGGCCGTCAGATCGTCGCCCACACGCCGATGGGGCGCTTCGGCGAACCCGACGACCTGGTTGGCACGCTCGTCTGGCTGGCTTCGGACGCCAGCCGCTTCGTGACGGGCACCGTGATCCCGGTCGACGGCGGGTACTCGGCGTTCGGAGGGGTGTGATGCTCGCCCAAGCCACTGCACCCGCCGATGGCGCGCTCGCTGCGGATGTCGTGCGCGCGACGCTTGCGCGTGGTCTCGCCGGCCGATTCGACGGGCAGCGCGTGCTGGTGCTGATTCCCGACCACACCCGCACCGTCCCTCTGCCCCGACTGTTCCGCGACTTGGTGGACATCCTCACGCCCGCCGCGACGCTCGAGTTCATGGTGGCGCTGGGCACCCACCCGCCGCTCGACGACGCCCATCTGCTTCACCTGCTCGGCCTGACGGCCGAGGAGCGCAGCGGCACCTACGGGCACGTGGGCATCACGAACCACGCTTGGGGCGAACTCGGGACATTGGTGAGCATCGGCGTGCTCTCGCAGGATCGCATCCGAGCCGTCGCCGGCGAGCGCTGGCACCCCACCCTTGGCGGCGACGTCGACGTGCGTGTCAACCGCGCCGTGTTGGAGCACGACCACGTGCTGGTACTCGGACCGACTTTCCCCCACGAGGTGGTGGGGTTCTCCGGTGGCGCGAAGTACCTGTTCCCCGGCGTCAGTGGCGCCGACATGATCAACGTCACGCACTGGCTCGGCGCCCTGGCGGGCGTGCGCCGCACCATCGGCGTGAAGGACACGCCGGTGCGCGCCATGATCCACGCCGCGGCCGAACTGGTGCCCACCCCGATCACGGTGGCGGCGCTGGTGGTCGACGGTCATGAGCTTGCCGGCGTGTTCGTGGGCGACCACCTGGAGGCCTGGTCGGCCGCCGCCGATCTGTCTGCCGAGCGGAACGTCCGCTGGGTCGACCGCCCGTTCCAGCGCATCCTGTCGTGGGCGCCTCCCATGTACGACGAGTTGTGGACCGCCGGCAAAGCCATGTACAAGCTCGAACCCGCGCTCGCTGAAGGCGGCGAGCTGATCATCTACGCCCCGCACCTGAGCACGATCAGCCGCGTGCACGGGCGCTACATCGCCGAGATCGGCTACCACGTGTTGCCGTACTTCCTGGCGCAGTGGGAGCGGTTCCGCCACGTGCCGCTGGGCGTGCTGGCGCACTCCACCCACGTCCGTGGCGACGGGGAGTACCTGGACGGTGTCGAGAAGCCCCGCGCGAAGGTGACCCTCGCGAGCCAAGTACCGCCCGAGGAGTGCGCTCGATTGTCCCTGGGCTATCTGGACCCCGAGACCATCGACCCGGCCACCTTCCAGGGGCGTGAAGACGAAGGCATCCTGTTCGTGCCGAAAGCGGGCGAGACGCTCTACCGGGTGCGTGAGAGCGCGTTGGCGTCACCACCGCGATGACGCGAAGTGCCGGCAGTTCCCTCGGCGAAGGATCCGCGAACGCCCTTACGCCCGCTCACGAGGATTCGGCCGCCGCGGAGCCCAACGCAGGAGCGGACGCCGGAGCAGGCACCGGACCCGACGCGCCCATGCGCGGTTCGAGCGGCCCTCGCGTGTTGATCGTCATGGGCGTCTCGGGCAGCGGCAAGACCACCGTCGGTCGCATGTTGGCCGAGCGCGTCGGTTGGTCGTTCGTCGACGCCGACGACCACCATCCGCACGCGAACGTCGCCAAGATGGCGCGCGGTGAACCACTCACCGACGAAGACCGCATGCCGTGGCTCCAGCGGTTGCGCTCGCTGATCGACGCGGCGCTAGTCGAGGACACGCCGATGGTGCTCGCGTGCAGCGCACTGAAACAGCGATACCGTGACGTTCTGGGCGTGGGCGACCCGCGTCTGGTGCTGGTCTATCTCCGCGGCGACGAAGCGCGCATCGCCGAGCGCATGCGCGCTCGGACCGATCACTTCTTCCGGCCCGATCTGCTTCACAGCCAGTTCGAGGCGCTCGAGGAGCCGCGGGACGCACTCGTGGTCGACGTGGAGTCGACACCCGAAGTGCTTACCGACCGCATCGTCCGGACGCTCGCGCTGGCCTAGGCGGGACGCGGGTAACGAGCCAAGAGCGATGACGTTCGCGCCGACCCGTGGGCGCACTATCCGGCCGGACGCAGACGACCGGCGGAGTCGCGGTCGAGGTAGAGCGTCGCATGCTCGACCGTGCGCAGGATCGACGCCGGGCATGCCGTCTCGATCGGCCCCTCCAGCGCTCGCTGCACGGCTTCCGCCTTGCGCGCCTCGGGTACCACGACCAGCACGCGCCGGGCGCGCAGTAGCGCCGGGATGGTGAGGGTGATGGCCCGCTCCGGTACCGCTGCGAGGTCCGGGAAGTGACCCTCGCCCACCTGCTGCCGGCGGCTGACGTCATCGAGCGTCACCACGCGCAACATCCGGTCGTCGTCGAAGCGCGCGAACGGAGGGTCGTTGAAGGCGAGGTGCCCGTTCTCACCGATCCCCATGCAGCAGAGATCGATGGGCCCGCTTCGCAGTGCCGCCTCGTACGTCACCATCGTCCGCTCCGCGTGCTCGGGTGCGCCTTCGATGCCGTGGAACGTCCCGATCCCGAGCGGCTCGATCACCTGCTCGCGCAGGAAGCGCCGGAAGCTGGCTGGGTGCTCGTCAGCGATGCCGAGGTACTCGTCCATGTGGAAGGCTTCGACACGCGCCCAATCCACCCCCGACGAACGCCGCAAGGCGGTGAACAGCGGCAGCTGCGAGTTGCCCGTGGCCAGCACGACGCGGACTTCGCCTCGAGCGGCGATGGCGTCGCGCATGGTGTCCACCGCGGCGGCCGCGGCGGCCTCACCCATCGCTTGCGCATCGTCGTGAACCTCGACCCGGAGCCCGCCGTACTGGCGGATGTCGTTGGTCGGCGTACTCATCGCTCCTGCCCGTCCGTTCCGCGGCCACGAAGCGCCATGCTCCCCGGCGCATCGGCCACTGCCTTCACACGCTCAGCTCGTGCTGAAGCAGCACGTCGCGCGCGACGGAGCGACCGAGCGCCACCGCGCCCAGCATGGGTGCGTCGCGGCCGATCGCGGTGGGCACGATACTCGGAACCACCGGCACGTAGCTGGCCAGCCGCCGGTGGATCCGTTCCGCCCACAAGCCGCCGTAGCGTCCGAGCCCGCCCCCGAGCACGACCAGGCTCGGGTCCAACGTCGTGACGACGGCCACGAGCGCCTGGCCGAGCACGTTGCACAAGTGGTCGGCGATCGGGTCGTCGTCAGAAGCGTGCTGGCCTAGGTAGTCGAAGACGTCGCCTTCCGCGACGATGCCCGCCTCCTGCGCGACACGTTCGATGGCGCCGCGACCGACGACGTCTTCGAGTGGTGCGAGGCGGCCCTCGTTCCAGACCGGCAAGTAGCCGATCTCACCTGCGAAGCCGTGCGGGCCGCGATGCAGGGTCCCTCCCACTACTGCGGCGCCGCCGACGCCGGAGCCCAGGCTGAGATAGAAGAAGTCGTCCACGCCTCGCGCCGCGCCATGCGCTTGCTCGCCCAAGGCAGCCAGGTTGGTGTCGTTGTCCAGCAGGACTGCGTCGCTCAGGACGAGCCCGTCGAAGGCCCCGGTCAGGACTCGACGGAAGTCGACGGTCTCGAGCTCGGTAAGGTTCGGCGCGGCGAAGACGCGTTGCTTGGCTTCGTCCCACACGCCGGGCACGCCCACCACGACCGCTGCCAGCCGCGTGCCGGGGGCGCGCAGGTCGCGCTCACGCACGACCAGATCGCGCAACTGCCGCGAGAGCGCGTCTGCGCCTTCTCGGCTGCGCGGCACCTCGGCGCTGCCGAGGACGTGGCCCTCGAGATCGGCCAGATGGAGCCGCATGTAGCGAGACCGTACGCTTGCTCCCGCCACTAGCGCCGCGCGCTCGTTGACGTGCAGCAGCGTCTGGGGCCGCCCCACGCCCGTCGTGACGCGGGCTCCCTCCCGCACCAGGTCGACGCGAAGAAGGCCATCGACGACTCGGCCGACCGAGGCCGCCGACAGGCCGAGCGCGCTCACCAAGTCGGTCCGCGAGGCCGGACCCGCGGTGGCCAGATGCTCCAGCACGGCACGGTAGTTCAGGTCTCGCAGAAGGCCGTGGCGTCCGACGGCGGGAGCGACTGGCGCGGAGGTTCTCTGGACCATGTCGACTTTCTTTCTCGCTGAACGTAACTTAGCATGAGACGAAGGCGCACGCAATCTCGCCTGCTGGGCTTGCGTCGGCGGCGCCGGGACCTGGATCGATGGGAGGGCGACATGTCAGCGGGGATCCATCACCGCGTGGACGCCGCGGACCGACTCGTGGCTCTGGACATCGACAGCGGATGCTCCGTCGCTCTCGTGATCCACGGCGGCAGGGTCGGGCGCGAGGCGACGTCGCTCGCGCCGTCGCCAGGCACGTTCCTCACGCGCGGCTGGGTCGATGTGCAGGTGAACGGTTTCGCCGGTCACGATGTGAACGCCGGCACCATGACCGTCGCGGGGTTCGAGGCGATGACGCGCGCGCTGCATGCCGAAGGCGTGGCCCGGTACCTACCCACCGTGATCACGAACGCAGCTTCGGACATGCGCCGCTGTCTGGCTGCGGTCGTGTCCGCGCGCTCCGCGTCGAGCGCCGTGGCGGCCGCGGTGCCCGGCGTCCACCTCGAGGGACCGTTCCTGTCGCCGCTGGACGGCGCACGCGGAGCCCACCCCCGCGAGCACGTGGTGCCGGCCGACCGTGCCCTGTTCGACGACCTTCAGGCCGCAGCGGAGGGGCAGATCGTGCTGGTCACGTTGGCGCCGGAGGTGCCGGGCGCGCTCGACATGGTCGCGTACCTCGCGGGTCATGGGATCGTCGTCGCCATCGGCCACAGCCTCGCCGACGGCGCGACGATCCGCGAAGCCGTCGCCGCCGGCGCCCGCCTGTCGACGCACCTCGGGAACGGCGTACCAGCGGAACTTCCGCGTCATCCCAACCCAATCTGGGATCAACTCGCCGATGACGCGTTGACGGCCAGCGCGATCTTCGACGGGCACCACCTGCCGGAGAGCGTCATGCGCGTGCTGCATCGCGTCAAGGGTCCGGAACGCTTGATCCTCACGAGTGACGCCGTGGCGCTGGCCCGCATGCCGCCCGGCGTGTACGAGGGGCAGGTCGGGGGCACGGTGGAGTTGGGCGAAGACGGTCGGCTGACCCTCCTCGGGACGCCGTACCTGGCGGGCTCGGCCAGTTCGCTGCTCGACGGCGTGCGCACGGCCGTGGCGCGCGCGCACGTCCCGGTTGCGGATGCGCTGCGCATGGTCAGCAGCACGCCCGCGACGCTGTTGGGGTTGCCGGAACGCGACGACCTCACGCTCGTGCAGTTCGACGGCGCCGAGGTGCGGGTGCTCGCGGTGGCGCTGGACGGGGCCGTGCTGTTCGCCCCCTAGAGGGACACCCAAGCGCCGGTCCGGCTGCTCTCGAACACGGCCTCGATCGCTCGCATGTTCGCTACGGCGTCGTCGAGCGGCGTGGGGACCGGGGTGTCGTCGATCACGGCGCGCGCGAACGCCTCGGCCTGTAAGGCGTACTGGTCGACGATCTCGAAGACGATCTCCTCGACCTCGCTGCCGCGCTGCAGCCAGATGCGACACCGGCGGTCGGGCGGGGCGTTGAACGGGACCTCGATCTCGATGCGCCCCAGCGAGCCGTGCACGTTCACGCGCTGATGCGGCGCGAGCTGCGTGCCGCAAGTGAACGTCGCCGTGCCCGAGCCGAAGTCGAGCGTGCCGGAAGCGAGCCGGTCGACGCCGAAGTCGGGGTCGAGCTCGACGGTCCCGTGGATGCGATGCGGCTCGCGTCCGTACAGGTAGCGCGAGAGCGAGAGGTTGTAGCAACCGATGTCCATCAAGCCGCCGCCGCCCATTTCCGGCCGGTTCCGGATGTTGCCCGGGTCGAGGTTGGAGTACGAGAAGAACGACTGCACCGTGCGGAGTTCGCCGATGGCGCCGTCCTCGACCAGTTCCTTGGTGCGGCGCCACTGCGGGTGGAAGCGGTACATGAACGCCTCCATCACCTTTAGGCGCGGGTGGCGCTCGGCGGCCTGCTGCAACTGGCGCGCCTCTGCGCTGCTCATCGCTACCGGCTTCTCGCACAGCACGTGCTTGCCGACTTCGAGCGCCCGAACGCTCCACGGCACGTGCAGATGGTTCGGCAGCGGGACGTAGACGGCGTCCACCTCGGGATCGTCTAGCAGGGCCTCGTAGGACCCATGGGCGCGCGGGATCTGGAGGTCATCGGCCGCCGCCCTGGCGCGGGCGAGGTCACGTGATGCGATGGCCACCACCTCGCTGCTCGGGGATCGGCGGGTGCCGGGGATGACCTGTCTGGTCGCGATCTTGGCGACGCCGAGGACGCCCCAACGGAGTCTGGTCATGGTCGCGTCTCCTCCCTCAGTCGATGGTAGGCCACGCGCCTCGCGCGGGGTGGCGCGCACGGCTCGCCCGGTCGCCGAACCTCCGCCAGATGCCGCTTCGCGGAACCTACGATTCCGCCAACCGCGGATCGAAGGCGAACGGTCGGGGTTCGAGGATCCTCACGGCTCCGAACGCGCCGTGCAGGGGGTTCAGGAGTAGGTTGCGCTCGAGGGGGAGCACGGCGCTCGGCACGCGCAACGCCACGCTCGAGCGGCTCCGTAGCCAGGCGTCGCCGATCGCGGCGGTACGGTCGGTGTCCGCCGGGTCGTTCCAGTTCCCTCGAAGCGCAGCCGGGTCGAGATCGAGCACGAGCTCGACGGGGATGCGCGCCTCGATGATCACGAAGTGCTGACGCAACAACGAGGCGCGAGCGTTGTGCGCCATCACCTCGAGCGCGGCGATGGCGGGCGTGCCGCCTAGGTACACCATCGGACGGCCCGGCGAGTTCCATCGCCCCCCGTACCGCCTTGCACCTTCACCATCGAAGGCCACGTGCGCGAAGCGCTGCTTGACGAGGCGCCACCCCGAGATGAACGGCCCGTTCGCGTCCGCGCCGGCGTCGGTGGTCGCCACGCTGCGCGGGGTCAGGCGAAGACGCCGTGTTCGATGCGACCGAGGACGGCGAGAACGCGCTGTACGCCGGCGTCGTCCCGCGCCACCGCGAGCGGTGCGCGGCCCTCGAGCGACGGAAGCGGCGCATGCAGCCACTCGACCGCGTCGTCGGGTTGCTCGTGAACTTCGACGGCGCGGGCGTACAGGTTGAGGTAGCGCCACAGCCGGTCGGACTCGTCCGGCTCGAAGCGGCCGGCGGCTTTCCGGCGGTAGAGGGTGCTCTCGCTGATGCGCAGGAGCTTCGCGAACTCGGATTGCGTGATGCCCAAGCTGCCGCACAACTCGGAGAAGACCCGGAACGCCAACCCGCGTTCGATGCGCTCGCTCACGCTCGCCAGGTCGGTGCCCTTGGTGCGAAGCAGCCGCGCGATGGTCCGGTTCGCTGCGCTTCCCGGAACCGCGGCAGCGTCAGGCTTCCAGGTTGCGACGGTCATACCCAGGTCCCTTCCTGCCACTTGGCAGTTCGGGACCATCATAACGCAAGTCCGGGCCTCCGTCGGTTCAGGCGACACCCGCTTCCAGTACGCGCAGCGTCGCGGTCCTCGGATCGACCCGTGCCCTCGGACGTGGAGGCCGACGTCCGACCGGTCCTGGCGCCGCGTGAGCGTCGAGAGTTGACGCGTCCCTCGCCCGGACGTAGACTTCCGGTAACTCTTCACTACGAGGGTAGTAGGATGCACGAGCATGCGACCCTGGCGGCGCTCCAAGAGCTCGGACTGACCCAGTCCGAGGCGAAGATCTACTTGGCCCTACTGGCGAACAGCTCGGCCAACGGCAACCAGGTCAGCCGACACGCCGGCGTTCCGAGCGCCAAGGTCTACGAGAACCTGGAGCGGCTCCGCACCCAGGGCCTGGTGGCGCAGCTGGACGACGGCAAGTTCGTGGCGCTCGACCTCGAGGAGTTCCTTGGGCAGAAGCGCTCGCGCATGCGCGAGGTCGAGACGCTGCTGCGCGACTCGGTGCGGCGCAAGACCCACGCCGTCCACGGCGAGATCCTCTGGCACGGCCGCGGTTACCGGGCTCTGATCGACCGCGCCGAGCGGCTGATCGCCACGGCGCACGACGAGGTGCTCATCAGCGCCTGGCCCTCCGAGTTGCAGGACCTGCTGTCCACGCTCGACGAGGCGCTGGGCCGCGGCGTGCGGGTCGCCGTGCTGGTGTTCGCGCCGCATCACGACGTCGAGCCCCTCTTCGCGAACTTGCTGCACCATGCGTCACTGAGCGCATTCGGGCACGCCATGTTCCCGGCGGTGCAAGACCGTCACCGCGACCAGGCGGCCTTCGTCACGGACGGCGCCGCCTCCCTGCTGATGAGCGGCAGCACGGGCGCCGAATGGGTCGGCGTGCGCACCACCAACCCGGCCGTCGTCGAGACGGTCGCGAACTACATCCGCCACGACATCTACATCAACAAGATCTACGCCGTGTTCGGGCCGCAACTCCAGGCCGCGTACGGCCCGCAACTGGCGGCGCTGCTCGACCCGCATCGAGGCGGAGTCGGGCACGGTGCCGAACCCGAGCAGGAGGTGTCCCCATGAGCGAACCCCAGGACGCGTTCGGCGTCAGCATCGGTCCGCCGTATCACGTGCCCGGCCGCAGTGCGTCGCCGCTCAACTACCTGCCCGAGGTGACCGAGCGTCTACGGCATCCCCGGGCCGTGAAGATCCACGACGTCACCCTGCGCGACGGCGAGCAGACGGCCCGGATCGCGTTCACGCCGGAAGAGAAGCTGTACATCGCCTCCCAGCTCGACGCGCTCGGCGTGCACTCGATCGAACCGTGTCTGCCCGCCACGGCGGAGGACAAGGAGGTGCTCCAGGAACTCGCCCGGCGCGAGCGCCGCGCCAAGATCGTCCCGTTGGTGCGCATCAAGGAAGAGGACGTGGAGGCGACGCTCGAGGCGAGGGCCGACGGCATGCTGCTCGAGTTCGGCATCAACCCGTACCTGTTGAAGCACGTCTACCGCATCACGCCGGAGACCCTGATCGACATGGTCGCCACCTTCTCGAAGGCCGGCCGCGACGCTGGGCTGTACGTCGAGTTCATGGGCTGGGACGCCTTCCGCATCCCCGACCGGGACTACGTGCTGCGACTCTTCGGCGAGGTAGTCGAGCGCGGGGCCATCGACCGCGTGACCATCTCCGACACGTTCGGCATGGGCCATCCGTTCGCCACCTACGAGATGGTGCGCTCGCTCAAAGAGCACGTCGGCGTACCCGTGGGCTTTCACATCCACAACGACTTCGGCTTGGCGACGGCCGGGGCGTTGATGGCGGTGGCGGCGGGGGCGGACATGGTGCACACCTCCGTCAACGGCATCGGCGAGCGCGCCGGCAACGTCGCCACCGAGGAGGTCGCCGTCGCGCTCCAGTACCTGATGGAGGTCGATGCCGGCATCGACCTCACGCGCCTGAAGACCACCTCCGACGTGGTGGCCGAGATCAGCCGCGCGAAGCCGGCGCGCAACAAGCCGATCGTCGGCGACGGCTTGTTCGAGACGGAGTCGGGCATCGTGGTGCACATCCTGAACGCCATGGCCCAGACGCCGTTGGGCGCGTCGTACGTCTTCCCCTTCCCGCCCGAACGTGTCGGGCACGCAGGAAGCAGCGTGGTCTACGGCCGAGGCTCGGGCCGGCACGGGATCGGGGCGATGCTGCGGGCGCGCGGCTACACGCCGAGCGAGACACAGATCGACGAAGTCACGGACGCCGTCAAGGAGGCCGGCTTGATGCTCAAGACGGGCCTGCCGGCCTCCGTCCTCGACGCCATCGTCGCCCGGGCCATGGGTGGCGCCACCAGAAGCGAGGCCGAACCGTGAGCGACACCTTCACCTGGATGGGCAAGCGAGTAAGGCTCATCGACCTCTCGAGCACGCTCAGCAACGACACCAAGGCGTTCGAGCCGAACGCCCACGACATCACCTACGTCGACCACCAGCAGGGCATGCGCCTCGGCGCCAAGATCATGAACTGGGACGACGACATGACGACGCGCGTCTTCGAGCGCGGTTACGTCTGGTCGGTCGAGGAGGTGCGCCTCTCGACCCACTCGGGCACCCACGTCGACGCGCCCTACCACTACGGTCCCACCATGGTTGACGGCACCCCCGCCGCCACCATCGACCAGGTACCCCTGCGGTGGTGCTTCGGGCACGGCGTCGTGCTCGACATGCGCCACGTCGACCGCGAGGTCGGCATCACCGTGCCCGACGTGGAAGCAGAGCTAGGGCGCATCGGCTACGCGCTGCAGCCGTTCGACATCGTGTTGGTGCGCACCGACACCGACAAGCACTTCCACGAGCCGCGCTACGACTTCCGGCACCCGGGCCTTCGTCGCGAGGCGACGCAGTACTTGGTCGAGCGCGGCGTGCGCATGATCGGCATCGACGCCTGGGGCATCGACCGCGCCTTCGACGTGCTCGTCAAGGATGTCCTCGCCGGCAAGGTCGAGTTCTGGGAGTCGCACTTCTTCGGCCTGGAGCAACCGTACCTGCAGATCGAGAAACTCGCCAACCTCGAGCAGTTGCCCGAGCCGTTCGGTTTCACCGTGATGGCCTTCCCGTACAAGATCCGCGGCGCCAGCGCAGGCTGGACGCGGGTCGTCGCCCTCGTCGAAGTCCACGACTGAACCGGTCGTAGGCGAAGTCTGCGTTCCGCGAAAGAACAGGAGCCCACCATGAAGACCCCGCCGTCCCGCATCCTCCTCGCATTGGCCCTGCTGGCCACCCTGGCCGTCGCGTCTGCCCAGCGCACCATCACCATCAACCTCGTCAACGGTCACGCGCCCGTGTTCCTGTGGGTACAGCAACTCGAGCAGACGTTCATTCCCACGGTCGACGCCGCCCTCGAAGGCACCGACTACCGTGTGAACTGGAACACGTACTTCGGCGGAACGCTCGCGCCGGTCGGCGGCGAACTCGAGGCGCTCGAAGCCGGCCTGGCCGACGTCGGCATCGTGCCGACGGTGTTCGAACCGACCAACCTTCCGCTTCAGAACGTCACGTACTACCTGCCGTTCGGCACCACCGACCCGTTCGTCGTGGCCGAAGTCATGAACGGCATGCACGACGACATCCCCGAGTTGGTGGAGGCATGGGAGGCGTTCGACCTCACCTACCTCGGTTCCGGCTTCTCGCTCGACAACTACACGCTCATGACCACGTTCCCGGTGAACTCGCTCGAAGATCTGCGCGGCCGCCGCATCGGCGCGCCCGGCGCGGCGGTGAACTGGCTCGAGAACACCGGCGCCGTCGGCGTGGCCGGCAACCTCGCGACGTACTACAACGACATCCAGACCGGCGTCTACGACGGGGTCATCACCTTCCCCACGGCCGCCGCGCCCGCCCGGCTGCAGGAGGTCGCGCCGTACGTGACGCTGATGGACTTCGGCGCTCAGTACGCCGGCACGCTGGTGGCGAACGCGCCGTGGTTCAGCATCCAGCCCGTCGAGGTGCAGGACGCGCTGCGCGCCGCCGCCGTGGCGTACGGCGAAGCCTACGCCGAAGCGCTGCGCGCGCGGCTGGAAGCCAGCCTGACCTCGTTGGCAGAAGGCGGCGCCACCATCACCCCGGCCCCCGCGGAACTCAAGGCCGCTTGGGCCGCGGCATTGCCGAACGTACCGATGAACTGGGCCGCGCAGTTGGACAGCCAGGGCCTGGCGGCATCGAAGGTGCTCGAAGCGTACCTGAGTGGGATCCGCGAACGCGGCGCCGTCCTGCCGCGCGACTGGGACCAGGAGTAGTCGGGCGGTAGGCACTCCGTAGCCGCATCGTCGTCACGTGGGGCCCGTGCACCGCGGGCCCCCACCCCACGTCCGATCCCTCGTCCAGCCGTACGCCCAACCCCGCGTCCTACTTGCCGGAGGTCCTCGCGTGCAACGCAGTTCGGGCGCCCCGATCCTAGACGGTCTGAACCGCGCGTTCGGCGTCGTCAGTGAAGGCTTCAATGCCCTCGGCACCGCGTGGATCCTGGCGCTGATGATCCTGATCAATGCCGACGCCGTGGGCCGCAGCTTCCTGCAGCGGCCCATCACCGGCGTTCCGGAGATCGTAAGCCTGTCCATCGTCGGCATCGTGTTCCTGCAGTTGTCCAGCGCGCTCCGGCACGGAGGGATCACGCGCTCCGACATGCTGCTGGGCGCACTGACTCGGCGCTGGCCCCGACTTGCCAGCGTGCTCGAGGCCGTCTTCAACGTCGCCGGCGCGCTGACCTTGGCGTTCCTGCTGCAAGCGTCGTGGCCGCGCTTCCGGACCGCGCTGGAGCGGATGGAGACTGTCGGCGTCGTGGGACGCTTCGTCCTTCCGACCTGGCCCATCAAGCTGATCCTGGTGATCGGCACCATCGCGATGTCGATCCAGTTCTTGCTGTTCGCCGCCTACGCGTTGCGTAACGCCTTCGGTCCACGCGGACCGACCACAGCGGCCGGCGCACCGACCGCGGGCGAACCGTCCGCGGGGGACCGGGCAGCGAACGACCGCGCAGCGAACGACCGAGCGGCGAACGACCGAGCGGCGGAACAGGGCCCCGCATGAG
>CAZOTV010000001.1:19132-25121 GCA_964582795.1 uncultured bacterium
GCGAACGACCGAGCGGCGAACGACCGAGCGGCGGAACAGGGCCCCGCATGAGCCCGGTCGAGGTAGGCATCCTTGCGCTTGCCGCCATGATCGGCCTCATCTACGCCGGACTGCACGTGCCGATCGCGCTGGCGCTCACCTCGTACGTCGGCGTCTGGCTCGTGCGGGATTCCCAGTTGCTGGCCGGCCGCATGCTCGCCATCGCCGCGGAAGAGGCGATCAGCAGCTACATCTTCGGCGTCGTGCCGCTGTTCGTGCTGATGGGGCTGATCGTCTCCGAGGCCGGGCTGGGAAGGGACGCGTTCGACGTCGCGGCGCGCGCGTTCCAACGCGTCCGGGGCGGCCTGGGCATCGCCACCGTCGCAGCCAACGCCGTCTTCGCGGCGATCACCGGCATCTCCATCGCGTCGGCAGCGGTGTTCACCCGCATCGCCGTGCCGGAGATGCGGCGCGCCGGCTACCGCGCACGCTTCTCGGTCGGGGTCGTGGCCGGCAGTTCGGTCCTCGGCATGCTGATCCCACCGAGTCTGTTGCTGATCCTCTACGCGGTCCTCACCGAGCAGTCGGTCGGCACGCTCTTCATCGCCGGGATCATCCCCGGACTGGTGCTGGCCCTGGCGTATTCCATCGCCATCGTGCTGCTCGCCACCTACGCCAAAGGCTTCGTGGGTGATGTCTCCAAAGCCGACCTGCCCAAGCTCACCGCCGCTGAGACGGTCGTCAAGCTGCTACCCATCACCGTGCTCATCGCGCTCGTGCTCGGCGGGATCTACGGCGGCATCTTCACGCCCACCGAGGCCGGCGCCGTGGGTGCGTTCGGCGCCATCGTCATCGCCTTCCTCAGGCGTCGACTGAGCTGGCGCAAGCTCTGGAAGATCACCATCGAGACCGGGCACATCACGGCGGCCGTGCTCTTCCTCATCATCTCGGCCAACATGTACAGCCGCATGCTCGCGCTGACCGGCATCCCCCAAGCGCTCACGACGTGGATCACCAACGCCGACCTGGGCATCACGGTGTTCCTCGTGCTGATCCTCGCCATCGCGATCGTCATGGGCACCATCCTCGACTCGTCGTCGATCCTGCTGGTGCTGGTGCCACTGGCGCTTCCGATCCTCACGACGTTCGGCGTGAACCTGATCTGGTTCGGCATCCTCATCGTCATCGCCGTCGAGATCGGCTTGCTCACACCGCCCCTCGGTCTGTCCGTGTACATGATCCACAGCACGCTGAGAGACCGCAGCGTCAGCCTGAACGGCGTGTTCGCCGGCGCTGCGCCGTTCGCGCTCGTGATGCTGATCGTCCTCGCGATCGTCTTCCTCGTCCCGCAACTCGCGCTGCTCCTCACCTGAAGCCCCAGCCGCCGGGCAACGCCTGCCGCTTCCCCGCGAAGCACGCCCCCGGCCGCACCACCCCACCACCCGAGGTACCCACCATGGCGAAACGACTCGACAAGACGATCATCACCTGCGCCATCACCGGCGGGATCCACACCCCGACCATGTCCGACGCGTTGCCGTACAAGCCGGCGGACATCGCGCAGCAGAGCATCGACGCCGCCGAGGCGGGCGCAGCCATCGTCCACCTGCACGCGCGCGACCCCGAGACCGGCATGCCGCGATCCGACCCCGCTCTGTTCCGCCAGTTCCTGCCCGTCATCAAGGACGCGTCGGACGTGGTGATCAACGTCACCACCGGCGGCGGCCTGAACATGACGGTCGAACAGCGCCTGGAGGGGCCGCTCGACGTGCAGCCCGAGATGTGCTCACTCAATCTCGGGTCGATGAACTTCGCGCTGCACCCGATGGCAGACCGCTACGACACCTGGAAGTTCGACTGGGAAGAGCCGTTCCTGCGAAGCTCCGAAGACTTCATCTTCCGCAACACCTTCCGAGACATCCGCATGATCGCCGAGCGGCTCGGCAAGGAGCGCGGCGTGCGCTTCGAACTCGAGTGCTACGACGTCGGGCACCTGTACAACCTCGCCCACGTGGTCGACGCCGGCTGGTTGGAGCCGCCGTTCTTCATCCAGACGATCTTCGGCGTGCTGGGCGGCATCGGACCCGACCCGGAGAACCTGATGTTCATGAAGCGCACGGCGGACAAGCTCTTCGGCGACGACTACGTGTGGTCGGTGCTGGCAGCCGGCCGTCACCAGATCCCCATGACCACGCAAGCGGCGATCATGGGCGGCAATGTCCGCGTCGGGTTGGAGGACAACCTCTACCTCGACAAGGGGCGCCTGGCCGACAGCAACGCCGCCCTGGTGCGGAAGATCCGCGCGGTGCTGGAGGAGCTCGGCATGCAGATCGCCACGCCGGCCGACGTGCGCGAGATCCTGAAGCTCAAGGGCAAAGCGAACGTGGCGTACTAGGCCGTGGCGAACCCTCGACGCAACCCGGTCCTCGACTTCGACGTCGATCGCGAGAGCATCGCCTTCGTCGGCCACGACCTGCAACGCCCCGAGTGCATCCTGGCCGAGCGGGACGGCACCCTCTGGGCGGCCGACGCGCGCGGCGGCGTCATGCGCATCGACCCGAACGGCAGCCAAGAGCTGGTGGCGCAGGCGCCCGCGGACAGCTTCGCCCAGGCTGCCGACGACGCGCAGCGCTTCACCGAGGGCACGCTTCCCAACGGCCTCGCGTTCGCCGCCAACGGCGACTTCCTGGTGGCCAACTTCGGTACCGACCGCCTCGAGGTGATGCGCCGTGACGGCGCCTCGCGGGTGCTGGTCGACGCCATCGACGGCATGCCGATCGGCAAGGTGAACTTCGTGCTGCGCGACCGCAAGGACCGCATCTGGATCACCGTGTCGACGCGCATCCGCAACTGGATGCGCGCCATCAGCCCCAACGTCGCCGACGGCTACGTTGCTCTGGTCGACGAGCATGGCGTGCGCGTGGTGGCGGACGGCTTTCGCTTCACCAACGAGATCCGCTTCGACGCCGACGAGGAGTACCTCTACGTGGTCGAGACGGCCGGCCGGCGCATCACGCGGCTGCGGGTGGCGGACGACGGCTCGGTCGCGGAGCGCGAGGTGTTCGGCCCGACCGACCTGGGTGGGCTTCCGGACGGGATCGCGTTCGACGCGCTGGGCAACCTGTGGGGAACGCTGGTGATGACCGATCAGCTGTTCGTGCTGACGCCGGAGGGCGACATGCGGGTCGTGCTCGACGACGGCGACCCTGAGGCGTCGAGGGCGCTTCTGGACGCGTTCGAGCGCGACGCGGTAACGCCGGAGATCATGCTGGCCGCCGGCGGGACGCTGGCGCCGTGGTTCGCCAGCCTCACCTTCGGTGGACCTGACCTGCGCACGGTGTACGTGGGCAGCCTGCGCGGCAAGCGCATCCCCGCGTTCCGCGCGCCGGTGGCGGGGTTGCCGATGGTGCACTGGTAACCCGTCTCGGGCGCGACCCGAACCTCTCCCCCGACGCTTGACACCCTTCCCGCGTCGCTCTATCCTGTCGTTACCCTCTGTTATGGAGGGTGATGGGAAGGGAGTCCGCCGTGCCGCCACGCCCCGTTCGCCAACTGCAGATCTTGGAGGCCCTGCGCGCCAGCTACGAGCGCACCGGCGCTCTCCCCGAACTGGCGGCCCTGGCGCGGAGCTTCGACATCGCCTACCCCACCCTGCGCGAGCACCTGCGGGCGTTGGAGGCGAAAGGCGAACTGCGCATGGAGAGCCGCGGCCCAGGACGCAGCCCACGCCTCACGCTGCTCGGCGGCGCCTTCGGGGTGCCGCTCTTCGGCGAGATCGCGGCCGGGGTGCCCGTCGGCAGCTACCCCGAGCCCGAAGGGCACTTGACGCTGCGCGGCCGTCCCGATCACTTCGCCCTGCGCGTCCGCGGGGACTCCATGGCCGACCGCATCGAGGACGGTGACGTGGTGTTGCTGCAGCACGCCCAGCCGCAGCGCTCCGGTGAGATCTGCGCCGTGCGCGTGAACGACGACGAGACCACCCTGAAGTACCTCGAGTGGAGCGCGCCGGCCGCCCAGGGCGGATCACCGTCGCGCTACCGCCTGCGCCCGCACAACCCCGACTTCCCCACCCTCACCGTGTCGGCCGCCGAACTGCACGTCGACGGCGTCTTCCGCGGCCTGCTGCGCGGCGACGTGGTGCAAGAACTGCTGCAGAACGATTCCCTGCAAGGAGGTGGTTGACGGCTCCAGGGCGTTCGCGCCCTTCCTCGAACCCCCGTCCGGTCCCAAAAAACGAAGGACACATCCACCGCCGCCAAGCATGAGGAATGTGTCCTTTCGTCGCCCAGAGTGGCCGCGTCGCCGCGGCCGAACCCAGGTACACGCGTATGCTATCACCGTCCCGCACGGTCCAGAACCCGTTCGAACCATCCCGCTCGTCGCGGCCGTGCTCGTCACGGCTCCGTCCACTGCCATCCCGCTCGCCGTGCCGGCAGCCGACGTCGCGTAAGCCGACACGCCGCCGGCCCCCCATCGACCGACCTGCGCGGCCCGGCCGCCCACCGGCCGTGCGCCCGCCGGTGGTGCAGCGGACGGTCGCGGTTCGGTCCACCGCCTCCCGGCAGAACGCGGCCCGGCTCACCACCACCCGGCTCACCACCACCCAGCTCACCACCACCCAACCCGTCACCACCCAACCCGTCACCATCCCGTCCGCCGTGTTCTCGGCCACGCTCCGAGCGCTCCGGGGGCAGCCATGATCGCCGCGCTCGACTTCGGCCCTCTCGCGCTCTACCTCGCCGAGCGCGCCGATCCCGGCTCGAAGCGCAGCCCGCTCGTCGTCGTCGAGGAGCAGCGCGTGGCCCACGCCAACGCGCCCGCACGCCGCCACGGCATCACGCCCGGCATGCGGCTCGATGGCGCTCGCATGCGGGTCGAGGGCCTGCAGGTGGCGTGCTACGCCGAACCCGACCTCGACTACGCCTGGCAGACGTTGCTGCGCGGGCTGCACGGCTTCACCCCATGGCTCGAGAGCGGGCCGCGTGGCCGCGCGTTCGCGCGCATCGACGCGGGCGAAGCCGCCGAACTGGCGGCGCGGTACGACGTTCGCGTCGGCTTCGCCGACGACTGCGAGACCGCCGAACTGGCGGCGCTGGCGGCCCACCCCGGTCGTTGCCGCGAGGTGCGAACCGGCCAGCGCGACGCCTTCCTGGAACGCCTCCCGCTGCGGTTCCTGAAGGGCGTGGGGGTGTCGGACGGCAACCTGGTGCGGCTGCACTGGCTGGGGTTGACGACGGTCGCGGAACTGGCGCGCTGGAGCGCGGCGCAACTCCGCTCCTACCTGGGCGGCGAAGGCGAGGCGTTGCTGCCGTACTTACACGGACCGCGCCGCACCACCCTGCGTCCCTTCCAGTTACCGCGCACGCTGCGCCGCTCGCTGGCGTTCCCAGAACCGGTCCGAGAGCCGCACCAGCTCCTGCCCGCCATCGATCGCCTGGCAGGAGAACTCGAACGCGCCCTCGAGGGCCGCGCCTCCCGTCGCCTCACGCTCACCGCCACTCTGTCCGGCGGCCAGCGCCGCGCCAGCCGCCTCTCCAAGCGCCCGTTGCAGCAGGCGCGTCACATCCGCCAACAGGCGCTCTTCGCCTTACGCGACAGCCACGTCGACGGACGCTTCGTCGAGCGCCTCACGCTGGAACTCGCCTCGCCCGAACGGCTCGGCCTGCAAGACGGGTTGTGGCCGCAACGGGAACGACGCCAACGCGCCCTCGACGCCACCCTCGAACGCTTCCCCAGCGCCCCTCGGCGCTTCGCCTGGCGCGACCCCCACGCCCAAGCCGCCGACCTCGCCTGGACTTGGGAGCGGTACACCGCCGACGGCACGTCGAGCGAGGCGCTGGGAGGTCGCGCGGGTGGCGCGATGACCTCGGCACCAGGCCGGGCGAAGCGCACCGGAGCCGCCCCCAGCACGGCCACCAGCACGGTCACCAGCACCCTCCCCCCGGCCGTCACCGCCGCCGCCGTTCCCCTGTTCGCGGCGCCCCCCGCGGCGCCTCCCGCGCCCGACGCC
>CAZOTV010000001.1:25221-47632 GCA_964582795.1 uncultured bacterium
CGCGCCCGACGCCAACGCGCCCGACGCCAACGCGCCCGACATGGGAACGACCTACGGACGGCCCCCTGGCCTCTTCGTCGACGGCGGGAACCACGACGCGTTCAGCGGCGTTCCCCTCACGGCGTCCGCCAACCCGCTCCAGGACCTTCTCTTCACTCCCGTCGTGACGTCCGCCGAACCGGACGCCCTCTCCCCCACCCAGGAGGATCCGCATGCGCCTGCTCATGACCCCCGCCCAGGTCACGCTCACCCCCGACCGGCGTCCGAAGACCGTGACGTGGTCGTCCCCACGTTCCGAACCCAGCCCCGCCAGGCCGCCTGAGCCGTCGCGGCGTCGGCGCACGCCGGCTCGCTCGCATCCCGCCGACCCGCCGCCGCACACACCGGAAGGAACGCCGGAGCAGGCGCCGGAGCAGGCGCCGGGCCAGCCGGAACGTGCACCGCAACGCCCACGGGGGGAACCCCAGGAGCCGCCGCCGGCAGCGCCATCACGACCATCGCAGCCGGAGGAGCGCCCCGCCCGTCGCCGCTACGTCGTCCACGTCCTCGACGCCTGGCGCTACGACGGCCGTTGGTGGGAGGAGCACGAGCTGCACCGCGACTACTACTTCCTGGAACTCGACGGCGGCACCCGCCTCGAGCTGTTCCGAGAGGGGGAAAGGTGGTGGGCGGCGCGCGCGAACGACTGACGGCGCTGCTGAACGTCCACTCGTACTTCAGCCTCGGCGCCGGCACCGCCAGCCCCACCACGCTCGTGCGGCGCGCCGCCGAACTCGGCTACGACTACGTCGCGCTCACCGACGACATCAACGTCACCGGTGGCGTCGAAGCGTTCCAGGCCGCCCGCCGCTACGGCATCCGCGCCCTCATCGGCGCCACCGTCCCGGTGCGGATCGAAGCCGAGGCGTACCCGGTCGTGCTCATCGCCGCGTCACGCGCCGGCTACGGCACCCTCTGCCGCCTGGTCAGCCTGGCGCACGCGCGCGAAGAGCGCGACGTGCCGCTCCCCGCGCTGTTGGCGCACACCCACGACCTGGTGCTGCTGTCGGGCCCACGCGACGGCGTGGTGGCGCGCTGGCTGGCCGAACGCCGCGTGGCCGAGCTGGAGGCGCTGTTGCGGCAACTGCAGGGCGCCTTCCCGGAGCGCTTCTACCTGCAGTTGTTCCACGACCGCTACCGCTGGGACGAGCGACGCGCCCGCGTCATCCGTCGCCTGGCGCAGAGCCTGGCGTTGCCGGTGGTGGCCGCGCCCGAGGTGCGCTACGCCGAACCCGACGACTACCGCCTCTACGACGCCCTGACCTGCGCGCGCCTAGGGACCAGCGTGCAGGAACCCCACGCCAGGAGGCCACAGAACGCCTGTCAAGCCCTGCCCGACCCCGCCGAGGCCCTGGGGCGTCTGCCGTTCCCCGAAGCGGCCCTGAACGCCGCCTGGGTGGCCGAACGGGCGCACTTCGAGCTGCTCCCCGAGCGCCTGGTCCCGCCGAAGGCGCGCATCCCGCCCGAGCGCACACCCGAGCAGCACCTCGAGGAGCGCTGCTACACGGAGCTGCTGGAGCGGTACGAGGGGGATCGCCTGAGCGCCGCCCGCGCGCGGCTGGAAGAAGAGCTCGCCACCATCCGCGCGCTCGGCCTGGCCGACTTCTTCCTCGTCGCCGCCGAGGTCACCGACTACTGCCGGCGTCACGGCATCCTCGCCGCCGGGCGCGGCTCGGCGGCGGCAAGCATCGTCTGCCACCTGCTAGGCGTCACCCAGGTCGACCCGATGAAGCACGACCTGCTGTTCGAACGGTTCCTCCACACCGGCAAGACGAGCATGCCCGACGTCGACATCGACCTCTCCTCGGCGCGGCGCGACGAGGTGCTGGCCTGGGTCGAGGAGCGCTTCGGCACCGAGACCGAGGCGATGGTGTGCAACAAGATCACCTACCGCATGCCGCTCGCCATCCAAGACTTGGGACGCGCGCTGGGGTTGCCGCCGGAGCTTCGCAACCGCCTCACCAAGGCACTGGGACGCGACTTCCGCGGCCTGCGCCCCGCCGACGCCGAGCGCGCCGAGGTGGCCCTGCGCGAGGTGCTGGGCGACGCGCCCGCGGCCGGCGCCTTCCTGCGGCTGCTGTCCGGCATGGAGCGCAAGCACGTCAGGCACCTAGCGCCGCACGCCGGTGGAGTGGTGCTGTCGCGCGACCCGCTCACGCACTACTCGCCGTTGGAGCGCTCCAGCGGCGGCATCAAGCTGCTGCAACTCGACAAGGACGACGCCGAGGCGATGGGGCTGATCAAGCTCGACCTGCTGGGCTTGCGCATGCTGGCGGCGTTGGAGCGGGCGCGCGAGGAGATCTTCCGCCTCGACGGGGTGTGGCTCGACTTGGCCGACCTGCCCGACGACGAGCGCGTCTGGGACCTCATCTCCGAAGGCGCCACACTGGGGCTGTTCCAGGTCGAGAGCCCGAGCCAACAGCACACCAGCCGCGTCATGCGCAGCCGGACCCTGCGCGACCTCGCGCACCAGATCGCCTTGATCCGCCCCGGCCCGATCCAGTCCGGCACCGTGCACCCGTACCTGCGCCGGCGCCAGGGGTTGGAGCCGGTGACCTACTGGCACCCGAGTCTCGAACCGGTCCTGGCCAAGAGCTACGGTGTGCTGCTGTTCCAAGAGGACGTGCTTCGCATCGCGGTGCACTTCGCCGGCATGAGCTGGATCGAGGCCGACCGCTTCCGCAAGAAGGTGTCGAACTGGGGCGATCTCGACGACATCGAGCCCGACCGCCAGCGCTTCGTCGAAGGCGCCATGCGCCACGTCGGCGCCACGCGCGCCGAGGCCGAGACGGTGTTCGAGGCGGTCAAGGGCTTCCAAGGGTTCGGCTTCGCCGAATCGCACGCTTGGGCGTTCGCGCTGCACGCCTACGCCAGCGGCTGGCTGCGGGTGCACTACCCGGCGGAGTACATGGCGGCGATCCTCACCGAAGAGCCCGGGATGTGGTCGGCCTCCACCAAACGCCAGGAGGCGCGCGCCTGGGGGGTGCCGTTCCTGCCGTTCGACATCAACGCCAGCGGCGTGCATTACCGCTGCGAACGGGTGCGCCGAACCCAGGTTGCCGCGGACCCGGCGGCCCGAGCCGCGGTGGCCGCCGACCCGGCGGCAGCGGCTGCGCTAGCCGCGCATGCGGAAGGCGCCGCCGGCGACGTCAAGGCGATCCGCCCACCCCTCTCCGCCATCGCCGGCGTGTCCGTCGACGCCGCCAGGAGCGTGCTGCTGGAGCGCTTGCGCTACGGCCCGTACCGCGACGTCGACGACGCCTACCAGCGCCTGACGCTACCGCTCGACGCCTTCGAAGCAGTGGTACGCGCCGGCGCGTTCGACGCGCTGCAACCACGTCGCGAAGCGCTGTTCCGCGTCGGCGCTCTCGCCAACGCGCAGAAGAGCGGCCAGCGCGCACTCTTCTCGGGCGCGCCGGAAGCGCCCGACCTGGCGCCGTTGGCGCTGCCCGAGCGCTACCTGTGGGATTACCAGACGACGCGGTTCAGCACGCTCGAGATCCACCCACTCGACTTCGTGCGCGACCAGTTGCGCGAACTCGACTGCGTGCCCTTGCTCCGCCTCCGCCGCACGCCGCGCAAGACGCACGTCCGGACCGCCGGCCTGGTGGTCGGCAAACAGCGTCCCGGTACTGCCAAGGGGTACGCCTTCTACGTGCTCGAAGACGGACCGGTGCGCGCGCAGCTCATCATCTCACCCGACCTGTGGGACGCCGAGCGGCAACTCCTGCGCGACGCCACCATCCTGGTCGCGGACGCCATCGTCGAGGACACCGGCCACCAACTCACCCTCAAGGCGGTGACGCTGGCGGACCTCCCCTCCCCCATCCGCGTCCGCGGATACCACTTCGGCTGAGCCACGACCGCGGGGCCCAACGGCGCGAGGGGGCCGCTACGCGGTACCCGATCTTCCCCACTACGGCACGTCGCCGGCACCGGCGCTACCGCTCGCCCGGGCCGAGTACCGTGTTCTTCCCCCTCGACGCCCTCGGCCCCCTCGATCCGTACCCTCCGTTTCCCACTTCGACCTACCAGTCCCCCAGCTTCCCCCCTCACACCTCGCCCGCGGGGTCTCGACGGTGCAGGCACCACTCCCCCAACCGCGACGAGTACCGCACACTCCCCCGTTCGAGGTCGACCGAGTACCGCGCCTCTCCCCTGTCCACTCGCGCCCGTCGCGGAGTCCCCCAACTTCCCCCGTTCACGGCGACCGCGCCTGACGCCTCGCAGTTCCCCTGCTTTCCCACTTCACCATGGGCGCGTCCTGACCGGACCGAAGTTCCCCGACGAGTACCGCGTTCTTCCCGACTCCCCGCTCAGGCCAGCTCGGCGATCGCCGCCCGCACCTCCTCGGCGTGCCCTTCGGGCTTCACCTTGGGCCACACCTTCGCGACCTTCCCATCGGGGTCGACGAGGTACGTCATGCGGTGGACGCCCATGTAGGTCCGGCCGTACATGCTCTTCTCGCCATAGGCCCCATACGCGTTCAGCACGCTCATATCCGGATCGACGAGGAGTGGGAAGTTGAGCTCGAACTTGCGCGCGAACTTCTCGTGACTCGCGCGGTCGTCGGCCGACACCCCATAGACCACCGCTCCGACCTCCTCCAACCGAGGCATCGCGTCACGGAAGCTGCAGGCCTCCTTGGTGCAACCGGGCGTGTCGTCTCTCGGGTAGAAGTAGACGACGACCCACTTCCCCCTCTGTGCGGAGAGTGTGTGCGACGCGCCCGACTGATCTTCGAGCGTGAAGTCCGGAGCGGGGTTCCCAACCTCGAGCATGACGACCTCCGGTCGCAAGCCTATCGTCCGCGGCGCGGGCGGGAGTGTAGCGCGTGCCCCCCTCGCTCGCCCTAGCCGGCGACGGTCCACGGAGTCGTCGCGGCGGCGTCACGGCATCGTTCCGCCATGGCTGGCCGTCGGAGACGTGCGCGTGACGCGCGTCGTGGACCATGCGGTAGCCGTGGTCGTCGGGCTGGTCATGGACCGCGAGGTTCCTCGCTGGACCAGCACGGAATCCGCCCGCACGTGCACATGTTCACGAGCGATGCATACGTGACCATGTGACCGCCCACTACGTACGCGCCCGCGCACCATAGCCTTCGCCGACGCGCACACCACCACGGCTGCGCACGAAACCACCGTGCGCGCGCCTCCACCGTCCCGCACGCACCGCGGTGCCGTACGTCGCGCCACCTATTCCTCGGATAGCACCTTCTGAAGCTCGGAGAGAAGCTCGTTCACCCTCGCGGCTTGCGCACGTGTCAAGCCCGCGATCTTGCGCTTGTTGAGAAGCCGCTTGGTCGAACTCACCAGCGCCTGCGTGGTCGCGTCGACGCTCGCGCTCTCCCCTGTCGACGTCCTCTTCTGCGCGCCCTCGCGCCGCAGTTCCGTGATGCGGCGGCGGATCTGGCTGAGCGACAAGCCGTCCCGAACGGCCTCCTCGAGCAGGATGCGCTGCGCCTTACCGTTCTCCACCCGGGCGATCGCTTGGGCCTTCGTGAACTCCAGGCGCCCGCCACGAACCGAAGCCAACAGCTCCTCGGGGAACTCCAGGATGGGAAGCCGGTTGCTCACGAAGGAACTCACCGTGAACCTACCCAGCCGACGGAACAGCGCGCGCGCCACATCGCGCTCGCGCTCGCGTACGCGCCCATCCGCCGGCCGTCCGCGGTCCTCGTTGTAGACCGCCTGGAGCAGAGCGACGACGTCGTCACGTTCCAGGTCGAGCGTGATCTCGAGAAGCCCGAGCACGGCCTCCGTCTCCTCCACCGCGTTCAGGTCCTCGCGCTGCAGGTTCTCGATGATCGCGATCTCGAGTGCTTCGCGGTCGTCGATATCGACGACGATGGCCGGCACCTCGCTCAACCCGGCCAGCGCGGCTGCCCGCGTCCGCCGTTCGCCCGCCACCAACTCGTACCCGTTACCGGCCCGCCTCACGATGATCGGTTCGAGCACGCCCTTCTCGCGGATGCTCTCGGCTAGCTCCTCGAGTCCGTCCTCGTCGATGTGCTTCCGTGGCTGTCGGTCGTTGTAGCGGACGGACGCGACGGGAACGGCCCCCACGCCGATCCCCTCCGACGCCTCCGGAGCCCCTTCTCCGAGATCCCCGAGGATCGCCTCGAAGACCGCCGCCCGGTCACGTTCTTGCCTGCGCTTCTTCGTCATGTCAGCCGCCTTCGACCCGGGCGAGGAGCTCTCGCGTGACGGCGCGGATCTCGCCATCGGCCTCGCTTCCCGGCGCGTACACCGGGATCGGCATGCCCTGCACCTGCGCGTCGGAGTAGTACGCCGGCCTGCTGTTCAGCGGCGTGGACACCGGCGCGATGCTCGTGAGTTGGCTCTGGATGATGTCGAGGCTGTCGCGATCGTGCCTCGTTCGGCGATCATGCTGCGTGAGCACGAACAAGGCGACGTCGAGGCCGCGCGCCGCTTTGCGGTACTCGCGCACCATCTTGACCACCGTCGGGATGCCGTCGAGCCCCTTCCGGTTGGTGGGCAACGGAACCACGACGCGGTCAGCGGCAACCACCGCGAGCGCAGACAACTGCCCAAGGCTCGGTGGCGGATCGATGAGCACGTAGTCGTACCCCTCCAAGCGTCGCACCGCCTCGCGCAGCCGCATCACGCCCATGAAGACGCTGAGGATCTCGCGCTCGATGATGGCGATGTTCAGATGACTCGGGATGAGATCGACACCGTGCACGTGTACCGGTTCAGGAAGTACGAGGTCGGCCTCCGCGTCGTCCTCGCCCGCGTCCGGGTCGCCGATGACGGCGGGGTAGATGGTCTGAGCCAACGAGACGTCCTCGTCGACGCCGAGCCACTTCGTCAGGTTCGCCTGCGGATCGACGTCGATCAACAAGACCCGGCGCCCCATCTCACCAAGCACGTAGCCGACGTCTCGTACGGTGCTCGTCTTCGCGACGCCACCAGCATGGTTGAAGAACGTCAGTACATGCACCTCGAAACCCTCCATGTCGCCATCGGCGTCGCGATACGGCGGCACCCTCCACCGCATTCTTGGTTGCCGGGAACCGGACCGGCCCGAAGCGCGGAGTCGCCGCCGATTCTACCGCATGGCCGCTCGCGCACCGCGCGGACGCCGGCTCGCACTCCGCTACCCGCCCAACCAGCCAGTGGGCACCCGTCACCAGTAACCTCGCCCCGGCAGGCCAGGCCACGGCCGACTCGGGACAAACGGGTTCGCGCCACCCCCACGGCCGTGCCATAACGTTATGGCGCTTGCCCCCGGCCTTCCACGCAACCGAAGCGGCTCCACGCCGAACGCCGGCAGGCGCCGCGCCCGATCGCCGCCGGCGTCAGACCCGCTCGACTCCGCCCAGACGTTCCGCTCGCTCCGAGTCCCCCGGTGGCAGACGAACGACGGTCATCCGAACAGCCATAACGTTATGGCGACAACCACGCGCGCCGCTTGCGCTCGCCCGCGCGGCGCGGATCACGGTCGCCGTCGCGCGCGCCCCACGCCCGACTCGCCGTAGGAACACCGGCCGCCCGTGGGACCCAAAGGCCGGTAGCCGCAACTGGGACCGCGACGCGACAGGGCCGCCACCGTGAACCCCAGAGCCCGCTCGCTCCGGTCGAGCGCGCCTCGAACCGGACACCACCGCAGCCTGCACGCCCGCGTCGCGCGGGCGAGTCCGGAGCCGCAGTCCGGGGATCCGCCGGCGGGGGAGACCCGGCGGCAGGGCACGGCCCATCTCAGGGCACAGTGAACCGCGGGGCACAGCGAACCGCAGGGCAGGCCACTCGCGCGGCAGAGTCAACCGCAGGGCAGAGTCAACCGCGCGGCAGAGTCAACCGCAGGGCAGAGTCAACCGCGGAGCAAGCCCCACCGTAGGCGGACTCGCCCGCGCGGCGCGAGTACCGGCCGCTTCCCACTTCGTCTGCCAACCCCGCCCTTGCACGCCCCTCCAGCGGCCGCAACGCACGAGACGCCGCACGTGGGCGTCGACGGCCTGCGCGCGAAGGACCCGATGAAGGTCCGGGCGTGGCGCACCCACTCGCGCGTTCGACAGGAAACGCGCGCCGGGAGTGTCGGCCAGTTCCCCTGCATTCCCACTTCGCGATCCGCCGGCCACCCAACGCGCCCGTGCGGTCGACCGGCTCGGCGGCGCCCGCACGCAGCGTACGAACCACCGCGTACCCGTCCGTCGCGCGGATGTCGTCACATACCCACGACGCGCGTTCTCGACGGCGTTATGCCGTTCTCAGGCACACCCGGGCCAACCCCGGCAAGCGCGAACAGGGAAGACCGGGGTACTGGGAGGCCGAAGTGGGGAACCTGCGGAACTCATCCGCCGAGCCCCGACGCCCGCCGATCGCCGGGGATACATGCGCGTGCCGTCAGGCGGCAGGAAGTTCCGAGACGCGAACGGGGAGCGCAAGGGAACTCGGCCGGACTCGTGGCGCGAAGTGGGGAAGTTGTGGGACTGGGGTTCGCCGGCCGAGGCGACCAGCCTGGCGTGCGGCGGTCCTGGGGTGCGACTGTATTGCCCGGCCAGCCGACCGCCCGCCCGACCGTCCCACCGGGTCGTCTCGATCGGTTGCCTTCGTTCTTCCTCGACCAACATCACCGTTCCCGTTGTTGTTCATTCTTCAAGGAACATTCCTTTCCTTTCATGGGGGAGCGGTTTCTCCGCTGCTGGACGGCGGTCGCGAGATCGAACGGGGAAACGGACGGGACCGACGCGGGAAGGGCGCGGTACCCGGGCGGGATGAGCGCGGGACCAGTGTGGGAAAGCGAGGGGACCGATGGGGAAGGGAGGGGTACCGAAGTGGGAAAAGAGGGGAACTGGGAGAAGGCGTGTCCCAGAAGTGGGAAGGGAGGGGGAAAGATTGACATGCGTTTTCCCGCACGCGTATCATCGCCGCATGTTCGCAGCGTGCTCGCACGGGTCGGCCCCGGCCAAGGAGTCGTGGTGATGCCGGACGGGGGTCGGGCGGTCCTCGTCGAAGAGCCTACCGCGGTGGACGGCGGCGAGTCGGTGCGGCCGCGGCCGCGGCCGTCAGCGCGTCCGAAGGGCCGTTCGAAGGCGGGGAAGAAGGGGTCACCCGACCGTCGGACGTCCGGCAAGCTCGCGATCACGCAGGCGAACCCACTCGCGCTCAGTCGCCAGGAGATGGGGATCCTCACGAAGCGGTTGCTCGTGCTGGCGCTATCCGACATCACGAAGGACGACGTGACGCTCGAACCGATCCGGATCACCGCGTGGGAGTACGCGCAGCTCTTCAACATCACGGGCAAGAGCATCTACTCGCGGATCGAGGAGTCGGCCCGCGAGTTGCTGGAGCAGACGGTGCAGATCAAGGAGCCGAACGGCGACTGGGTGATGTTCCAGTGGGTGTCCGAGGCGCGCTACGAGAACGGGCGGGACAACAAGGAGCAGATGGCGTGCATCGAGCTCAAGGTCCACGACAAGCTCAAGCCCTACCTGCTCCAGCTTCGCCGCGACTTCAGCATCATCCCCACCGAGCAACTCCTGAGTTTCGAGAGCTTCAACAGCATGCGGCTGTTCGAGGTGCTCTACACGGCCAGTTACGCCGGTGAGCGCAGCGACATGACGTTCGACGTCGACGACCTGAAGCTTCGCCTCGGCCTGGACGGGAAGTACGAACGCTTCAAGGACTTCCGCTACGTGCTCGACAAGGCTCAGAAGGAGTTCCGGCAGTACACCTCGCTGACGTTCACCTACCGTCCCGAGAAGGTCGGCCGGAAGTTCCAGCGCGTGTCGTTCCGCATCGCCAAGAACGACGTGTTCCAGCCCCGCGTGCGCCTGCCGGCGAGTCTCGCGAAGCGCGTTCAGCGTGACGCCGACAAGGAGCAGCTGCTCAAGGAGCTCCAGGCGTTCGACGCGCTCCGGGAGATCGGCTGGGCGCAGGACGTCGAACGCACCATCCATCGCTACGGCGCCCAGCGGGTGCTCGACATCGTCGTGTACGCGCGCAAGCTGCAGGCGAAGGCGGAGGCCGCCGGCCGGCCGATCTTCAACCTACCGGGCTTCGTGAACAGCCTGTTGCAGCAGGGGGTGGAACCGCCCAAGCAAGACGGGCCGGCGCAGGACGGCGGCAGCCAGCGGCTCAGCCGCGAGGAAGCGCGGAGCATCGCCACGTCCATCGCCGACAGCTTCCATCAGGCGCGGCGTCAACGCGCGCAGGCTGCGTGGGACGAGCTCGGCGGCGAGAAGCGCGACCTCGTGCGCACGCTCATGCAGGCGACGCTGCACCGCTTCACGCTGGAGCGGATCGAAGCGGACGGCTGGGAAGGCCCGCTCTACGAGGCGAACCGCATGGAGGTGCTGGCCAGCCACGGCTTCGTGACCTTCCCGCCGCACCTGCAGGAAGTCGGCAACTACCTTCGCACCTTCGACCTGTTGGCGGAGTACCCGGAGACGGACCGCGAGCGCATCCTGACCGAACTGAAGGAGAGCGCGTGACCCTGCATGGTCGCCGCGGCCCCGCCATGCGGGATCGCCGACGGTAGGGGAGAGGAGACCCGCTTCGGGCACCTCTGGCCACGCAGCGCGAGGCGGCGCTCGGACGCGAACCGAAGGAGAGGAGCGGAGCCATGTGCGGTCGGTACACGCTGTACCACCACGAGGACGACCTGGCGTCGCTGTTCGAGGTCGAGACGTTCCCGCTCGCCCCGCGGTACAACATCGCGCCGACGCAACAAGTGCAGGTAGTGCTGCAGCGCGAGGACGGCGCGCGCGAGGTCGCCGCCATGCGTTGGGGTCTGGTGCCGCACTGGGTGAAGGACCCGGCTGCGTTCAAGGCCAACCTGTTCAACGCGCGCTCCGAGAGCGCGGCAGAGAAGCCTTCGTTCCGCGACGCCATGCGCGCCAAGCGTTGCCTCGTGCCGGCAAGCGGCTTCTACGAGTGGAAGAGCGAGGGCGGGGCCAAGCAGCCGTTCCACATCCACCGCAAGGACGGCCGACCGCTCGCGTTCGCCGGCCTATGGTCTGCCTGGCGCAAAGGGGACGACGCGCTGCTCAGCTGCACCATCCTCACCACCGGCGCCAACGAGGACATGCGCGCACTGCACGATCGCATGCCGGTGATCCTCGAGCCGAACGAGTTCGGCGCATGGCTCGATCCGTTCGAGCGTGACGCACACGCCGTCGAGGGACTCCTGGACCCCGCCGCCGAGGGTGTGCTGGAGGCGTACCCGGTCGCCAAGGCGGTGGGGAACGCCCGTCTCGAGGGGCCCGAGCTGGTGCAGCGGGTCGCTTGAGCAGGGTATCGGTCACAGCTGGAGCGTCCGTCACGACTACGATGCGAACGCCAACCACGCCGCTCCGAGCGCGATGGTCAGCAGCGTCACCGGCACGCCGACCCGGGCGTACGCCCAGAATCCGACGTCGACACCCATGCGTCGTGCCGACTCGGCCACGATGAGGTTCGCGACCGACGCGACCAACGTCAGGTTCCCCGCGAGCGTGCTCGCCATGGCCAGCGTGGCCGCCGCCGCGTCACTTCCGGCCCATGGCGCCGCCCCCAGGGTCGTGCTCACCGATGCGGTCCCGACCGCGGCGCCGGTCCCGAAGCCCACCTCCGGCAGCAACATGAGCACCGCCGGAACGTTGCTCACCACCGTCGAGAGCGCCGCGGTCACGGCCGTCAAGGACAGCAAGTCGCTGCCCGCCGGCAACAGCGCCTGCAACAGGCGCCCCGGCAGGTCGGTCGACGCCATCGCGCCCACGACCACGAACAGTCCGGCGAACAGCACCAGCAGCTCGTAGTCGACCCGGCGAAGGAGGCGGCCGGCGCCACGACCGCGCGCGAGCAACGACACCGTGGCGGCGATCGCCGCGGCGAGGGCGACCGGCATCCCCAACGCGAACGCCGCGACCATCGCTGCCGTGACCAGGCCCGCGAACACCAGAGGCCCGGTCTTCACCTCGGGCCAAGGGTGCGCGCCGCGAAGCACGTCGACCGAGGATCCGACGGTCAGCTCGCGGCGGAACGCGAACAGCAGCACGGCGATCGTCACGAGCAGCGAGGCGAGCGCCACCGGTCCCAACAGGGCGAGGAAGCGGCCGTAGGGCAGACCCGCGCTCACCGCCACCAACACGTTCTGTGGGTTGCCGGTGACGGTGGCGACGCTGCCGGCGTTGGCCGCCAGGGCGAGTCCGAGGAGGTAGGGAAGAGGAGGCAGCGCGAGCCGACGCGCGAGGCGGACCACCAGCGGCGTGAGCATCAAGACGACGGTGTCGTTCAGGAAGAGCGCGGACAGCGCACCCACGGTGAGCACCAGGAGCGCCAGCAGTCGTCGCGGACCGAGCGTGCTGCGTGTCACGGCCGCGGTGAGCAGACGGAACGCTCCCGCATCGGCCAACGTCACGTTGACGACGGACAGGCCGAAGAGCAGCACGATCACCTCTCCATCGATCAGGTCCCACGCCATGCGCGTGTCGACCGCGCCCAAGGCGACCTGGACGACCGCGCCCGCCAGCGTCATCACCGCGCGGCTCAGGCGCAAGCCAGGCAGGCGCCCGAACGCTAGCGCCGCCAGCGTCGCCAGGCCGACCACGAGGGTGATACCGGAGGTTCCCGAAGGATCGAGCGCAGCAGGCGGTGCCATGGGAGGTTTGCCTCTCGGGTGTCGAGGGTCGCCCGTGACCGCGTACTGCCACGGGAAGGACGAGCACCATCATGGCGCCGAGGCACGCCCGGCGGGAAGCCCGGCGTGCGCCGAACGAGTCGACCGGGCGCTCCGAACGCGCGGCCGTTCGGGCGCGACGCCGTGCTCGGAACGCCCCGTTCCCCGCTCCCGTGGCCCCGTGTGCGGCACCTCACAGCGATACCTCAATTACTAAGGTACCTTGGCGCCATGAACCAACCGGTGCTGCTGCTCGCCATGGTGTTCGGTGCCATCGTCGTCGTCGGTTGCGCGCTCGTATTCGTGCACGACCTGCTGGAGCGGGCACTGCAGCGTCGCGCGGTGCGCCGCGCGACGTGGCGCCTGGTGCCGCCGGTCCTGGACCAACGGTCACCTGCGCTCGGAGCGCCGCGCGGACAGGCGCGCACGCTCCGCGCGACGCCGATGCGCGGCACGACACCCGTCCGCGGCGCGACACCCGTCCGCGGCGCCGCAACGCGCCCATCGTTGCGCCCCTCGACCCTTCGGGACGTCGGTGCCCGCGCCCTGGCTCCCGCGGTCTCGAGCGGCGCGCAGTCGTCTTCGATGCTCCCGAAGCTGCTCAGCCCGGAACGCCCGGCGTGGCTCGACACCGCGTTGCGGGACGCCGGCCCGACGCGGCGCGCCAGAGCACGCTCGCGTGGCTGAGACGCACGTCGCCTGCGCCTGGCGCAACGTCTCCGCCTGGCCCATACGCGCGCCGTAGGATGGTCGCATGAGCCAGTCGTCCGACGCCTTGGAGCACGTCGAGCACCTGCGCGAGCGCATCCGTCATCACAACTACCGCTACCACGTGCTCGACGACCCCGAGGTCTCCGACGAGGCGTACGACGCCCTCGTGAACGAGCTTCGCGCGCTCGAAGAAGCGCACCCCGAGCTGGTCACGCCCGACTCGCCAACGCAGCGCGTTGGTGGGGCACCGATGTCCGGTTTCGACACGGCGCGGCACGCGAGACCCATGCTCAGCCTGGACTCCAGCGCCAAGATCGAAGACTTGCGCGCGTTCGATCAGCGCCTGCGCAAAGCCGTCGCGGGCCTCGAGCGCGAATCGGGCGACGTGCGCTACTCCCTCGAGCCGAAGATCGACGGACTCAGCATCGAGCTGGTCTACGAGGCCGGGGTGCTGGTCCGCGCGGTCACGCGCGGTGACGGGGTCACCGGCGAGGTCATCACGCCGAACGTGCGCACCATCCGAGCCGTTCCGCTTCGCTTGCGCGCGGCAGATCGGCCCGTACCGGACATCCTGGCAGTACGCGGCGAGATCTTCTTGCCGCTCGAGGTCTTCGACGATGTCAACGAGGAACTCATCAACCAAGGCAAGTCGCCGTTCGCGAACCCGCGCAACGCCGCGGCGGGCAGCGTCCGGCAACTCGATCCCAGCCTCACCGCCAGCCGACCTCTGAAGATCTACTGTTACGACATCCTTGCGGGAGCCGAAGGGATCCCGACACAGGACGGGCTGCTCGCGGCGTTGGCCGACTGGGGGCTACCGGTCAGCCCGCGCAACGACCGTGCAGATGACGTCGATGGCATCCTGTCGTATTTCGCCGCCATGACCGAAGACCGCGACCGACTCTCGTACGAGGTCGACGGCGTCGTGATCAAGCTACAAGACCTCGCCTTGCGCGACCGGCTCGGTGACACCGCGCACCACCCCCGATGGGCGTACGCGTTGAAGTTCGAGCCGCGCAAGGAGGTCAGCCAGCTGCTGCGCATCATCGCCAGTGTCGGGCGCACGGGCGTGGTGACGCCGGTGGCGCTGCTAAGGCCCGTGAACATCGGCGGCGTCACCGTCAGCCGCGCCAACCTGCACAACATCGAGGACATCGAGCGCAAGGACATCCGCGAGGGCGACACGGTGCGCGTCGAGCGCGCTGGTGACGTCATCCCCCAGGTCGTCGAACGCATCGACACCGGCGAGGAGCGCGGGGAGCCGTTCCGCATGCCGGAGCGCTGCCCGAGCTGCGACACCCCGCTCGTCAAGCGCGGGCCGTACACCGTCTGCCCCAACGGCTTCGAGTGCCCGGCGCAGCTGGTCGGCCGGCTCACGCACTACGGCAGCCGTGGCGGCCTCGACATCGAGGGGCTGGGCGAGCGCACCGCGGTGCAGTTGGTCGAGCGCGGGCTCGTGCGCCACCTGCCCGAGTTGTACGACCTCACGCCCGAGCAGTTGGCCGACCTCGAGGGGTTCGCCGAGAAGTCCGCCGCCAAGCTCCACGATGCCATCCAGGCGTCGCGCGAACCGGAGTTGCCGCGCTTCCTGTACGCCCTCGGCATCCCCGAGGTGGGCGGCGCGGTGGCGCGGCAGTTGGCGCGACACTTCGGCACCTTCGAGCGGCTGCGAGACGCGACCCCGGAGGCGCTGACGGAGGTCGATGGCATCGGCGAGGTGATGGCGCACGCCATCCACGACTTCTTCCGCGAGAAGCACACGCAGCAGGTGCTCGACGAACTGGTCGGCGAGCGCGTGCGGCCGCAGGCCGAACGGACCGAAACAGCGCCGGCAGGCGCCGCGACGCTCGACGGCCTCACGTTCGTGTTCACCGGCAGCCTCACGCGCTTCACGCGCGAGCAGGCCGAGGAACTGGTGCAGCGCCTCGGCGCGCGCGCCAGTGGCTCGGTCAGCAAGAAGACCAGCGTCCTCGTGGCAGGGGAGAGCGCAGGCAGCAAGCTCGCCAAGGCGCAGGACCTGGGCGTCACCGTCCTGGACGAGGAGGGCTTCCTGGCGTTCCTGGGCGAGCGCGGGATCCACATGGAGGCGGTGGCGGAAGACGCGCCGCAGGTGCGGCCATGAGCAACGCCGAGCTCGCCCGCAAACTCGACCAGCTCGCCGACCTCTCCGAGATCGACGGGGACAACCCGTTCCGCGTGCGGGCGTACCGCAACGCATCACGCCGTATCCGTGAGCTGGAGGAGCAGATCGCCGACTTGCTGGAGCACGGCGCAGATCTGACCGAGATCGAAGGGATCGGCAAGGAGATCGCCGAGAAGCTCCGCGCCATGGTCGCCACGGGTCGTCTTAGCCAGCTCGACGAGCTCGCCGAGCGCGTGCCGATCGGCCTGACCGAGGTGGTGCGGGTCAAAGGTGTCGGGCCCAAGCACGCCCGGGCGCTGTGGCAAGAGCTCGGAGTCACCGATGTCGACGCGCTCGAGAAGGCAGCGAAGGAAGGGAAGCTAGCGGGCCTGCCGGGCTTCGGCGCGAAGTCGCAGGAGAACGTGCTGAAGGGCATCGACGCGTACCGTCGCAACACCGGCCGGGCGCTCCTTGGCGAGATCGACGCGGTCATCGCGCCCCTCCTCGAACGGTTGCGGAAGGCCGAGGGCGTCGCGCGTGTCGAGGTGGCGGGCTCGTACCGGCGCCGGCGCGAGACCGTCGGCGACGTCGACCTGCTCGCGATCGCGGCCACGCCGGAAGCCGTGACGCAGGCGTTCACCAGCTACGGCGAGGTCGACGACGTGCTCGGCAGCGGCGAGACCCGCTCCAGCGTGCGGCTCGCGAGCGGGCTTCAGGTCGACCTGCGGGTCGTGCCCGAGGAGAAGTTCGGCGCGGCGCTGATGTACTTCACGGGTTCGAAGGACCACAACGTCGCGCTGCGTCAGCGGGCGATCGACCGGGGACTCCGGCTGAACGAGTACGGCCTGTTCGAAGGCACCGAAGACGACCCGCACCAGAAGCGCGTCGCCGGGCTCACCGAGGAAGAGATCTACGAACGCCTCGGCCTGCCCTGGATCCCGCCCGAGCTGCGCGAAGACCGTGGTGAGATCGACGCCGCGGAGAGCGGCAAGCTTCCCTCGCTCATCACTCTCGAGGACCTGCGCGGCGACCTTCACATGCACTCGACGTGGTCCGACGGCAAGAGCACGTTGCGCGAGATGATCGACGCCTGCGTCGAGCGCGGCTACGCCTACATGGCGATCACCGACCACTCCAAAGCGCTGGCCATGACCGGCGGGATGGACGAGGCGAAACTAGCGCGGCAATGGGACGAACTCGACGAGCTGACGGCCGACCTGAGCGACATCACGGTGCTGCGCGGCATGGAGGTCGACATCCTCAAGGACGGCAGTCTCGACCTCTCGGACGCGTGGCTGGAGAAGCTCGACATCGTCCTCGTGAGCGTGCACTCGCACTTCGGTCTGCCCCGGGCAGAGCAGACCGCCCGCGTCGTCAAGGCGGTCTCCCACCCCGAAGTGAACGTCCTGGCGCACCCGACGGCGCGCATGCTCGGCGAGCGCGACCCCATCGACCTCGATCTCGGGGAGGTCTTCGACGCCTGTCTGGCGAACCATGTGGCGGTGGAACACAACGCCTCGGTGCCGCGACTCGACCTTTCGGACACCCACCTGATCGCCGCCCGCAAGCGTGGGCTCGTCGTGTCCATGGGCACGGACGCCCACGCCGTGAAGCAACTCGACGCCATGCGCTTCGGGATCGACCAGGCCCGCAGAGCGTGGCTCAAGAAGGCCGACGTGCTCAACACGCGCCCGCTCGACGACGTGCGGCGGTTCCTGGCGAAGCGCGGCGCGTAGCGTTCGGTCAGCGGACGCCCGCGCGCTTCGCGTCCCCTGGTGAGCGCGCGCCCGCGTGGCCCCACGGTGGGGTGGATCGCGAGCGCCGAGCCGGCAACGATGCTTCCGAACGCAACCATCGATAGGGGAGTCGTGCCGTCCCTGACGCGCCCTTGCACGGACGAGCGTCGTTCGTGCTAGGTTGCCTCCACCGACAACCTAGGAGGGAAAGCATGAGGGTCCTGCGTCCGCTCGTAATCCTCGCCGTCACCGTGATGGCCGTGCTGGGAAGCGCCACCGCCCAGCGTGGCAGCGATGGCACGGTCACGCTGCTCTACTGGCAGGCCGTGTCCATCCTGAACCCGTACCTGTCCGGGGGCACGAAGGACATCTACGCTTCGTCCGTCGTGCTCGAACCGCTGGCGCGCTACGCGCCCGACGGGAGCTTCATCCCGTACCTCGCCTCCGAGATCCCGACGCTCGACAACGGCGGCATCTCCGAGGACCTCACCAGCATCACGTGGAAGCTGCGCGACGACGTCGTGTGGTCCGACGGCACGCCGTTCACCGCGGCCGACGTGGTGTTCACCGGCGAGTACTGCATGAACGAGGAGGCGGGCTGCGTCGGCTCGAACTTCTTCACCGACGTCGAGGCCATCGAAGCGGTCGACGACCACACCGTCCGCATCACCTTCGGCGTGCCGAAGCCGAACCCGTACGGCCCCTTCGTCAGCGCCGAATCGCCCGTCCTGCAGGCCGCGCAGTTCGCCGACTGCACCGGCGTTCGTGCTCAGGAGTGCACCGAGCAGAACTTCTACCCGATCGGCACCGGGCCGTTCGTCGTCAGCGACTTCCGTCCCAACGACGTGGTGACGTTCGAAGCCAACCCGAACTACCGCGAAGCCGACAAGCCGGCGTTCCAGACGGTGATCATCAAGGGCGGTGGCGACGCCGCCAGCGCCGCGCGCGCCGTGCTCGAGACGGGCGAGGCCGACTGGGCGTGGAACCTCCAGGTCGCGCCTGAGATCCTGGCGCAGATGGAAGCGGCCGGCCGCGGCCAGCTGGCGTTGTCGTTCGGCACCTCCGTCGAGCGCGTGCTGGTGAACTTCTCCAACCCCGACCCGGCGCTCGGCGATGACCGCGGCGAGTACATGGACGGCAACAACCCGCACCCGATCCTGTCCGACCTGCGCGTGCGTCAAGCGCTGTCGATGGCCATCGACCGCGCCACGCTGGTGGAGATCGGCTACGGCCCCACCGGCAAGGCGACCTGCAACATCATCCCGGCGCCGGAGATCTACGCCGATGATCGCACCGACTGCCTGCAGCAGGACATCGAGGGCGCCAACGCGCTGCTCGACGAGGCCGGTTGGGTGCGCGGCGCAGACGGCGTGCGCGCCAAGGACGGGCAGCGCATGAGCTTCCTGTTCCAGACCTCCACCAACGCCGTGCGCCAGGACTTCCAGGCGCTCCTCAAGGAGTGGTGGGCCGAGATCGGCGTCGAGACCGAGCTGCGCAACATCGACGCAGGCGTGTTCTTCGGTAACGACCCGTCGAGCCCCGACACCTACGGCAAGTTCTGGGCCGACCTGCAGATGTTCACCAGCTCGGCCGCCGGTACCGACGTCGAGGGTTACGCCAACCGCTGGACCTGCGCCGAGATCGCCGGGCGAGACAACCAGTGGCTCGGCAGCAACCAGCACCGCTGGTGCAGCCCGGAGTACGACGCGCTGTCGGCCGAACTGGCCCAGACCGTCGACATCGGCCAGCGCGCCGAGCTGATCAAGGCGATGAACAACCTGCTCGTCGACGACGTGGTGGTCATGACGCTGGTCTACCGCGCCGACGTTTCGGCGCGCGCCAACAGCCTGTTGGGCACCGAGAAGCAGTCGTGGGACTCCGAGCTCTGGAACATCGCGGACTGGTACCGCGCCGACTGACTGAACGCTGCGCCGGGGGAGGGATCGTCCTTCCCCGGCGTACCTTCTTTCGCCATGGGCCGCTACATCATCCGCCGATTCCTTCTGGCCGTCCCCACCCTGTTGGCCATCAGCTTCATCATCTTCGCGGTGCTCGACCTGGCACCAGGGGATCCCACCGGCAACCTTCCGCTCACCATCCCGCCGGAGGTGCGGCAGCAGGTGCGCGAAGCGCTGGGAGCCGACGACCCGTTCGTCGTCAAGTACCTCAAGTGGGTTCGGCAGTTCTTCGTCTACGAGCCGCTGAGCCAGTTGAAGACCGCCACGGGCATCGACTTGGTGCCGGAGGGAGCGGTCCGGATCCTATCTTGGCAGACGCGCAGTCCCGTATCGGACCTGATCTTCCAACGCATGCCCCAGACGCTGTGGGTCGTCGGGCTCGCGTATCTTCTCGGGGTCTTGATCGCCGTGCCCGTCGGCGTCCTCTCGGCCTACCGCCAGTACTCCTGGTTCGATCAGCTCGGCACCTTCGTATCGATGGTCGGCTTCTCGGTGCCGACGTTCTTCACGGGCCTGCTCGCGATCATCATCTTCAGCGTGCAACTCGGCTGGTTGCCGTCGATCTACGACACCACGCTCGTGGTGAAGGACTGGCCGAGCTTCGTGCAGCAGGTGCGGCAGATGATCATGCCGGTGGCGGTGCTGGCGTTGTTCAACGCTTCGCAACTCAGCCGCTTCATGCGCGCGTCGATGCTCGACAACATGCACCAGGACTACGCCCGGACGGCGCGCTCCAAAGGCCTGCGGGAGCGGGCCGTGGTGTTGGGGCACGTGCTTCGCAACAGCCTCATCCCGGTGGTGACGCTCATCGCGCTGGGCATCCCCGGGATCTTCACGGGCGCCATCATCACCGAGCAGATCTTCCGCGTGAACGGCCTCGGTGACCTCTTGATCCGCGGCATCTACAACTCCGACATCCCCATGGTCCAGACGATCACGTTCATGTTCGCGGTACTGATCGTGCTCTTCAACATCCTCGCGGACGTGGCCTACGGCATGCTCGATCCTCGCATCCGGTACGCCTGAGGGCGCGTCCGCACGACGTCCATCTAGGAGAACGCATGCTCGCCTCCAACCCCGCCTCGTCCGGCGTCCCTGCCGCCGCCGCCAAACGCCAGCGCTCGAACTTGGCCGAGTTCTGGCGTCAGTTCCGGCGTCACCGCGGCGCCGTCGTCGGCATGGTGGTGTTCGGACTCATCGTCCTGGTCGTGGCGTTCGGGCCGATGTTCTACACCGTGGACGCGAGCACCACGAACGTGCGCGCGCGGAACCAGGCACCGTCGATCGAGCACCCGTTCGGCACCGACAACCTGGGAAGGGACCTGCTGGCGCAGAACCTCGCGGGCGGCCGCGTGTCGTTGGCCGTCGGCCTGGCGGCGATGGCGATCAGCATCCTCGTCGGCACGGTCATCGGACAGTTGGCCGGCTACTTCCCGCGGCTCGACGGCCCGTTGATGCGCATCACCGACCTCTTCCTCGCGTTGCCGATCCTGCCGCTCCTGCTGGTCATCATCATGTTGTTCCGCGACAGCCTGCGCTCCGCCTTCGGCCCGCAGGCTGGCATCTTCCTGTTGATCGTCTTCGTCATCGGCATCACCTCGTGGATGAACACCGCCCGCGTCGTTCGCGGCGAGGTGCTGGCCGTGCGCGAGCGCGAGTTCGTCACCGCCGCGGAGGCGCTCGGTTCGCACAACAACCGCATCATGTGGTTCCACATCCTGCCGAACGTCCTCAGCCCGATCTTGGTGTCGGCGTCGTTGGGGATGGCGAGCGCGATCATCACCGAGTCGGCGTTGTCGTTCCTCGGTCTCGGGTTCCCGTCCGACGTGCCCACTTGGGGAAGGCTCCTGTTCGACGGCAAGGACTACCTGTCGATCACGCCGATGCGGGTGGTGTGGCCGGGGCTGTTCATCTCGCTCACGGTACTCAGCATCAACTTCATGGGTGACGGCATCCGCGACGCGCTCGACCCACGGCTGCGGGGGAAGCGGTAGGCGAACGGCGCCGAGTCTGGCGCCCACCAGGACCCGTCACGCGTCTTGGCTGGGGCGGTCCGGTGCGCGCGAGGGGCGGTACGCGCGCACGTCGAGGCGTTCCAGCGTCGTCAGGCGACCGTGATCGTTCATCGCTTGCAGCGTCGGGAGGAACGCCAGGATTCGCTCCGCGTCGTCCACCAACTCGACGATCAGCGGTTGCGCCTCCGGCTCGTACAGTGCGACCGACAACGAGGACTCGAACCCGTGGCGCCCGTAGCCCATGATGGCGGGCAGGACGGTCGCCCCCGCGAGCTCCGCTTCGCGGGCGGCGCGCACGATGGCGCTGGCGAAGGCCTCCCCCTCGACTCGATCCGAAGCCAAGGCGAAGACCCGCAGCAAGAGCGCCTGAGAAGGCGCAAGCGACGCCGCGTGCATCACGTTCGGTCGCTCCGCGAGGCGCCGTACCGGACGACGCGAACGGGTTCGACGGTGATCAAGCCGCCACCTCGAAGCAGGTCGCCGAGCAGCGGGAGGAAAGCTTCCACGCGCGCGGTCTCGTCGACGATCTCGATGACGAGGGGAAGATCCCGCGAGAGGTGCCACAGGCTCGGTCGGTGGACCACGGTGTTGGCGCCGTAACCAAGCGATCCTCGCAGCACGGTCGCTCCTGCCAGACCGGCGTCGCGCGCGGCGCGCACCACCGCCTCGTACGCCGGCGCGCCGTCGACGCGGTCGTCCTCGCCGAGGTAGATGCGCACGAGGCTGGCGCTGGGGAACTCGGTCAGGTCCCGCGCCGCGCTCATGCCGGACCCGCGATCCGCGCCGCCAGGGCCCTGCCGAGAAGGACGGCGACGAAGCCGAGGAGGAGGTTCCCGATCACGTAGGTGGCGGCCCACCCGAGGCGACCACCGGTCAGCAGCGCGTCCGTCTCCACCTCGAAGGTCGAGAAGGTCGTCAGGGCACCAAGGAACCCCGTGCCGAGCGCCAGACGCATCTGCGGCGAGACCGCGCCGCGCAGGCCGAACTCCGTCAGGAACGCGAAGAGGAACGACCCGACGACGTTGACCGTCATGGTCGCCAACGGGAATCCCGCCAGCGATCCGTTCTGGAGGCCACCCTGGATCCACAGTGTGAGGTAGTACCGGGCGGTCGCACCCATCGCGCCACCCACCATGATGCCGAGAACCTTCACGTCGCCACCTCCAGACGTGGACACGAACGATCATGCCACGGGGGTAGGCGTCATCA
>CAZOTV010000001.1:47732-70105 GCA_964582795.1 uncultured bacterium
TCGCCACCTCCAGACGTGGACACGAACGATCATGCCACGGGGGTAGGCGTCATCAGCCGTCGTCCCGCCCCGAACCGAGCCAGGAATCAGGTCTCCGTTCGAGCTGCGTTGGCGCCGCCACGCGCCAACCGCGCGGCGTTGCCGAGCACGGCCAAGATCGAGACTTGATGCACCAGCATGCCGCCGCCCATGCCCAGCGCGCCCGCCAGGACGCCCGCCACCAATAGCGCGACCGTCACCAACGCGATCAGCAGGTTCTGCCGCAGTACGGCGCGCGTGAAACGCGCGATGCCCAACGCTTCCGGCAAGGCGCGCAGGTCGTCACGCAGAAGCGCCACGTCGGAGGACGCCAGCGCCGTCGCGGTGCCGGCCGCGCCCATCGCCACGCCCACGTCGGCCGCCTGCAGCGCCGGCGCGTCGTTGATGCCGTCGCCCACCATCGCCACGACGCGGCCGGCGGCGCGCAGACGCTCGATGGCGGCCAGTTTCTCGTCGGGCAAGAGCTCCGCATGCACCTCGTCGACGCCTGCTTCGGCCGCCACCGCCGCGGCCGGGGCGCGCCGGTCGCCGGTGAGCATCGTCATGTGCCGCACGCCGTGCCGCGCGAGCGCCGGGCGGAGGTCGCGGGCCTCGTCGCGGAGCCGGTCGGCCAGGCCGAGCGCGCCCAGCGCGTCACCGTCCACCGCCACCAACACGGCGGTGCGGCCGCGCGCTTCGAGTTCGGTCACGCGTGCCTCGTCGCCTGCACCGAGTGCCACGCCGTGCTCGCGTAGCAGCGCCGCGTTCCCGACCAGCACCTCGTGCTCCCGGTCCTCGCCAACGGCAGCGACGCTCGCCACCACGCCACGCCCAGCCACCTGGCGGAAGGCGCGAGGCTTCTCGGCGCCGGCCAGCTCCTCCTCGCCTACGGCCGCCAGGATCGGCTGGGCCAATGGATGCGACGATCCGACCTCCGCCAACGCCGCCCAGCGGAGTACGCGCTCGCGCGCCGCGAAGTCGACGCGGTCGCCGAACGGCACCACCTCTCGCAACGCGGGTTCGCCTCGCGTGAGGGTGCCGGTCTTGTCGAACGCCACCGTGTCGATGCGAGCGATGCGCTCGAGCGCGGCGCCACCGCGAAGCAACACGCCGCGGCGCGCAGCGCGCCCCAGCCCCGCGGTGATGGCTACCGGGGTCGCGATCACGAGCGCACCCGGGCAGGCGATCACCAGCAGCGTGAGGGCGAGATGCATGTCGCGCGTGACGACGAACGCCGCCACGCTACCCAACGCCACCGCCGGGGTGTAGACGCGCGCGAAGCGCTCGACCATGCGTTGTGCCGGAGCGCGCTGGGTCTGTGATCCCTCGACGCGCCTGACGATGCCGGCCAGTGCCGACTCGGCCGCCGGCGACGCGGCTCGCACCCGGATGGCGCCATCGATCGCCAGGCTACCGGCCAAGACACGCATGCCCGTCTCGGCCGTGCGGGGCAACGATTCGCCGGTGAGGGCGCGTTCGTCCACCAGCGTGCGGCCCAGGATCACGGTCCCATCCACGGGAACGCGTTCTCCCGGGCGCACCAGCACCACGTCGCCCGCGACCAAGCGCGTGAGCGGCACGCGCTCCGCGACGTCGTTCGGGCCGACCAGGGTCGCGTGTTCCGGCGTGAGCCGGAGCAGGTCGGTGACCGCGCCGCGCGCCACGCGCAGCGTTCCCTTCTCGAGTTCGGACCCCAAGCCGAAGAGGAACGTGACGGCCGCGGCCTCCCAGTACTCGCCGATCACCAGCGCACCGGCCGCGGCGAGCGAGACGAGCAGCGGGATCCCCCACGTCTTGCGGCGCGCTTCGGCCCACGCCTTGGAGACGATGGGCCAGCCGGCGACCACCGCCGCGGCGATGGTCAGCGCGTCGGCCAGGGAGAGCCGGGCCACTGCCGGTGTGGCACCAAGCCACCACGCCGCGAGGCGTCCGGCGACGAGCAGCGCCGCCGCCCAGGTGAGGCGCCGTCGAGCCGAGGTGGTCACCGCGGCTCGCGCCAAGCCGCGCAGGCTGAGGGGGAGGGGAGGGGCCTCGACCATGGTCGTCGAAGGTCAGAACGGTGCGACGCGGGCGCCGTAGCCCAGGTGCTCTACTTCTTGGCGCAACCGGTTCGCGTCGGCTTGGGCGTCGTCGTGCTCCACCTCGATGCGGCCCGCGCTTACGCTGACGCGAGCGGCCTTCACGCCGGGCAGGCGCGTGAGCGCCTTCTCGAGTTTCGCCACGCACGAGGGACAAGTGAGGTCGTCGCTGCGAAGGATGGTGGTGGTGTTCATGATCGCCTCCGCCACCAACCTAGCGGGGCTCGAGGCGCTCGACCTTGAGCGTCGTCAAGGTGCGTCGCCGCGCGCCACCGCCTCCAGCGCCGTCAGATCGCGCAGCACGACGTGGCGCCGACCGGTCCGGAGCCAACCACGCCTCCGCCAGCGCGACAGGACGCGGTTCACGGTCTCGAGCGTGGTGCCCGCCAGCGCCGCCAGATCTTCCTGGCTGAGAGGGGCGCCCAGTGTGCGGCCATCGTCCCGTTCCTCCCCGAGGCGCGACGACAGGGTCAGCAACGCCGACGCCAGCCGCGCGTCGACGGGAGCGCCGGCCGCTTGCTGCAAGCGCGCGCGGGCGTCGCGCAAGCGGCCGCTGACGTCGTTCAACACGGCCAACGCGACCCGGGGGGAGTTCGCCAAGAGGTCCGAGAACTCCGCGGCGGACGTCACGAGTAGGCAGCCCGAGGTGAGCGCGATGGCGGTGACGTCGTTGTCGGGTGCTCCCAGCACGGGCAGTGCGCCGAACGCGTCCCCCGGACCCAACACATCCACCACGTGCTCGTCCCCACGCGGCGTGATGCCGACGAGCTTGACGCGGCCGCTAGCGAGCACGAACAGGCGCTCGGCCGGCGCGCCGGCCGCGAGGACCGTCTGGCCCGCGGCCATCGCCTCGGCGCGGAAGGTCGCGAGCACGGCCGTGAGCTCGGAATCGTCCAGGACGGAGAAGTACGGGACCATCGCCAACACGCGCCGCCGCAGGTCGACGGTGCATGCTTCGGGAGGCAGGTCGTCGGCCGGCCAGGACGACGTCGAAGGGCGATCGTCGGCGCCCTCGCGCGACGACCTGCGGGACTCGGGCTTCCAGGCACGCGACTTGGCCGAACCTTCATCCATGGGTGTTCATCGTACGTCACCCCCGGTCGCGGTTCCGCCCCAGGTGTATCCTCGTGCGGTGTCGATGCGCCGTTGGCGACGCCGCGCCAACGCGTCGGCGGAAGCCTGCCATCGAATCGACGCGCTCGTGTCCAGTGAGGACCGAGCGCAGTCGCGAGGAGGAAGTCGATGATCCGTTCACCCCGTTCGCTCGCACTCGCCGTCTCGATCCTGCTGGCGATCATCACCTTGGTGGCGGCGCAGGGCGCCCCGATCGGCGAGGTCGACACCTCGGCTGGAGAGGCGGTCTTCACCGCCAATTGCGCTGCATGCCATCAGGCGACGGGCGCGGGCATTCCCGCCGCGTTCCCCCCGCTGGCGGGTCACGTGCCCGAGCTCTTGGCCGTCGAAGGCGGCCGCACCTACGTGATGGACGTCGTCTCGTTCGGCCTGACCGGCGGGATCACCGTCGCCGGGCAGAGCTTCAACGGCATGATGCCGTCCTGGCCGCAACTCACCGACCAGCAGGTGGCGGACGTGCTGAACTACGTCGCCACCGCGTGGGGCAACGCCGAAGCGCTCCCCGCCGACTTCGCGGCCTTCACCGCCGACGAGGTCACGGCCGTGCGCGCCGACACGCTCGACATGAACGCGGTCTACGAGAAGCGCGGCGCGCTGGGCCTCGAGTAAGCGTCGCGCAGGGCCCAGCTCGTTCGTCCTGGGTCGGCGGCCGCGCCCGTGTCGGTGGCGTGGCCGCCGCTCTCGTCGTAGGCAGTCTGCTGCCCACGCCAGCGGCGCCGTCGCGCGGGCATCCGTCACGCCAGCGGCGCCCTCGAGAACGGATCAGTCGGTGTCGTGGCGCGTGCGCGAAAGCCGTGTGCGCGAGAGTCGCGTGCGCGAAGGTTCGGTGGCGGTGCGCAGGCGGGCGTCGGAGGATGGTCGATGCCACCGCGTACCGGATTCGCGCGCCAACCGCTCGGCCGACTGCGGACCCCACGATCCCTGCGCGTACGGCTCCGGCCTCGTAGGGTTCTTCAGCGCCCCGTCTACGACGGTCCAGGCCGCCTCGACCTCGTCCTCGCGCGGGAAGAGGGAGGGATCCTCGCGCATCGCGTCTTCGTAGAGGCGCCGGTACGGAGGCGCGTCGCCGACGTCCTGCTCGTGAAGCACCAGCTCCACGCTGCGGCCATGCGTGCCCGCCCCCGGGACCTTGACGCGGACGCCGAGTGCGATCGCCACGTGAGGACTCAGGCGGAAGCGCAGGTGATTGGCGCCCGTTCCGGCGGTGTCGTCCAGCGGAACGTGCTCCGAGCGGCGGAACGACACGAGAACCTCCGTCGCCGAGAGCGGGAGCCGCTTGCCCGTGCGCACCAGGAACGGCACGCCGTTCCAGCGCTCGTTCGCCACGTCGAGCCGGACGGCTGCGAACGTCTCCGTGTCGGAGTCGTCAGGCACGCCCGAGGCGTTGCGGTAGCCGACATATTGGCCGCGCACCACGGCTGCCGAATCGAGGGGCCGGATCGCGCGCAGTGCGGCCACCTTGGCCGCGCGGAGCGCACCGGCGCCTTCGCGCGCGAAGGGCTCCATCGCAAGGAGCGCCACGACTTGCAGGAGATGGTTCTGGACGACGTCGCGGATGGCGCCGACGGTGTCGTACGAGCGTCCTCGATGGCGCACGCCGAACGCCTCGGCCATGGTGATCTGCACGTTGGCGACGTGGCTGGCGTTCCACAGCGGTTCGAGGAAGGGATTGGCGAACCGGAAGTAGAGAAGGTTCTGCACTGCCTCCTTGGCGAGGAAGTGGTCGACACGGAAGATGTCCTGCTCGGTGAACGCTGCGTGCAGCGCGCGGTTCAGCGCCTGGGCGGACGCGAGGTCGTGACCGAACGGCTTCTCCACCATCAGGCGCGCGCCACGGTTCAGGTTCGCCGCCGACAGTCCATCGACGGTGGTCGTGAACTGGCTCGGCGGAAGCGCGAGGTGGTAGAGCGCGTGCTTCGCGCCCTGCAAAGCGTCGCGCAAGCGCACGTAGGTCGCGGGGTCGTGGTCGTCGCCGTCCACCACCCGAAGGCGTTCGCGCAGCGCGTCGAAGGAGGCGTCGTCGAACCCACCATGCGCCCGCAGGCTCGACCTGGCTCGGTCGAGCAGGGCGGCTTTCCCTCCGGCGTTCTTCGCGACACCCACGATGGGCCCACGGAAGGCGCCTTCCTGCAGCAGGGCTTGCAGGGCAGGGAAGAGTTCCTGGTAGGCGAGGTCACCGCTGATCCCGAAGATCACCAGGGCATCGCAGTGTGGTCTGCTCATGCGGGTAACTCCTATCGAACGCGTGCCCGTGATCACGGGCTACCGAGTCGACGCTACGCCCGCGGTATGACGCGAAGGTAACCGGGCCGAAGCGTGCCTCGGGTCGAGACTCGGACGTGGCGCGTTTCCGGGGAACTCGGAGGCGGAACCCATGGTTGCCAGGTCGTTCCCAACGCCACGCCTACCCGACGCGAGACTTCTGCGCCATCGCGAACCGCGAAGCGAGGTGTCGTGAGGTGCCCGCTCCCGGCGCGCCCGGGGCGCCCGCCACCTGGACTTCGAGCGCCAAGGACTTCGTCACCACCGCGTTGGGGCCGAGCCGATTGTGGGCCACGGTGGGTCAGGGCGTCGTCAGCGAGGTCTACTGGCCCTCGACGGGCGAGCCGCAACTGCGAGACCTGGGCTTCATCGTGGCCGGTCCGAACGGTTGGACCGAAGTGCGACGAGCCGGTCGCTACGAGGTGGGAGCGGCGGACCAAGGCGTCCCTCTGCCGGTCGTGCGGCACCATGGAGACGGCTTCGACCTCGAACTCGAGATCGTTCCCGACCCGTTGCGCGACGCCCTCCTGGTGCGCTACACGCTGACCGGCGACGAGCTTCGCCTCTTCGTCCTGGTCGCTCCGCACCTCGGTCGTGACCCGGGTCGGAACGACGCTTGGACGGACGATACGTTACACGCCTTCGGTGGCGGAGTGGCGCTGTGTGTGGATGCCGACGTCGGCTTCCGCCAGGCGAGCGCGGGGTTCGTCGGGGCCTCGGATGGCTGGCAGGACTTCGCGCGCAACGGGACCATGACATGGCGTCATGATCGCGCCGAGGGCGGGAACGTCGCGTTGACTGCGGAGTTGGCCGCACCGTCGGGGACGTTGGTGCTGGCGTTCGCCACCACGCCGGAGGGAGCGCGGACCCTGTGCCGCTCGAGTCTCGCCGAGGGCTTCGCGGCCGCCAGAAGCGGCTTCGTGGCGGGGTGGACCGCGTGGGCAAGTGGCCTGAAGATCCCCGACGCGCCACAGGCGATCCGCGACGAGGCGGTGCTGTCGGCGACGGTTCTGAAGGTTCACGAGGACCGGACGTTCCCTGGCGCCGTGGTGGCGAGCTTGAGCGTCCCGTGGGGTGAGACGCGGGCCGACCTGGGCGGGTACCACCTGGTGTGGGCGCGCGACGCCGTGGAGGCGGGGCTGGGGCTCCTCGCGGTCGGGCAGGTCGCCGATGCGCGGCGCATGCTGTCCTACCTGATCGCCACGCAGTCGCATGACGGCCATTGGACCCAGAACTTCTACCCGGACGGACGTCCGTTCTGGACCGGCGTGCAGCTCGACGAGACCGGCTTTCCCATCCTGCTGGCCGCCAAGCTTCGCGAGCAGGGCGCGCTCGAAGGCGTCAGGGGGGTGACCCACATGGTGCGCGCGGCCGCGGCGTACCTCGCTCGACACGGTCCGGCTTCGCCGCAGGACCGCTGGGAGGAGAACGCCGGGATCGGCCCGTTCACGCTCGCCGTCGAGGTGGCGGCGTTGGTGGCCGCGAGCGCGTTCCTCGAGCCGGACGCCGCCGCCTACGCGTTGTCCTTGGCCGACGCGTGGAACGAACGCATCGAGGCATGGACGTACGTCGAGGGCGACGCGCGTGAAGCGGAGTTCGCTGCCGTTCCGGGCGTCGACGGGTACTACGTGCGCATCGCGCCACCCGAAGGAGGACTGCGCGGACGCGTACGGGTTCGCAATCGCGCGGACGAGAGCGTGGCAGTGGCAGACCTCGTCAGCCTCGACTTCCTGTACCTGGCCCGCCTCGGATTGCGCCGTCCCGACGACCCGAGGATGCGAAGCAGCCTTGCCCTGGCCGACGCCGTGCTGCGCGTGGACACGCCGTGCGGCCCCGGCTACCATCGCTACGATCGTGACGGTTACGGTGAGCACGCCGACGGCCGGCCGTTCGATGGTAGCGGCATCGGGCGGGCGTGGCCATTGCTGACCGGCGAGCGCGGCCACATGGCCCTACAACGGGGCGAAGAGGCGCTCGCGTACCTCGAGGCGATGCGCTGCATGAGCGGGCGTGCCGGGCTTCTCCCCGAGCAGGTCTGGGACACCGACGCCATGCCCGAGCGAGGACTCGAGCCCGGGAGGCCCACCGGAAGCGCGATGCCGCTCATGTGGGCGCACGCGGAGTTCGTCAAACTCGTCCACGCCAGGGCGTCGGGCAAGCCCATCGAGTTGTTGGGCGTCGTAGAAGACCGCTACGGCGCACGCCGCCCCGAAGCTGCCACCTGGCATTGGCGCAGCGAAGCGCCGTTCGAGCGGCTCCCCGCCGGCCGCGACCTCTTGGTCGAAGCTCACCGTCCGTTCGTCGTGCATGCCGGGTTCGATGGCTGGCGGGACGTGCACGAGCGCCCGTCGCGGCCCCTCGGACTGGGGATGCACGGCGTGCGTTGGTCCTCACGCGAGCTCGCCGGCCACGACTCGCTCGAGTTCACGAGGCGGGACGAGGACGGGACGTGGGAAGGGACGGATCACTTCGTACGTTGGTGAGCGGACACCCCGGCGGGTCCGGGCGGCGGGGACGCTTCCGGACGGCGGACCTCCGCTCGCCCGGTTGCCACCGGCAGCGTGAAACGGAACACCGCCCCGCTGCCCGGCTCGCTCTCCAACCAGATCCGGCCACCCATCGCCTCGACGAGCCCCTTGCTTACGGCCAGGCCGATCCCTACCCCACCCCTGGCGCGGCTGCGGGCGTCGTCGGCGCGGTAGAAGCGCTCGAAGACCTTGTCCTGGTGCGCTCGAGGAACGCCGGGGCCGGTGTCACTGACGGCGAAGGTGACGGCCGCGCCGGCGGCGTCCGCCGCGTCTGCCGCGTTCGCCGCGAGCGTGACGCGACCGCCGGCAGGGGTGTGCCGCAACGCGTTCGACAACAGGTTGGAAAGCACCTGCAGCGTCCGGTCGGGGTCCGCCCAGACCTTGGGTACGTCGGGCGTCGCAGCCACGACGAGCCGTACGTGACGTTCGTCGTACGCAGCGGCGAATCGTTCGGCGGCGTCCTGCAACAGCCGAGCTGGCTCGCTCGGAACGGGGCGCACCTCGACGGCTCCGGCATCGACCCGCGCCGCCAGGAGCAGGTCGTTGGCCATGGCCCGCAACGCGCCCGTCTCGCGGCGGATCGCCTCGCCGGCCGTGGCGACCGGGATGACGCCGTCCGCCATGCCCTCGGCATACCCTTGCAGCGCGGCAAGGGGCGTACGTAGTTCGTGCGCGACGGCCGTGATGAGCTCCAACCGCTCGGCCTCGAGGCGACCGAGCGCCGACGCCATCTCGTTGAAGCTGTTGGCGACCTCGGTCAACTCGCCGCGATCCGGTAGCGCCACGCGAGCGTGGTAGCGGCCCTGGGAGACGGTGTGTGCGGCATCCTCTAGAGCGCGGCCGGCCTCGGCTACCAGGCGGCTCTGGCGCAGGCTGGTGAACGCCGCCAGGCCGACCGACAGCGGCAAGGACGTGAGGAACGACAGCAGCAACGCCTTGCGGTGCCCACGCTCGAGGGCTTGGTAGAGGCTGACGCCCGTGAACCCCTCGGCGCGCAAGACGTCGGCGACGTGCACCTGGTAGTACCAGCGGTCCAGGGTCAGACCCACCGCCAGCAGGACGCCAAGCGCCACGCCGATGGCGAGAAGATGGCTCAGGAAGAGCCGGGGGAAGAGCCGCATGCGTCGTCCAGGAAACGGTAGCCGAGGCCGTGCACGGTGGCGATGAAGCGCGGGGCGTCCGGGTCGTCTCCGAGCTTCTTCCGAAGCGCCGCGATGCGCACGTCCACGACGCGCTCGGTGCCGGGGAAGTCCGGACCCCAGAGGCGCTCGAGGAGACGCTCCCGAGTCCAGACCAGGCCCGGATGTTGCGCCAGCGTCAACAGCAGTTCGAACTCGAGTCGCGAGAGCGGCACGGGCGCGCCATCCAGCGTTGCGGCGCGCGTAGCCGGTGTGAGCGTCAGGCCCCCGTGTACGAGGGAATCGCCGAGGCCGGATCGGCGGAGCAACGCTTTGACGCGCGCCGAGACTTCGCGTGGGCTGAACGGCTTCACCACGTAGTCGTCGGCGCCCAGCTCGAGACCGTGAACGCGCTCCTCCTCGGTGCCGCGCGCCGAGAGCATCAGGATCGGCAACTCAGGACGGTCGCGTTTCAGGACGTGAGCGACCTCCCACCCGTCGACCTCCGGGAGCATCAAGTCGAGGACCACCAGGTCGCAGCGTGGCGCCTTCTCCAGCGCGGTGATCCCGTCCGCCGCCTCGAGCACGTCGTACCCGTCGCGATCCATGTAGGCGCGAAGCAGTTCGCGGATCGCCTGGTCGTCGTCGACCAGCAGGATCCGAGTCATGTCGCGCCCTCGGCCAACCGGCGAGCGCCAACCGCAGTGTCATCACGACGTCCTCGCCACACGATGGCACGATGATAGACGGGCTGCGTTACCGGCATGTAACGGGCGGTCGTCGCGGCTCCTCCGCCATCCAAAGCGAAGACGTCACGGTTACACCGTGGTTACGGACGCCCCGTACCTTCGACGAAGGAGGCGCCCGCCGACCAGTGGGCCGGTCGGGCGCCGGAGAGGGGCAGCCATGATCGTTCGGAATGAACCGCTCCCGGTGCTGATCGGCAACGGAGCAAGATCCCCCCGCTACATCGTCCCGCTGGTTCCCAATCGCTGGATGGGCCAGGAGAACTGCGTGGTTGGACCGTTCTCGAGCAAGGAGGTGGCCGAGAACTTCGCCAACTATCGCGTCACGTTCGGGCAGTACGAGTCGTACCACTTCGAGATCTTCGCGCAGGGCGACGCCTGGTACGTGGAAGTGCTCCATGCGCGAGCGAAGGTGGCCTCCGTTCCGCGGATCGTGTATTGAACCGCCTGCCCAGGAGGGCGAGCGCGTCGTGGTCGGTGGGGTCGGTGGGTCAGAGGGGCTCCGACCCCGGTTCGCGCCGGTAGTGCGCGATGCACTCCGGTTCCCGGCCCCGCACGACGCGCTCGCCACGCAGTGGTCCCGAACCGGCGCTGACGACGGTGTACTGCCGTTCCGTCGCGGGACCGTCGGCGCCGGGAGACTCGACGTAGATGACCACCCAGTCCCTCGTCCGGCCGAACTGGTGGGCGCGCGGCGTGTTCGAGTAGAGCGCGGTGTAGTGACGATCTCCACGCCGCGTGTGAAGCACCGGCAGCCAAGCGTCGCCACTGGGGTTCATCCGGCGCGGGGCGATGGTGCGCAAGCGTCCCGCCTCGGCCTTCTCGCGGTACTCATGGTCGACATCCAGAAGCTCGCTCACGGACGGTTCGTCGGCGGAGACCGAGGCGCGCGGCGGCCGGATCCGACCGAGTCGTGTGGCGAGCAGGTCGCGGATGCCCTGCAGGCGCTTCGCGCCGATGCCCGCGATGTTCGCGAGGCGGCCGTCATGCGCAGCGGCCTCCAGCGCTTCGAGTGAATCGATGCCAAGTTCGTCGTGTAGCAGCTCGGCCGTCTTCGGCCCGATCCCGGGCACCGTCATCAGCAGCGTCTCCGGGTCGCTGGCGCCGCGGACGCGTTCGAGCATCGGGAGACGGCCGGTGGTGAGCATCGCGCGGACGCTTCTGGCGATGCTGACGCCGATGTCCGGTAGGTTCTCCAGGCCCTCCAGACCCTCCTGGCGGTAGATCTCATCGACGGGCCGAGGGAGACGCCGCAGCGTCTCGGCCGCGTTCCGGTACGCCCTGACACGGAACGGGTCGGCCCGCTGCTCTTCCAACAGGTCCGCCAACTCGTCGAGCCGCGTGGCGAGGTCGGCGTTCGCGAGCGGTGGGGCGGACGACGTGGATCGCGCCATGTGCACCTCCCAGGTGGGAACTCCGGGCAACGCGGGTGAAGCCGCGGTCGGGCGCTTGGGAAGCTAGGACCGCGCGGCGTGACCGACGACGCCAGGCACTCCTTCTCCGTCCTCGGCATCAGCATAGGTGCTGCGTGCGCAATAACGCTATGGCGTGCGCGACCGCCGCCCGGCGTGCCCCACCGTCCTGCGTCGCCCGATGGTCGCGCGCCGCCAAGTTGCCCGAGGGTCGCGTGTCGCGCGCGGTGCTGGGCGAACGCGCCCCCGGCCATCGCGAACGCGCCCGCCCGGCGAGCGCGAACACGGCGCCGACCCTGCGCCGACCTGCGCCGACCCTGCGCCTACTTCCTGGATGCGTCCCTTGGCGGCGTGTCCGGCACGCGGGCGGAGTAGCGCAAGAAGGCGCTGATCTCGACATAGGGAAGGGCCACGCGACGACCGTAGACGTTGCTCGCCAGCCAATCGAGCTCGGCGTCGTGCTCCGTCTTGGGCAGTTCGCGCCACCACGTTCGCGCGGCGGCGTTCCAGCGGTAGTTGCGCTCCTTCAGGAGGTCCTTCGTCTCGAACGGGCTGTTCTCCGCCCACAGCCGCACTCTGGAGCGGCGCGCGTTCCCGAGGAGGTTCGCCATCGTCGAGGACGTCGTGCCCGGGAGCGTCATCGCCAGTAAGTGCACCCCCGCGAGGCAGTCGTTCGAGGCACGGTGGCCGTCGAAGAAGAAGCCGCGCCGGTACGCAAGGTACTCGAGCTTCTGGCTCTCGAACCCGGCGCGCGACCAATCCACGTCCGCCATCGAGCACGCCCATGGCCTTCCCTCGAACACCGGCATGCGCCTCTCCAGGAACGGTCGATCGAACGCCGCGTTGTGGGCGATCACGAGTTGCGCGCGTTCCGTGACGTCCGCGATCTCGTCCTCCGGCAGCCGCATGCCCCGGACGTCCTCGTCGCGGATCCCGGTGAGCGCGGTGATCTCGGGCGGGATCGGCTTGCCCGGGTCTTCGAAAGCGGACAACGTGGGCCCGATGCGGTAGATGGTGCCGGCGCGGTCGAACTCGAAGGCCACCAGCCCGAGTTCGATGATCGCTTCGGTGGCCGCGTCGAGGCCGGTCGTCTCGACGTCGACGTAGATGCCGAGAAGAAGGTCGGTGTCCTCCGCGGGTCGGGCGTACGCCTCGGGTGGCCGTAGGCGCCGCAGCACGCGGAAGTCGCCCGTTGCCTCGAGGCGCTCTGCCAGGCGTTCCAGTTCCGGTTCGGGCGGGGCTTCGTCGCGTGGGGCCATCGTGTCTCGGACGGTACCACCCGAGGCCACTCACCTACCTGCCGCACTCGGGTGCGAGAATGTCGTGCGCGCTGAGCCAGGCGATCCAGCCGGCCCACGCGTGTTCGGTCCGAACGCCCTGGAGTCGCCATGAGAAGCGTCGTTCGTAGTCTCGCCGCCACCTTCTTGTTGACGTTGGTGTGCGTGTCGCATGCGCGCGACGGGATCGACGCGAGCCCGTTCGCTTCCGTCGTCGACGACCTGATCGTCGCCTTCTTCGCCACCGAGACGACGTGCGACGGCCTGGTCGACATCGACGAGATCTGCTTCGTCGTCCCGGCCGCGGGAGCGAGCTACCTAGCGCAGCAGCTCGAGCGTGTGGTCGACGACCACGGGCCGACCGGTCTGAGCGCCGGCGAGTGGCGCGCCGCGAACGGCGTCTGGGCGATCGAGCTGAGCTTCGGCGACGTGCGCAAGGGCACGCTCGAGGTCTACCTCGCCGAGGTCACGGACGCTGTCGTGCGTGGCGTGATGCGCTACCTGCCTGCGATGCGCTGACGGCGCCACCTCACGGAAGCCGGCATGACGCTTGCGCCCAGCGATTCGATGCGCGACGTACGCTCGTAGCACGCAGACGCGCCGCGAGCGCTCCGGCGCTCACATGCTCACATGCTCAGGTGCTCACGTGCTCGGGTGCTCGCATGCTCGGGTGCTCGCATGCTCGGGTGCTCGGGTGCTCGGATGTTCAGGTGCTCGGGTGTTCAGGCGCCCGGGCGCCCCGGCGCTCAGGTGCTCAGGTGCTCGCGGAACCGAGCGATGGCGTCGTTGCTGCCGATGATGACCAGACGATCGCCCGCCTGGAGCTCGTAGCTCGCTCCCGGGCTGATGTCCACTTCACCTCCGCGGTTCACGGCGATGACCTGCACGCCGAAGCGGTTCGGGAGCCGGAGATGGGCCAGGGTTCCGGTGAGCTTGTTGCCCACTTCCACCTCGACCACGCCATGCGCATCGCCGAGCTTAAACGCGTCCACGATGCTGGGCGTGGCCAACTGCTGCGCCAGGCGCCGGCCCATGTCGTGCTCGGGGCGGATCACCTCGTCTGCGCCGACTTTGGCGAGGACGCGCGCGGCGAGGTGCCCGGTGGCCTTGGAGACGACGTGCCTTGCCCCGATCGACTTGGCGGCGACGGTCGCGAGGATGTTCGCTTCGAGGTCGTGGCCGATGGCGACGACGACGGCGTCGAAGTTCGCCGCCCCGATCTTCCGCAGCGTCTCCTCCTCGGTGGCGTCGGCGACGATCGCGTGCGTCACGCGATCCATCACGTCTTCGACGGCCGCCTCGCGGTGGTCGACCACCACCACCTCGTGGCCCAACTCGAACAGCGTCGTGGCCAGCGCGGAGCCGAACCGACCCGCGCCGATCACCAGGAACTGGCGCGCTTTCATCCGATGACGACCTCCTCTTCAGGGTACGTCAGCTTCCGCTCGTGAGGCGCGGCCATCAAGGCCAGCCCTAGGGTCATCGGACCGAGACGTCCCAAGTACATGAGGGCGATCACGACCATCCGCCCCGCGACGCTGAGGTCGGGGGTCACGCCGGTCGAGAGTCCGACCGTACCGAACGCCGAAACGGCCTCGAACGCCAGCGCCTGGAACGAGGCGTGTGGCTCCGTGACGAGCAGGGCGGTCGTCGCGGCGCCCAAGAGCAACATGGCGAAGAGGGCGATGGCGCCCGCACGCACGGCCGTGGCGCTGGCGACACGCCTGCCGAACAGGACCAGCTCGTTCCGTCCACGGATCTGGCTCCAAGCACTGCCGAGCAACAGCACGAACGTCACGGTCTTGATCCCGCCCGCCGTGCTCCCGGGGCTCCCGCCGACGAACATCAGCAGCATCACGAACAGCGTCGTGCCGGGAGCCAGCGCAGCGGTGTCGAGGGTGTTGAAGCCCGCCGTGCGCGGCGTCACGGCTTGGAAGAAAGCGGCCAAGGGCCGCTGGGCGGGGGAGAGGGCGCCCAGCGTCGCGGGGTTGCCCCACTCGAGCGCCAGCACCGCGGCGGTCGCGCCCAGTAGCAGCACGGCGGTGGAAGCCAGGACGATGCGCGCGTGAAGGGACAGCCGCGCGGTGCGCCCGCGGCGCCCGCGCGCGAGCACGTCGGCGATGACCACGAAGCCGAGACCTCCGACGACCACCAGGGCGATCACCACCAGGTTCACGACAGGGTCGGTGACATAGTCCATCAACGAGGTTCGGTACGGCGAGAAGCCGGCGTTGTTGAACGCGCTGATCGAGTGGAACACCGCCAGGTAGGCTCCACGCCCCACACCCTCGCGCGCTGCGAACGGCGCCCACAGCAGCAGCGCGCCGACCACCTCGACCACGACGACGAGCACGGCGACGGAGCGAAGCAGGCGGACCACGCCACCGACCTGCGACGTGCTGAGCTGCGACTGCAGTTGCTGCCGTTCGCGGTACCCGATCCGCCGACCGGCCGCGAGCGCCACCAAGAGTCCTGCGCTGAGGATGCCAAGGCCGCCGAGTTGGATCAGCAGCAAGATGACGGCCTGACCGAACGCGCTGAAGTCGGTGCCGGTGTCGAGCACGATCAGGCCAGTGACGCACACCGCGCTGGTAGCGGTGAACAAGGCGTCCACGAACGAGACCTTCACCCCCGGGGCGTGCGCCGCCGGCAAGGAAAGCAACGCCGTACCTACCAGGATCGCCGACGCGAACGACCCAGCGATCAGGCGCGCCGGCGATGGGGGTCGGCGGCGCAGCTGGGATGGAGGTTCGCGGCGAAGATCGGTCATGGCATGCTGCGAGCGGTCGCCTCCCACTCCCTCACGGGCGCACGCGGCCTGCGGAAGAGCCGCAGCGCCACGACCAGCGCCACCAACGACAGCACACCGCCGAAGTAGAGCGCAGCGCCCGGTATCGGTACGGGGGCGGCGCTCGAGGTGAAGTACCCGAACAACCCCGTGCCCACCAGCGGCCCTGCCACCCCGGTGAGGCTCATCAGGCTCGACAACGCCCCCTGGACCTCACCCTGTTCGTCGGCGCCGACCGACTGCGACACCAACGCCTGCGAGGTCGGCCCAGCCAGACCACCGAGCGCCGCGACCAGCATCACCAAGTACATCATCCACCCTTCGGTCACCGAACCGTAGGCGAACAGTCCCACCGTGATGGCGCTCAGGCCCACGAGGATGGCGCGCCGCTCGCCGATCCGCGGCACGAGGGCGCGCACCAGCACGCCCTGCACCAGGGCGGACAGTAGCCCCACCAACGCCAAGGAGAGCCCGTTGACGACGGCCGTCCAACCGAAGCGGTAGGTGGTGTACAGCACCCACGTGCTGGTCAGGGCGTTGTGCGCCAACCCGAAGCACACGAAGACGACGGCGAGCCCCAGCACGAACGGGTTGCGCGCGAGTCCGCGCAGCGAGCCGATGGGGTTCGCGCGCCGCCACGCGAACGGGCGCCGGTGCTCCTGCGCGAGCGACTCGGGCAGCACGAAGTAGCCGTAGAGCCAGTTGAGAAGCGCCAGCCCGGCCGCTGCGAAGAACGGCGCGCGCAGGTCGATGCCGGCCAAGACCCCGCCGAGCGCGGGGCCGAGGATGAAGCCGAGACCGAACACCGCCCCCACGAGCCCGAAGTTCTTGGCGCGGTCCTGGGGGGCGCTCACGTCCGCGATGTACGCATGGGCCGCAGTGATGTTGGCGCCGGTGATGCCGGAGATGACGCGTCCGACGAACAATAGGGCCAACGTCGGAGCGAGCGCCATCAAGAGGTAGTCCACGCCCGCGCCGAACAGCGAGATGAGGAGCACGTTGCGGCGCCCGTAGCGGTCGGATAGCCCCCCGAGGATCGGCGCGAAGAGGAACTGCATGCCTGCGTACACGGCGATGAACCAGCCGTAGTACGCCGAGCCGCGACTGAGGTCACCGCCGGATAGGCTCGTGACCAGTTCCGGCAAGACCGGAACCAGCAGACCGATCCCCAGCACGTCGATCGCCAGGGTGATCATGATGAACGTCAAGCCGGCGCTGCGTTTCGTCATGCGCCAACCTCCGATCTCGGAGACGAGCCGATGAGCGGCTCGTCGAAACCGGACAGGATTCTACTCTCGCCCGCCGTCTCCAACGCAACCCTCCCGGCGGAGTCGGGCGCCGGCGGCACTCAGTTCCCGTCGTTCGGGAGCCGGAACCAGAACGTCACGTACGAAGAACCGTCGAGCTGGTGGCGCTCGATGCGGAGCACACCGCGATCGATGACGTAGTCCACGCGTCGGTCCTCGCGCGTGAGGTCCCAGTCGCTGAGCGTGATCAACGTCTCACGCTGCAGGTACTCGTAGAGCCGGCCTCTCACGGCGACACGGACGTGCCGGTACATGCCGGAAGGGATGCGGGCGCACGTCAGCTCGCCGGGGGCGGTGTCCAGCGTCGGTGCGGGCGCGGCGACGACCGCGCGTACGTCACCGGCCGTCGCCGCGGGCCCACCAGGCGGCTCGAGGATGCCTGCGGCGAAGAGCGCGTCACAGCCGACGACCGTGCCACCGAGCACGTCGATCGCCTGTTGGACCATGACGCCGCGGGTGCTGTAGGGCGGGATGCCGCCGGCCGCGGAGGAGGCAGAGAACGTCCAAGCGATCAGGATCGAGGCCAGCACGCCCAGTGATCGAGCACGGGGCGGAGTGCGAGAAAGCGACGTCGGCGTGCTCACGCGCTCCAGGATGCACCAGCCAGGGCACGGGGTGTGATGGATAACGCCACCCGTCGCGCGCCGACGGCTTCCTGGAAGTGCGACGCGCAGCACCGACGCCGTCCTCGTGGGGCTGCGTCCTCCTGGAACGGCGTCCACCACGCGAGATGGCGCAGTTAGCCGCTTTTTGCATAATGTTCATGGTCTCACATTCTGCCGGCTCGCTAAGCGAACTGCTCGTTGGAATCGGGTGAACTGGCTCACACGAGGGCGAAAGTGTGGCAGAGTGTACGCATGTCCGACCAGCTGCGAATGCATACCCCGAAGGAGCCTCGAGCGACGGGGTCGCGCGAGGGCGAGCAGTGCGAACTCGACCTGACGAGCGTCTGTGTGCGCAGCGGCGTCGTGCAGGTACCACAACGGATGCTCACTTGGTTCACCGAAGGCTTCGTTGCCCAGGCGAACGGGGAAGAGCTGGCGCTCACGTTCGAGCCGCCGCGCGCCCTTCGCGGCATGGCGCCGTTCTTCGAGAAGAACCAGTTGCGCGCGAACGATCGAGTCCGCTTCACCTTGGATGGTGGCGTCGTGCACTTGATCGCGGTGCGGCGCGAGCGCAAACGACCGGAGACGGATCCGCAGCCGAGCCGCTGGGCGTCCGTGAGGGGGTCCGTCGAGGACGCGCACGAGGAAAGGCGCGACGCGCGAGCGTCCGCGAAGGGGGTGGAGCGTGACGTCCCGGTCGGCGAGCGCCACGGCGGGGCCTTGCCGGACGGGCCCTTCACCGGTTCCGACGATCCAGCCGACCTTGACGTGTCGCCGGACACGGCGTCGCTCGACGGTCGAGCTGGCGACGACCGGGTCGACGCGACGCGCGGGCCTTGGGGGGACGCCGGCGCGAGCGTTCGCGCGGTGCGCCGTGTCCGCATCGAAGGTGGGCCGTCGCCCGCCGCGACGGCAGGCACGCCTCGGCCGGTCGACAGGGCCGACGCGCGCCAGGTGTGGGCGAAGAAGCACCAGGCCCGCTGGCGTCCGCTCGACGCCTTCTTCGCGAATCCCGTGGAACCCGCGGAAGACACCGGACCCGCCTACCCCGAGACCACCGTGCGAGTGATCCGCCGCTCGGGTGGGTCTTCGTCCGCTCCCACGACATGGAACGGGCCCACCGGACGCCCCGAGAAGGCCGTCGATCCTCGCGAGGTGGATCGCAAGCGGGACGGCGCTGAACGTTCGGCCACGCGCGAAGAGGGGGTCGTTACCGCGGCGGCGGGAGCGGCGCCTGCCATCCCACGGCCGACACCGGAGCGGCTCCACCCGGCGTCGACGGCCGCGACGTCGCGGGCGACCGAGGAGCGACGCAAGGGCATCTTCTCGACGCTGGCCCATCTCGGTCTGCGGTTCCAAGGTGACGGTCACGCCAAAGCGTCATCGTTGGACGCGCCGGAGCGCGAACCCGTAGCCGGTGCGCCGGTGCCGGTGCCCGTTCCCGTCAGCGCCTCCAGACGAACGAACACCCCAGCACGGGAGCTCGCCGCCGAGCGTCCGATGGGAGCGGCGACGACCGACGAGTGGACGCCGCCCACGGCGTCGCGCCGCAGCTACGACCCCACCCCGCCTTCCGCCACCGCCCTAGACGACGCGTTCGGTGACGGGTTCGTCGACATGGACGACCTCGGCGGTCCAGACCATGGGCCGTTCGGTTCGCTGGCCGGGCCGACACCGCCGAGCACGAGCGCGCCGAGCACGGGCGGCCTGAGCACGGGTGCGCCGCCGCCGGTTCGCGCCCGCCCGTCCACGCCCGACGGGGGCGTGTCGACCGCCGCCCGCCCGGACCACGGCATGTACGATCCCGGGCCGCCCGCCACCCTCGAGGACGACATCGCGTTGCTGGCGGCGTTCTTGTCGCAGCCGACGACGCCCGCCATCGTTCGCACGGAGCGTGTCGCGGAGGAGCTCGGGATGAGCGTCGAACGCGCCGAGCACGCCCTGGGACGCCTGTCCGAAGACCGCGAGAGGTTCGACCGGATCCGCCCTGGCGCGTACATGGTGCGCCAACGTCAGCGCGGCTGAGGCAGGGGTAGGCGGGGCCCGTCGTCAAGGTCCGGTAGCCACCCCAGCCCACCGGGCGCTGCCGAACGACAGCGCGACCGCCAGCGCGACCGCCAGGCGAGCGACCGAGGAGTGCGGCCGAGACATGTCGCCGCGGCGCCTGGTCGAGGCGCGCTGAGCGCGCGAGTTGGTCCGATATATAGCGTTCTAGCTAGTCGCACCTAAGGCGAACCCGATAGAAGGATGAGTCTATCTACGTTGGACGTCGACCTTCGACGTCGGTCGCCGCGCCGTCCTGGGCACCCACCAGCGACTCCCGGTCCGCCACGCACCAACGGTGCACCGTATTCAGATGAACGAGGGTAGCGTCCCGGGCGGCCTGCGCGTCACCTGCCACGACCGCCTCGGCGATGGCGGCATGCTGCTCCAGAGCGAGGCCGTGACGGGCAGTCGTCGCGCCAGACGCAGCGGGGCCGGGTCGTCCGTGAGCGGTGATTCCCACCGGGACGTTCGCATCCGTGGCCGGCGTGAACGTGACCGAGGAGATCGAACGGGCCGCTCGGACCACCTCGGCACATAGCGCGCTCCCGGCGATCTCCGCGATCCGATCGAAGACGGCGAGGACGGGGTCCGGAACCGGACCGAGGCCAGGATCGCCGGTCGACGGACCTTGGCCGGCGCTCTCCGGATCCGGCCCGTGCTCCGCAGGCGCCGCCGTCACGAGGGCCCGAGCGCGACGCACGTCTTCACGCAGGGCGATCTGGTCGGCCGGCCCGCGCCGCAGCGCGGCCCGCGCCGCGAGTTCGGGCTCTAGGGCTTCGCGCAGCGCGAAGAGCTCGCCAAGATCCCCGGCATGGCGCTCGATCACATGCCGGAAGGGGAGAACGAGGCGCTCAGGGCGCGGGTCGCTCACGAAGGCGCCGCCGCCGTGGCGCACTTCGATAAGGCCCACGTAGGAGAGGCGTCCAAGCGCATCGCGCAACGTAGCGCGCGACACGCCGAGCCGCTCGACGAGCTCTCGCTCGGAGGGGATTCGCGTGCCGACCGGCGCGGCCTTGATGAAGGCGAGCAGCGCGTCGTGCGCCTGGTCCACGGCGCTCGGACCACCGGCGCGACCTTCCGCGCCGCCGGACGCCTGGTCCGAGCTCACCTGGCCCACCGCCGTACTAGTGGTCTGACCACTCTGCGATTCTATGCACGCCCGTGCATGCTCGTCAACGACCGGCAGGCGGGGCGTTATCAAATGCATGGTGGGGGTAGGGACGCGGCGCTTCGTCGCCGGGCCCGGACGGACGTCATCGAGCGGCCCACGATCGGTCTCGAGGCACCAGTGGGGTCCTAGTGAGCGCATGGGACATGGCTGCACCGAAGACGGTCGACGCGCGCGAAGCTGTGACGGTTCACGTGGGTCGGGTGGGGTGGGTGGTCGACGCCAGGTGAGGATGCCGGCAGGTGCGCACGGCGCGGTGGTTCCGATCGACGCGATGGCGAGCGATCTGGATGGGCCGCGACGCGTGGCCAGAAGGCGCTCACGGTCGGAGGCGAAGGCGGCGGATATGCACTGGTGGTGGTGTCGGTGGAGGGAAAGCGGACGAGGTGGCGAAGAGTGAATATGGTGTAAGGACATATGCGGTTTGATAAGTCGTCTTATCAAACACGCCACACGAGTCTTGTGAACGCCTCGCGTGCCAAGAGCTCGTCGGGTCGAGCGGAGCGCGGCGCGCTGAGAAGTCCTACGACGTTCGAAGGTGCGCCGGAGTCTCGGAGGTTGGTGGGATCGTAGCCGTCACGGCCCTCCTGGGAGCCCTCTGGGGGAACCGCCCGAAGCTACCAGCGCGGGGGCGTGCGAGCCTCCGTCGTACGGACCACGCCGGAAGGAGCCGCGTCCCAACGAGCTGCGATCGCGAAAGCGATCGGGGGCGATCGCTCCCGACCGCGCCCGACCGCCTTGATACCTACGCGCGGTCTCCCGAGCTACAGCCCCTCGGAGCCGTCTTCCGGGGCCTCGTCCTCCAGGTCGCCGTCGGCGGTGGCGTCGATGGCCTGCTGACCCTTGCGGCTGAGAACGTACTCCTCGGCGTGGACCGTACAGCCGAGTTCGTCGTCGAACCAGCTGTTCTCGTCGAGCACGGGACCGTCTTCGCTGCGCTCCAGGAACCCCTGAGCGACGAGCGCTTCCACGGTCTCGAGAGGGATCTCGGCAACCTCCGCAACGGCCTCGTCGTCCTCGTAGGCGACTGCCATGATGGCGTTCGCGTACGGGGGCTCGTCGGTCCGTTCGGGGCGCTCGACGATCAGGCTATGGCCCTCGTAGATCGTCCATAGGGCGTCGAGCTCGAGTTCGGACAAGTTCATGGCGGGATCGCTCGGCATCATGCCTCCAGGGGCGTTCGGTCGGGTCATGGTCACGGAGCGGAGTCGCTCGCGGCGCCGCCGTACGCGAACATGGCCTTACGGTAGCGCACTGCATGCGACATGGGCCACGGTCGGCTGTCGCGACCCGAGATCCGGCCAAGGAACGTCACCGCTCTTCGTCCTCTGCCTTCGCGCACGCCGCGCAGAGCCCGAAGAGGACCAGTTCGTGCCCAAGGACGCGCTGGCCCCCTGGCAGCGTCACGCCCTCCAGCATGGCGACGGGGCACCCGGTCTCCAGTTCGAACACCGATCCACACCGAACGCAGCGGAAGTGATGGTGATGTCCCCTGCCAGCCAACTCGTACCGCGCGGCGTCTTGCGGCAGGTGGACGGCTACGACGTCGCCGCCCTCCTCGAGCTTCCCCAAGTTCCGGTACACGGTGGCTAGTCCTAGACCCGAGATGCGGCCACTCGCGCGCTCGTGAACTTCCTGGGCGGTCAAGGGGCCCTCCGCCGCGGCCAAGGTGCTTAGGATGGCGTCGCGCTGGGCGGTTCTCCTGCTCATGCTGCGATGATACCGCGATGCTCGACCGACCTGAGAACCTTTCTCATACATCGGCTCAGCGGGCGGTCGGGTCGGCCGAGCTGCGAACGGTGTCACACGTGAAGGGTCGGTGTCGCTTCGTCTTGACGACGATGCGCACGGCGCGGTATTCCCATGAGTCATGAGAACGTATTCTC
>CAZOTV010000001.1:70205-76152 GCA_964582795.1 uncultured bacterium
CTTGACGACGATGCGCACGGCGCGGTATTCCCATGAGTCATGAGAACGTATTCTCACTCGCGGCATCGCGGGGCGAGGTCGGTCCGCAAGGCGGGAACCGCCGTTGGAGCCCTCGTGTTGGCGCTCACCGCGGCGCTCGCCCCCGCCGTCTCTCATGCTCAGCACGGCACGGACGACGCACCGCCGCTGCGGGTGGTCGTCTCCATCCACCCCTACGCGGACTTGGCTCGCCAGATCGCGGGGGACGCTGCCGACGTCGTGACGTTGCTTCCGTCCGGAGCGTCGCCGCACGCGTACGACCCCTCCCCTTCGCAAGCGACGGCGCTGGCGCGCGCCGACGTGGTGGTCATGAACGGCGGTATCGACGCTTGGTTGGCGCGCCTCGTCGAAGCGACGGCGCCCGAGGCGCACCGCCTGACGATCCTCGAGACGATCGCGTTCGAGCCCGTCGAAGCGCAAGACCACGACGAACACGAACCTGACCACGAGGAGCCGGAGGCGCCCGGCGCGGACGCGAGTGGCGAGGGCGGCGCAAGCGTCCAGGGAGCCGACGCGGCCGCCCGAACCGACCTCCTCTACGTGAACCCGCACGTATGGCTCGACCCGACGTTGGCGGCGCAGGCCGTCACGGCCATGGCGGAGACCTTCGCCGCCGTCGCCCCGGGAAGCGCGGCGACGTTCCGCTCCAACGCAGAGGCGCTGGTCGAGGACCTGATGGCATTGGACACCGAGCTGGCCGAGATCCTCGCTCCCGCCCACGGAGCGCCGTTCGTTCCGTTCCACGATGCGTGGCCGTACTTCGCGCAGCGCTACGGGCTCGAGGTCGTGGTGACGCTGGAACCCTTCCCTGGCCGTGAGCCAAGCCCACGGTACGTGGCCGACGCGGTGGCGCTCGTCCGCGCGGCCGGCGCGACCGCGGTGTTCGGCGAGCGACAGCTCAACCCCCGACCCGCGGAGGTCGTGGCGGAGTCCGCTGGCGTCATGTTGGTCGTGCTCGATCCGATCGGCGGAGCTCCCGGGCCCGAGCACTACCAGGACCTGATGCGGGAGAACGCCAGGAAGATCGCGGAGGCGCTCGCGCCCGGGTCGCAGGAGCGGCACGAGAACTAGACGAGCAGGCTCCAGTCGTCAGGAAGGTGGGGCGGCGTCCCGCTGGACAGTGGAACCGTCCGAGGCGGCCACTGCGGCGCCGGCCAGCTTCGCGCGGTACATGCGGCGGTCGGCCACGCGCATCAGCTCGTCGAGGTCGGCGGCGTCGACGTCGAACACTGCCACGCCGATGTTGACGCGAACCGGTTCGCCGCGAACCACCACGCCTTGAACGGCGTCCGCGAACCGTTGCGCGACGTTCGTGGCTTCCGACAGCCCGGCCTGCATCGCGAGGGCCGCGAACTCGTCCCCACCCCAGCGGTATACGACGTCGCCCGCGCGTGTCACCGAGCGAAGTGCGTGGGAGACGGCGATGAGGGCCTCGTCGCCGGCGGCATGGCCGTACACGTCGTTGATGCGCTTGAACCCGACGAGGTCCATCACCAGCAGGGCGAACGGAGCGTCGTAACGCTGGGCGTTGGCGACCGCCCGCGAAGCGTGTTGCTCGAAAGCTCGGCGGTTGGCCAGACCCGTGAGGGGATCGGTCGAGGCGGCCAGCTCGAGGTTCCGGCGCGACTCCGCGTCGCGCAAGGCGAACCCGATCAACGGCTGCAGGCCCTTCGCGACCTCCACGTCGTCGTTGTTGAACGCGTCCCGGTTGCGCAACGAGTCGAGGTTGAGCACCGCGACGATGATGCCCTGGTCCGACACCGGCACACACAAGTTCGCCACGATCTCGTCGACCCGTCCCGCCGTTCGTAGGGGCGTCCCGTGGAGCGACGACATGCCAAGGCTGAACGGCGAGAGCCCGGTCTTCTCGTTGGTGGTGACCATCCTGGGCTCCCCCATGCGATAACCTTCACGCCCGGCCGCGTACCAACGCAGCAGGTCCTCTTCGGCCAGCTCGACGTTCGCAAGGCGTTCTGCGTCGTAACCGACGATGGCCTCGAAGCGGAACGCATCGCCACGCCGCACCAGCAGGCTGCCTGCCTCGGCGCCAGGTACCAGGTTGATGGCGCCGTCGAGCAAGCGCGCGGGCATCGCGTCGGGTTCACCTGCGATGAGCTCCCGCTCGAGCGTCACGATCTTCTCGAGACGCAGCTCGGTTTCCGCCAACGACAGCGTCATGCGCACGACGCGGCGCACGGCTTCCACGAGGGCGCGGTCGCGCTCGTTCCAACGCCTCGGAACCTGCGTCGCCAAGGCGATGATGTACCGGCTCCGTGGACCCTCCGACAGCGGGACGACGGCCGCGGCGCGCACGCCCATCGACACCACCGCCGGGGCCGCGTTGGCCGAAGACGCGTACTCGTCGAGGTAGCGCGACCGGCCGTCGCGGTACGCCTGCCATGTCAACCCAGAACCGACCTCGAACCCGCTCGAGAAGTAGTGGCGCAGGTCGTCCGACATGGCGCCCGTCATGGCCACCGGGCGGAACACGCCACGGTCGTAGCGGAGCACCGTCACCCCGAGATGACCGAGCTCGCGCGAGAGCACGTCGGCGGCCCCGGCCGTCACGGCCGTGACGTCGTCCGCGGCGTGGATCGTATCGACCAGCTCTTCTAGGAGGCGGGCACGCCGTCCGCCTTGCAGTGCCGTCACGGTGGCCCCTAGCGCACGGGCGTACTCGTTGACGGCCCTGCGTTCGCTGGGCGAGAACGGAGTTCCCCGGACCGACGTCAGCACCGCAGCCACGTCGTGTCCCTGGCGAACGGGCAGGCCGGCACCGTAGACCTTGCGCCTGCCCCCAAGGTCGAGGGTGCGGAACACCGGGCCGAAACTCGCGCGCACCTCGTCACGGAGACGCGCGTGATGGGGATCGACCGACCGGCCCATCACCGCCCGCCGAAGGAGCACGGTCGCGGAAGGTTCGACACCGCTCCACACGGTGACGTCGAGGTCGGCGCGGGCATCGTGAGGGGCGTCGAACGAATCACGCAGGTCATCGGCGACGCTCTCGTACCCTTTCGAGACGATCACGCGCAGGCTCGCGAGCAGCAGCGCGAACAACCTCGTCGACGCCCGCGCCCTGCGACGGGCCGAGATCGACGTCCAGGCCGCGACCGCGATGCTGAGGGTCAAGACCGCGAGCAAGACGGCGTGGAGGAGGTCGTCCGCCATGCTGCGATGGTACGAGCCGGGTCATCACGGCCAACTGACCGAAACCTCACGGAAGCATGACATGGAGAGAAGGAGCGGCTGGCGCGGCGTGCGGCCGGTTCCGGTGGAGCGGCAGGATTTGATAATGCGCGATCCTTCACGGCGCGACTCTCCCCCGTCCTCGTACACTCGGCGGCGTGACGAACGAACGTCCCGCCGGCACCACCGTGGGCTCGGCAGCCGCACCGGTCACGTCGCTCGAGCTCTCGGGCGCCACCCGACTGCAACGCGTGACGCGACTTCAACGGCTCTCGGAAGATGCGCTCAAGCGCCACGCGGTCCGGGCCGCCGCCGAGCGCGACGAGGACGCGCTCTGGGAGTTGGTCGAAGCGCACCTGACGCTTCGCGGCGCGAGCGGCGTCGCTACCAGCCGACACACGTTGCGGGCCTATCGCCGCGGGGTCCACGAGCTCGTAACGCTTTGGCAAGGCGAGAACCTCCTAAGGCCCAGCCGTGACGCCGGGCCGCTGTACGTTCAACGTCTGCGCGCGGGCGAGCGAAGCGAACTGCTCGCGAACGAGCCGAAGGGGAGCCGCCGGGGCCGGAAGGCGAAGGACGGGCCGTTGGCGCCCGCGACCGTGAGCCTCCGCATCGCTGCCGGCCGCGCGCTGTACGACGCGCTGGCTTGGGCCGGCGCGACCGATGCCGATCCGTTCCGCGACGTGCGTATCGGCCGCGCCACTTCGAGGCCCGAGGACACGCAGAGCACGCGGGTCTACACCGAGTACGAGCTGATCGAGTTGCTGGCAGCGACACGCGACCAGCAAGAGCGGGTGATCTTGTTGCTCGGTGCGCACGGCGGGCTACGCGTCAGCGAGATGCTGCGGCTGGGTTGGGACGATGTCGACCTGCGCGCACGCGAACTCGTCGTCCGCGAAGGAAAGGGCGGCAAGACGGCGGTGGTGGCGCTCTCCCCCAAACTGGCCGAAGCGTTGCTCACGTACCGACGCGCGATGGACGCGCGCGGTCGGGAACGCCAACTCGTGCTCGAGCTGCGTTCCCAGTACGGCGTGTTCCAGCGTCTCCGGCGGGTGTGCGAACGCGCCGAGGTGACGTTCAAGGGGGTGCACGCGCTGCGGCACGCCGCCGGAACGAGGCTCTACCGTCAGACCGGCGACCTGGGCCAGGTGCAGGATCACCTGCGCCACGCGACGCTCGACATGGCACGCAGGTACGCCAAGTCCGACCGGCGGCGGCTTCGCGCCAGCCTCGACGACTGGGATTGAGCACGGAACGCTGAGTACAAGGCAGCGAGCGTCGCGCGCCTGGCACGACGCACTCAGCGCCTGCACCTGGCGCCACACAGTTGGCGCCACGCACTCACCGCCCGCGCCTAGCGCCCGCACCCACCGCCCGCGCCTAGCGCCGCGCGGCGGTACGCTCGGAAGAGACGGACGGCGCCCTTCGCCGAACCGCGCCCGCTGTCGGGCCCGAAGGAGACCACCATGCCAGCACCCCGTTTGCGCGGCGCGTACACCATCATGCCAACGCCGTTCGCCGAAGGCGGCCGCCTCGACGAGGAGAGCCTCGCGAGCCTGACGGAGTTCCTGATCGGCAAAGGCGTGGACGGCGTCACCGTCCTCGGTGTCCTGGGCGAGGCGCCCAAGCTGTCCGAGGCAGAACAGGAGACCGTCCTCCGTGTCACCGTCGCCGCGGCCAACGGGCGCGTGCCCGTCTTCGCGGGGGCGAGCGCCGGCGGCACCGACCTGGCGGTCGAGCGTGGCATGCGCGCTCTCGAGCTCGGCGCCGCCGGGTTGATGGTCGCGCCGATCGCCCAGAACGAGACCGCCATCTTGGCGCAGTACCGCGCGTTGGACGACGCCCTCGACGCCGCCGGAAGCGACGCGCCGATCATCCTGCACGACTACCCCGTCACCACCGGGGTGCGCATGTCGGCTGAGCTCGTGACGCGCCTGAACGACGAACTGCCGCACGTCACCACCATCAAGCTCGAAGACCCGCCCACCGGACCGAAGATCCGCGCCTTGCGCCGACTGGCGGGTCCGGGCGATACCGCGGACGCGAACCGCATCGCCATCTTGGGCGGCCTGGGAGGCACCTACCTGGTCGAGGAGATGGCGAGTGGTGCAGACGGCATCATGACGGGCCTATCGTTCCCGGAGCTACTGGTCGACGTCGTGCGCGCGTACCTGGCCGGAACGGACGCCGATCGTGAGCGCGAACGCGCGCGGTTCTACCGCGCGGGCGCCCTACTGCGGTACGAGTTCCAGCCCGGTATCGGCCTAGCGCTTCGCAAGGAGATCTACCGGCGCCGCGGCGCCATCGAAGACGCGTTCGTGCGGACACCGGGTGCGCAGATCGACGACGACCTGCGCCGCGAACTGGACCCCGTGCTCGCTTACGTCGAGAGCGAGGCCGATCTGCGCGTGGCGTAGCGTGCCGGGCGCGCACCGAGCGTTGGCAGGCGGGCGCGGGAAGTGCGCTCACGCATGCAGACGCTCGCGCAGGCGCGCACTCGGCGCCGTGGTCTACGCCGGCTGCGCCTCCATCGCGCGTGTGAGCGCGTTGCCAAGGCGCCGCACCCCATCGCGCACCACGTCGGCCCGCGCGTGCGTGAAGTTCAACCGCATGGTGTTGGCGCCGCCACCGTTGGCGAAGAACGGCGAGCCGGGCACGTACGCCACCTTCTCGTCCTCGATCACCGACGGCAACAACGACGCCGAGTCGGTTCCCTCGG
>CAZOTV010000001.1:76252-89053 GCA_964582795.1 uncultured bacterium
ACCTTCTCGTCCTCGATCACCGACGGCAACAACGACGCCGAGTCGGTTCCCTCGGGCAGCTCGACCCAGACGAACATCCCGCCCGTCGGCCGGGTCCAGGTGCACCCCAGTGGGAAATGCGCCTCGATCGCGTCGAGCATCGCCCGCGACCGTTCCCCGTACTCGCGCCGCAAGGTGGCGAGGTGCGAGGGCATGGTTCCGCTCCTGAGCACCTCGAGCGCGACGTGCTGCGACAGCGTGGACGTGTGGAGGTCGGCAGACTGCTTGACTTGCGCCAGGCGCGTGATCCACGAACGCGGCCCGATCACCCAGCCGAGCCGCAGTCCCGGCGCGAGCGTCTTCGAGAACGTCCCGAGCGACAACGTCGACTCGGGCAGCAGCGAGCGGAGGCTGCGGGCCGGCGCCTGGTCGAAGTAGAGCGCACCGTACGGGTCGTCCTCGACCAAGACCGTGGGGTGCTTCTCGAGCACTTCCACGACCGCTCGTCTGCGCTCGAGCGGCATGGTGCGCCCGGTCGGGTTCTGGAACGTCGGCAGCAGGTACGCGAACTTGGGCCGGGAAGCGAGCGCGACCTCGAGGGAGTCGGGCGTGGCGCCGTGGTCGTCCATCGCTACCGTGTGATAGCGCGCCCCATGCAGGCGGAACGCTTGCAGCGCACCGAGGTAGCTGGGGTCTTCGACGACGATCGGATCGCCCGGATCGAGCAGCACGGTCGATATGAGCGACAACGCTTGCTGCGACCCGGTGGTGATGAGGACCTGCTCCGGCTCGACCGGCGCGTCCGGCGTGGCGGCGGTCGCCTCCGCAGCGATGTGCGCGCGCAGTTCGGCGACGCCCTCGGTTGCGCCGTACTGGAGCGCCTGGCTGGCGCCCTGCGACAGGACGCGATCGGCCGCTGCCCGCATGGCATCGATCGGGAAGAGCTCGGGCGCCGGCAGCCCGCCGGCGAACGAGACGATCTCGGGTCGTGCCACGACCTTCAGGATGTCGCGGATGGCCGACGAGGTCTGGCCCTTCATGCGCTGGGCCAGGCGGCCTTCGAACGGGTCGTGCATGACTTCCTCCGATGCGGCGCCGCGGAGTGTCGCGGCGCCCTGCCCTGGTTCGGCGAATGGCCGTCCCATCTGGCGTTCGTGGGGCGTGCGAGCCGTACGTGCGGGGACTTCGTCCGCCGGCGCCCCGCCACGTTGCGGGTGATGGTACGTGGCCGTCGCCCATGGCCGCAAGGCCCGATCCCTCCCCTGATGACACAGGGCGACACGGAGACGACGTAGTACGACACGGCGCGTCACCGCGCCAACGCGCGAGGTCGCGCCGCGGGAGGGCCCGTGAACGAGCACGCACAGGCGCCCACGTTCACCATGCATCCGTGGGATGCCGCGCGCAAGGTCCGCAGTCCCGAGGTGCCCGCGTCGTTCGCGGGTACGGCGGGTACCGCGCCCGAGCGTTCCGGGCGCGTTCGCTAAACGCCGACCCGAACCGCGGGTACGCGTGACGGGCCCGCCCCGTGCGCACGTCGCGCGTCCAGCGGCCCGGCGGCGCGGCGGTATCATCGTGCGATGAAGCCCAACCGCCTTCAGCGCCTGTGGTCCGAAGGGCGCGCCGCAGCGAACGCCTGGTTGAGCCTGGCCGACGGGTTCGGTGCCGAGATCGTCGCGCTGGCAGGCTTCGACAGCGTCGTGTTCGACCTGCAACATGGCATGGCGGCATCCGCCGATCTCCCGCGCTTGCTGCAGGCCGTGAGCTCGTCGGACGCCGTACCCCTCGTGCGCGTACCCGCCAACGACGCGGCCATGATCATGCGCGCGCTCGACGCCGGCGCGATGGGCGTGATCGTGCCGATGGTGGAGACGGCCGAACAGGCCGCGGCGGCCGTGTCGGCCGCCCGCTACCCGCCGGCCGGCACGCGCAGCTTCGGGCCCACCCGCGCAGCGCACATCTATGGCGAGGGCTACCATCTGCACGCCGACGCCGAGATCATCGTGTTCTGCATGGTGGAGACGCGGCGGGGGTTGGAGAACCTCGACGACATCGCGGCCGTGGAGGGCCTCACCGGGCTCTACGTCGGACCCGCCGACCTGGGTTACGCCGTGGGCGCGCTTCCGCGCATGGACAGCGACGAACCCGCCCAGACCGCGGCGGTGGCGCGCATCTTGGCGGCGTGCGGCGAGAACGGCATCGTGGCGGGCATCCACACCGGCGACACCGAGTTCGCGCGCCGCAAGGCCGAAGAAGGGTTCGGCTTCGTGACGGTCGCCGTGGACACCAAGGCCCTGGCCACGGAAGTCGCGCGCCGCTTGGCCGCGTTCCGCGCCTGACGAAGCGCGACTGGCCTCGGGTTGGTCCACGCGTGCGAACACCGGGGCGTTCGGCGCTCAGGGACGTTGGGCCTGGCCCGGCGGGCGGACCGCGCCGTAGTCTGAACCTACGCCGCCCGCCGTGACGAACAGAGCCCGGCGGACACGCCGCATCGCGGGACCGAACAGGAGGACTGCATGTCCGACGACCGACGACGCGTCGATCCTGACCGGCTGTACCAACGCAGTGACCTCGGCGCGCTGCCGTTCGAGACCACCGACGACCTCGAACCGTTCGAGGGGCTCCTCGGCCAGGAGCGCGCCGCGGAGGCGCTGGCCCTGGGTCTTGGCATAGGCGGTGAAGGCTACAACATCTTCGTGCACGGACCCGATGCGACCGGCAAGGACTCCCCAGTCCGCAGGATGCTCCGGGAACGCGCCACGTCCGAGCCCGCGGGCTCGGACTGGTGCTACGTCTACCGCTTCGACCGGCCCAACGCACCGCGCTACCTCCGCCTTCCCGCGGGCCAGGGCGCGCGCCTGAGACACGACCTCGACGCGTTCGTGACCGAGCTGCGCGGGGTCGTCGCGGGCGCCTTCGAGAGCGAGGAGTACCAGACGAGGCGTCAGACCCTCGAACAGGAGTCGGAGCAGGAACAAGACACGGCTCTGGAGTCGGTGCAGGAGAAGGCGCGCGCCAACGGGCTGCGTCTGGTGCGCACACCCCTCGGGTTCCTGTTCGCGCCGGTCAAGGACGGGGAAGTGGTCTCGCCGCGCGACCTCGGCGAGTTCCCGCCGGAGGAGCAGCGGCGCATCCAGGCCGCGGTCGAGGACCTGCAAGAGGAGTTGCAGCAGGTGCTGCGTCAGGTTCCTGGCAGGCACCGCCGCCTGCGCAAGGCGGTTCACGAGCTCGACCGCGAGTTCGCGGAGCTGGTGGTGCGGGATCTGATGCGAGACCTGCGCGAGACGTACGCCGACGAACCCAACGTGATCGCTCACCTCGATGCCGTCCAGGCCGACGTCGTCGAGAACGCGCGCAGCCTCGTCGAGGGTGGGGACGACGCCGGGCCGGTGCGGATCTTGAAGGTCCAGCAGGGCGGCGAGATCCTCGACCGCTATCGCGTCAACGTGTTGGTCAGCCGGGACCCGGACGACGGGGCCCCGGTGGTGACGGAGGACAACCCGAACTTCCAGAACATCGTCGGGCGCGTCGACTACCAGTCGCAGTTCGGGGCGCTCACCGCCAGTTTCGACCTCATCCGGCCCGGGGCGCTCCACTTGGCCAACGGCGGGTACCTCGTGCTCGATGCGCGCAAGGTGCTGACCCAGCCGTACGCATGGGAGGCGCTCAAGCGCGCGCTCTCGTCGTCCGAGATCGTGATCGAGTCGGCGGGTCAGGCCCTCGGTCTGATCAGCACCACGTCGCTCGAGCCCGAACCGATCCCGCTCGACGTCAAGGTGGTGCTGCTCGGCGAGCGCATCGTGTACTACCTGCTGGAGACGCACGATCCCGAGTTCGGCGAACTCTTCAAGGTCCAGGCGGACTTTCGAGACGCGCTCGACCGCACGCCCGAGCAGGAGCAGCTGTTCGCGCGTCACGTCGCGCGACTGGCGCGCACGCACGACCTTCGGCCGATCTCGCGTCCGGCCATCGAGCGCGTCCTGGAGCATGCCGCGCGCCTCGTGGGCGACGGCACCAAGCTGTCGGCCGAGTCGCGCCAGGTCGCCGACCTCCTGCGCGAAGCCGATCACCTGGCGCGGGACCGCGGCGAAGGGCCGGTCTCGCGCGACGACGTGGAAGAAGCCATCCGCGCACGCACCAGGCGCGCGGACCGGTTGCGAGAAGAACTCCAGGAGAGCATCCTTCGCGGCACCTTGCGCATCGCCACCGAAGGGGCGCGCGTCGGTCAGGTCAACGGGCTCTCCGTCGTGCGGCTCGACACCTTCTCGTTCGGGCGTCCCAGCAGGATCACCGCGCGCACGCGCCTGGGCGAGGGCGAGATCATCGACGTCGAGCGCGAGGTCGAACTCGGCGGCCCGCTGCACAGCAAGGGCGTGATGATCCTGTCCGGCTTCCTCAAGGCGCGTTACGCCACCGAGACACCGTTGTCCCTCTCCGCCAGCCTCGTGTTCGAGCAGTCGTACGGCGGAGTCGAGGGCGACAGCGCCTCGTCGGCCGAGCTCTACGCACTGCTCTCCGCCATCGCGGAGGTGCCGCTGCGGCAGGACCTCGCGGTCACCGGATCGGTCAACCAGCTCGGGGAGGTGCAGGCGATCGGCGGCGTGAACGAGAAGGTCGAGGGATTCTTCGACGTATGCGCGGCGCGGGGCCTCACGGCCACGCAGGGCGTCATCGTCCCGGCCGCCAATCTGCCCCACTTGATGCTCGACGCGCGCGTCGTCGACGCCTGCCGTGAGGGCGCGTTCCACGTCTACTCCGTGAACTCCGTCGACGAAGGGATGGAACTGCTCACCGGTCTTCCCATGGGTGACCGCCGCGACGACGGGAGCTATCCCGACGGCTCGGTCAACGCGCGGGTGGAGGCGAGCCTTCGCCGCCTCGCGCGGCTCCGGCGCGAGTTCGGGCGCAAGGAGGAAGGCGACTCGTGACGCGCCGAGCCTCCCCCGAGATCCGGCGCATCCTGGTCGCCCTCGACGCCTCGGCCGACAGCGGCGCGGCACTCGACGCGGCCGTGGCGTTGGCAGCGCGCCTGGAGGCGGAGCTCCTCGGCCTCTTCGTCGAGGACATCGACCTGCTGCGCGCCGCCGGGATGCCCTTCGCGCGCGAGATCCGAGTCTTCCAACTCCAGCCGCGGCAGATCCGCGTCGACGAACTCGAAGCGCAGCTGCTCGCGCGCGCACGCTCCATCGAGCGCGCGTTGGCGCAAGCCGCCGACCGCTCCGGCGTGCCCTTCTCCTTCCGGCGGGTGCGCGGCAGTGTGGCAGCCGAGGTCATGGCCGCCACCGGTGAAGCCGACCTCGTCGTGGTGGGACGCGCCGGGCATGCGCCGGCGCGAAGGGGCCGGCTCGGCTCGACGGCGCTGGCATTGATGATGCAGGGCTCCAGGCCCGTGCTCCTGCTCGGACGTCGGCTCCGCCTCCGAGATCCGGTATTCGTCGTCTACGACGGCTCCGAGGAAGCCCGGCACGCGCTCGCGGTGGCGCGACACCTGGCGGCGCCAGGCCAGGCCATCCACGTGATGGTGACCGGCGACGACGACGGCGCCGTCCGGGCACGCTGGGCAGAGGCGAGCGCGCACGCGGGCGGAGACGGCGAGGGCCTGGTGCTGCATGTCGTGCTCCGCCCTGACGCTCGCGAACTGGCGCGCGTCGCCCGGGCCGAAGGCGCTGGGATGGTGGTCGCCGCCGCCGCCTCGCCCCTGTTCGACAGTAGCGGGCTGGTGGAGGTCCTGGACGCCGCCGGCTGCCCGCTGCTCGCCGTCCATTGACGGGGCGTCCTCGCGCCCCCTTGTTCCCATACCGACCAGTCCGTACGATAGGTCCATGAGCGACACCAACCAGCCGAGCGCCGCCGATCGCCTGCTCGACGCCGCCTCCCGGTTGTTCTACGCGCGGGGCGTGCCGAACGTCGGCATCAACGAGATCATCGCGCGCGCCGGGGTAGCGCGCATGACGCTCTACCACCACTTCCCCTCCAAGGACGCCCTCGTGAAGGCCGTGTTGGACCGCCGTAAGGACGAACGTGACGCCTGGTTGGCCCAGGCGGCCGAGATGGCGAACGAGCCGCGCGGCCGCATCCTGGCCGTCTTCGACCTGCTTCGCACGTGGGCGGAGTCGCCGGACTTCCGCGGGTGCCCGTTGGTGGCGGCCACGATCGAACTCGGAGGCCAGCTGAACGCGGCGCGGCCGTACGCCCAGGCACACCAGGCGACGGCGCGAGCCTTCTTCGAATCGCTCGCGACGGAGCTCGGCGCGACCGACCCGAGCGCGCTCGCTGCGCGACTCCAGTTGCTGGTCGAAGGCGCAGCGGTCGTGGCGTTGGTGCAAGGCGGACCTGCGCCCGCCGAGCATGCTCGCGCCGCGGCGGCGGCGCTGCTCGACGCTGCCGTGCAGGCGGATCACCAGGCCGCCCCCACGACCGCCCCGGAGCCGGGCGACCGCCGCTGAGCCGCGTGGCGAACCGCGCGCTCCCTCGCGCCGTCTTCCTATCGCTCGGTCCTGCCGTAGCGCTGGGCTTCGCGCGCTTCGCGTACGCGCTCGTCCTGCCCGCCATGCGCTCGGACCTCGGTTGGAGTTACGCCTTCGCCGGGGCGATGAACACGGCCAATGCAGCGGGCTACCTGGTCGGGGCGTTGGCGTCAGAACGCCTCATGCGCGTCCTTGGGCCGCGCGCGAGCTTCGTCGGCTCGCTCGTCGCGACGGTCGCGACGCTCGGCCTCACCGCCGCCACGGGGAACGGGAACGCGCTGCTGGCGATCCGGTTCGTGAACGGCGTGGCGGCCGCGGTGGTGTTCATCGCTGGCGCGACGCTGGCAACGCACGTCGCGTCCGACGCTGCCGCGGGCACGGCCGTCGATGCGGCGGCGGGCCGACGCGTGATCGGTGCGTACTTCGGTGGTGTCGGCATCGGCATCGCGATCAGCGGCGCCACCCTGCCGTTCCTCGTGAGAGCTGCCGCCCCGCAGACGTGGCCGAGTGCATGGCTGCTCATGGCCGGCCTCGGCCTCGTGGCGACCGCCTTCGCTTGGATCGCGGCCCGCACCGTGCCCATCCCGCCGCCGGTTCGCGGCGCGCGGCGCGAACCCGCCCGTCTCGGCCGACTGCGCGCCGCGCTGACGGCGTACCTGCTCTTCGGCTTCGGATACATCGGCTACATGACGTTCTTGGTGGCGTTCGTCCAGGGCGCGGGCTGGGGCAGCGTCGCCGTCTCGGCGGCCTGGATCACCCTCGGCATCGCCGCTGCGTCGACGGCCGTGGTGTGGGAGCCGGTGTTGCGGCGCTTCGCCGTGGGGCGCTCCCTCGCCGCGATCCTCGTGGTCCTCACGGTGGGCAGCGCCCTCCCCTTGGCGACGACGCACCCTGTGTTCGTGCTGGTCTCGACCGTGATGGTCGGAGCGTCGTTCCTGGCGGTCGTGTCGGCGTTGACCGAGCTGGTCCGCACGACGCTGCCGCGGCCGTCGTGGGGCGCAGCGATCGCGCTCGCGACGGTGGTGTTCGCCACGGGTCAGGCTCTCGGCCCCTTCGTCACCGGGCTGTTGGCGGACCGCGTCGGAGGCTTGTCGCCGACCCTGGCGGTGTCGGCAGCCAGCCTCGCCATCGCCGTGCCGATCGCGCTCCTGCAGGGCCAAGCGTCCCATCCACCGTTGACGCCGACGCGCTAGGCTTGAATCGTGGGCGCGCCGCGCCCGGGCCATCCCCCAGGACCTCTGGGGTCCGCACCTACCGGCGTGCGGGGCGGCGCCCAGACGGGCTTGCCGCGTTCGGGCCGCCGCGCGCGGTTCGCTTCCATGCCGCGGCGTTTCCGCGCGTTCCTGGCGGCGGCGGGAGGTGGGCTACATGGCCACCGCTGAACGTCATGTCCGCTGGTTCGAGACCCTAGGGATCGCCGACGTGCCCATCGTCGGCGGGAAGAACGCGTCACTCGGCGAGATGTCGGCGAGGCTGGGGCAAGCAGGTGTGCGCGTCCCACCCGGCTTCGCCACCACCGCGGAAGCGTACTGGCACTTCCTGCGCGAGAACCGGCTCGACGAGGCGATCACGGAACACGTCAGGGCGTTCGAGCGCGGTGACGCGACGCTCGAGGCAACCGGCAAGGCCATCCGGCGGCTCATCTCCACCGCGCCGTTCCCCGGCGACCTGGCGCAGCACGTGGCCGACGCTTACCGCGAGCTCGGCACGCGCCTTGGCGCGCGGGAACCCGACGTCGCCGTGCGCTCCAGCGCCACCGCCGAAGACCTGCCCGACGCAAGCTTCGCCGGCCAACAGGAGACCTTCCTGAACGTCCACGGTGAACCGGAGTTGCTCGACGCGGTGCGCGACTGCTTCGCCTCGCTGTTCACCGACCGCGCCATCGCGTACCGCGCCGCCAAGGGCTTCCGGCACATGGAGGTGGCGTTGTCGGTGGGCGTCCAGAAGATGGTGCGCTCCGACCTGGCCGGCTCCGGCGTGGCGTTCACCATCGACACCGAGACGGGCTTCCCCGACGTGGTCGTCATCAACGCCGCCTACGGCCTGGGTGAGATGGTGGTGAAAGGAGCCGTGAACCCGGACGAGTACACCGTCTTCAAGCCGCTGCTGGACGACCCGGACCACCGGCCGATCATCGACAAGCACGTGGGCGAGAAAGAGCGCAAGATGGTGTACGCCACCGGCGGCAGCGCCACCACCAAGATCGAGCCGACCACCGCACAGGAGCGCAGGAGCTTCGTGCTGAGCGACGACGAGATCGTGCAGTTGGCCCGTTGGGGGCGCGCGATCGAGCGCCACTACGACCGCCCGATGGACATCGAGTGGGCCAAGGACGGCCGCAGCGGCGAGCTTTTCATCGTACAGGCGCGGCCCGAGACGGTCCAGGCGCAGAAGATCGCAGGGGCGTTGAAGAGCTTCCGCCTCACCGGCGAAGGGGACGTGCTCGTCGAGGGGCTGGCGATCGGCGAAGCCGTCGCCACCGGGAAGGTGCAGGTGCTGAAGTCCGCCGCCGAGATCGGGCGTTTCGAGGACGGATCGATCCTCGTCACCGGCATGACGGACCCGGACTGGGTACCGATCATGCAACGCGCGGCCGGCATCGTCACGGACCACGGCGGGCGCACGTGCCACGCCGCCATCGTCAGTCGGGAACTCGGCATCCCGTCGGTGGTCGGCACGTCGACCGCCACGCAGGTGCTGACCGACGGTCAAGAGGTGACGTTGTCGTGCGCCGAGGGCGAGCGCGGCCGCATCTACCGCGGCATCCTCCCGTTCGAGGTCACGGAGGTCGACGTCGGCGGCGCTCCGCGCACGCGCACGCGCGTGATGCTCAACATCGCCAGCCCGGAAGCAGCGTTCCGTTGGTGGAAGCTGCCGTGCCGCGGCATCGGTCTGGCGCGCATGGAGTTCATCATCAACAACGTCATCAAGATCCACCCGATGGCGCTGGTGAAGTACGACCAGTTGCAGGACCAGGAGGCGAAGCGCATCATCACCGACTTGACGCGCGGCTATGAGGACAAGCGCGAGTACTTCGTCGAGCACCTCGCGCGCGGCATCGCCAAGATCGCGGCCAGCCAGTACCCCGAGCCTGTCATCGTGCGCATGAGTGACTTCAAGACCAACGAGTATGCCGACCTGATCGGCGGGCGCGAACTCGAGCCGGTCGAGGCGAACCCGATGCTCGGGTTCCGCGGGGCGTCGCGCTACTACTCAGAGGCGTACCGGGAGGGCTTCGCACTCGAGTGCGCCGCCATCCGCAACGTGCGAAACGAGATCGGTTTGACCAACGTGGTCGTGATGATCCCGTTCTGCCGCACGCTGGACGAAGCGGACCAGGTCCTGGCGGTGATGGCGGAGAACGGCCTGAAACGAGGCGACGGCGCCGCCGACGGTCACCCCCTCGAGGTCTACGTCATGGCCGAGATCCCGTCGAACGTGATCCTCGTCGACGAGTTCTCGAAGCGCTTCGACGGCTTCTCGATCGGTTCGAACGACCTGACGCAGCTGGTGCTCGGCGTCGACCGTGACAGCGGCGGCCTCTCGGGCCTGTTCGACGAACGCAACGAAGCGGTGAAGCGCATGATCCGCGACCTCATCGATGGTGCCCACCGGTACGGTCGCAAGGTCGGGATCTGTGGTCAGGCGCCGTCGGACTACCCGGAGTTCACCGCCTTCTTGGTGGAAGCCGGCATCGACAGCATCTCGCTCAACCCGGACAGCATCATGGCGATGATCGACCGGGTCGCGCGCACGGAGGAGGAACTGCAGCCCGTCGGCGCGCCGGCGTGAGCCCACGCGCCTGGTCGCTTGCCGCCGCCGAATACCGCGCGCACCATCTCCCCCGCCATGGAGGAGATGGTGCGCGTTCGGCGACGGGGTGGGAGGCCGCCATGCGGCTCCCGACCGGCCGGTGGCGCGGGGAGCATGGCGCGGACGCGCCGACCCGGCCGCCTCGTCGGGCCGAGGTGGCCCACCCCCGTGCACCTTCAGGCTAGGCGCGAGGGGCGCTTCCCGGAAGGGCAGTTCGTCCTGCCCGCCTGCCTGGTGCGGGCCGAGCGTCGGGCCGGCGTGGGCGGCGTGGGCCGAGGATCCGGCCGGCGTGGGCAGCGGGGGCCGAGCGTCCGCCCGATCGTAGCCTACTCGCCTCGTTTCGTCAGGCCGCCTTGGCGTGGGCGATGGCCTGCAGGGCCACCTCGAAGCGGATCTCGTTCCCGACCAAGAGCGACCCGGCCTCGAGGACCTGGTTCCAGGTCAAGCCCCAGGTGGTGCGATCGATGCGGCCGTTGGCTTCGGCGGCCACGCGCTGGTTCCCCCACGGGTCCTTGATGACGTCACTGACGGTGGCCTCGAAGGTGACCGGGTGGGTGGCGTCGCGGATCGTGAGGTCGCCCTCTACGCGGTACCGGCCATCACCGAGATGCGCGACGTCGGACGACGTGAAGCGCAGTTCGGGGTAGCGCTCGACGTTCAGGAAGTCAGCCGAGCGCAGGTGCGCGTCGCGGTCGTCCACGCCCGTCGTGATGCTGCCGGCGTCGAGAACGGCCACGACCCGCTCGGGTCGTCCGTTGCCGTCGGCCTCGACGTCGATGCGGAAGGCTTCGAAGCGGCCGCGTACGTGCGCCAGACCCATGTGGCGGACGGCGAACTCGACGCTGCTGTGAGAGGGATCGAGGTTCCAGTTCAAGGCGATGTGCTCCTTCGCGATAGGTGGGGTGCGTGCTCTCGTTGGGCTTGTAAGGCGGAGGCGGCCGTGCCCGAGCGGGCACCCGTACCTCCGGCGCTACACACCGTAACTTCAAGTGCTTGAGAATGTCAAGCACACCGCCGAACGGTCTGCCGTGCTACACTTCCGGGCATGTCGCAGGCGGATCACGCCTTCTGCCCCGTGTACGCGTCCATCGAGCTGCTACAAGAGAAGTGGACGCTCCACATCGTGCGCGCCCTGCTGACCGGAGCACACGGGTTCAACGAGCTCGCTCGCGCGGTCGGCGGCGTGAACACCACGACGCTGTCGGCTCGCCTCGACCACCTCGAGCGCATCGGCGTGGTCAGCAAGGTCGTCGAGTCCACCATGCCACCACGCACGCGGTACTCGCTCACGCAGGCGGGCCACGAACTTCAGCAGGTGGTCGACGCCATCGACGCTTGGGGGCGCAGCAACATGCGCCCGGAGCTCGAAGCCCCGGGCGCAACGACTGCCGGGAACGCCGTCACGGCGCCCCGTGCGTCCTAACGTACCGACTCAGACCAGCACGTCTCGCTTCACGAACCGGACGGCGCCGAACACCGCTGCCAGCAGCGGGATCGCAGCGAGCGACAGCAGGCTCGACGCCACGAACCCTTGCACCAACGGCTCGGCGTCCAGGAACCAGGCGAACGGCGACACCGCGCGCATCCATGCGGCGTCCGCAAGGTCCGCGACACCGTTGAGCACGAACGCGGCAGCGGCCAGCCCGGCGCCGGCCGCGAGCGCGTAGGCGCGCCTGCCCGTCCAGGCGCCGACCCCCAGGGCCACGGTCGCGAACCCCGCCACCAACAACAGCAGACCGACGGTGCCCGCCGCGATCTGCGTGACACCGATGTCGATGCTCATGGCGAGGGCGAGCAGGATCGTGCTCAAGCCGACGACGGCGGACAGCAGTACGAGCCCGGTCCAGAGTGCCAGCAGACGCTCGCGGAACACCGCACCACGCGTCACTGGGGCGGCGAGTTCCAACTCCAAGGTGCCGTCTTCCTCTTCCCCGGCGATGAGGCGCGCTCCGAGAGACACCCCGTAGACGCTCAGGAGGATAGGCGCGAGAAGCGCGAAGACGGTCGATGAGAGGTAGCCACCGGGGCTGGACATGTCGTCGTATCCCAACGCTTTGACCAGACCCTCGGGCAGGTTCGCGATCATGTCGTCCATCGCGCCGCCGCCGAACGACGGGTAGACGCTGACGTAGATCGCCGTCACTGCCGCCACGGCCACGGACCAGCCGATCAACGCTCTACGATGCTCGCGCAACACGTGGGTCCACACGGTCATCGGCGCCGCGGTGACGGGCGATGCCGTGCGGGAAGGCGCGGTCGCGGAAGAAGCAGTCATCTCAGGCATCCCTTCTGGCGGCGGCAGCGATGGCGTCGAGCTGATCGCCTGCGCCGCCTGGTCGAACCGCGCCTTGCCTTTCGCTGGTTCCGGCGGACTTCTCGGTGTCCGCATCGACACGGTAGTAGTCCATGAACAGCTCTTCGAGCTCGCGCTCGCGCGCCGACCAGCCCACCACGCGGTACCTCGCGGCGGCCTTCAGCAGCGCGTCCGGTTCACCTTGGAGCACCAACCTCAGGCTGGTGTCGTCCCAAGAGACTTGGCTCA
>CAZOTV010000001.1:89153-93886 GCA_964582795.1 uncultured bacterium
TCGTCGAGCACGAGGAGTTCCGGGCGGTGCATGAACGCCTGCACGAGCCCGACCTTCTGCTTGTTGCCCTTCGAGAGCCCGCGGATCGGGCGGCCGAGGTCGAGGGCCAGCCGCTCGGCCAACGCCTGGATCCGGGCACGACCGTTGGTCCCACGAAGGTTCGCCAGGTAGTGGAGCAGTGCGCCGGCAGTCGCGTTGCCGCGCATGTGCAGCTCGCCTGGCAGGTACCCGATCCTGGCCCTCAGTTCGGCGGCGTCCCCCGTGGGTCGAAGGCCGAGCACCTCCGCGTGCCCGGCCGTGGGCGCGAGCAACCCGAGGAGCACACGGATCAAGGTCGACTTGCCCGCTCCGTTCGGCCCGAGGAACCCGAAGACCTCGCCTCGACGGACCTCGAGGTCCACGCCGGCGAGTGCCCGAAGGCGACCGTAGTCTTTCACCAGCCCGCTCGTGCGGATGGTGACGTCATCGTTCTTCATCACTTGGTTTCCTTCCCGCCTTCGCCTGGCGAGAACGTCTCGGCAAGGCGCGCGGCGACGTCGGGCTCCAGCAGCCCTTGCGCGAACAGTTCGATCATCGGACCCATGTACGGCTCCAGCGCGGCGGGATCCCCCGGCGGCTCGGTCACGTCGACACCGAGGTTGCGCTCGAGATGCTCGCGTAGGACGAACCCGCCGAGCGTCCACGCGACCATCAGCACCGCTCGTTCGCGGGGGAACCTACTACCGAGTACCAGGCCTGCGTTCTCGGCCACCTCGAGCATCGACTCGACGTCGGCGACGAAGCGGTCGAACAGCGCGCGCGACTCCGGCGAAGACTCGACCAACGCGCGGGCGAGGTAGCGCTGCAGCGGCGGCGCGCCCTGCTGGCGCCGGAGCGCGGCCATAGGGTCGAAGTCGAGTCCTGCTGCGAGCGTGTCGCGCTTGCTGTCGCGCACGATGTTCGCCACGTGCTCGTCGCACGCGCGCCGCAGTCCGCTCTTCGACCCGAAGTGGTGCATCACGAGCGCTGGTGACACGCCCACCGCGTCGGCAACGGCGCGGACGCTGGTGCCCGCGATGCCGTGCTCGGCGAACAGCGTGAGCGCGCCGTCGAGGATGCGCGCCTTGGCGGTGCGGTCCGACTCGGCGCCCGCACTACCCGCCCCACCGGCCGCAGTGCCCGAGCTCGCTCGGACCGTCTCCGGCTCGGCGGGTTCGGCGACCGGCCGAGTGTCGGCCGCCGCACCGGCGGTCCGTCGACCGGCGCGCCCTGTGGTTCGGCGAGTGTTGGATGATTTCGGATCACGCATGGCTGAACACCCGTTCAGTATCTTGAACGACCGTTCAGCCTTTGTCAAGACCACGATGCACGGCGCACGCCTCGACCGCGCATCGAGTGTCCTGCGCTGCCATCGCTTGCCTCGCGAACGTGATGCGTGGCGCTGCAACGCGCGGAGCCGACGTTCACCGTCAGGCGAAGAGCAGCCGCCTCCGCGTCACCACAACGGAACGCCCCAGCGGGCTCGAAAGCCGCCGGGGCGTGGTGGTCGGGTGGAATCGCGCCCGTGCGTAGGGGCGCGCGGGTGCGCTTACTTCTCGACGCGCTCCTTCAGGCCCTTGCCCGTGCGGAACGCGGCGTACTTCTTCGCCGGGATGGTGATCGTCTCGCCCGTGCCGGGGTTGACACCCTTGCGAGCGGCACGGCTGCGGGTCTCGAAGGTGCCGAAGCCGGTGATCTGAACCTTGCGGCCAGCGTCCAGCTCGACGGCGATGATGCCTTCGCCCTTGTCGGTCGAGAAGATCGCGTTGACCACTTCCGTGGCCTTCGCAGCGCTCAGTCCGGTCTTCTTGGCCAGCTTCTCAGCAAGTTCGGTCTTGTTCATGGTTATGGTTTTACCACGTTCGCGACGTGTCCGTCGCCGACTCCTCCGCTAGCAACGGGGTCGAGCCGAGAACGCACACGATTGTCGCGTGTCAGACGGCACGGCCAAGATCACGCGTGCGCCGACCGCTCTGTCGGCCGGATCTCGCTGCAACGGACTTGGAGCGCTTGGCGCATCCCGGGCATCGCCCAGGAGTACGATGACGCCCACACCGACACGCTCGCCTGCCGCCCCGAACGGGCAGTCGTGCGCGCTCCATCCGGGAACCCCGTCTTCGGCCGCCCCGCGCGCCGACCCGGATGAAGCGGGGCCCCTCAGCGAGGAGCTGCCACGTGCACGCCCTATCACCGATGACGAGACCCACGTCGTTCGTGCACCGCCTCGGGCCGGGGGCGTAGCAGGATGGACCAGGGAACCGCCAAGGACTTCCTGCGGAGGCAACCGCTGTTCGAGAGCCTCTCGGACGACGAGCTCGATCGCCTGCACGCCATGTCCGAGACGGTCGAGCTTCCGACGGGAGCGTGGCTGATGCGGGAGGGCGAACCGGGCGACACGATGTTCGTGGTGTTGGAAGGCGAGCTCGAGGTGACGCGGCGAGATGGCATTACCGACGAGGTCCTCGCCGTCCGTACGCGCGGCGAGGTGATCGGCGAGATGGCGCTGCTGCAACGACAGGCGCGCACGGCGTCGGTGCGCGCGTCGTCGCCGGCGCGGCTGTTGAAGATCGGCCCGGATGCGTACGACGAGTTTCTCGCCCACAAGCCGGACGCCAGCCGCGCCATCGTCACCACCGTGATGCAGCGCCTGCGGAGCGCGGAGTCGATGTTGATGCAGCGCAAGAAGCTCGCAGCGCTCGGCACCATGGCCGCGGGCCTTGCGCACGAACTGAACAACCCCGCAGCGGCCATCGCGCGCAGCGCGTCGTCTTTGCATGCGGCGTTCCACGAGGCCGAGCGGGCCGCACTGGAGCTTGCCCGGTTCGTTCACGACCTCGATGCGCTGGGACGTTCCATCCAACGCGGTCACGACGCGCCGGGAAGCTCGGTCGAACACGACGAACGGTTCGCGGCGGACGCCCGACGACGCGACCACGACCCTTTGGCGAGGGCGGAGCGCGAAGACGCCCTGGGCGCGTGGCTCGAGGGCCATGCGCCCGACACGGCACCCGACGCCGCCAGCGTCCTGTCCGACGCCGGCTGGACGCCCGAGGAACTCGACGGTCTACGGGGAGACCTCGCCGACGGCGCCCTCGGGCCGCTACTCCGCTGGCTCGTCGCCAGCACCGAGGTGGAGCAGTTGCTCCACGAGCTGAACGTCGCATCCGACGCGATCGCCCGCATCGTCGGTTCGGTGAAGCGCTACGCCTACCTCGACCGGGACAAAGTCCAGATGGTCGACATCAACGACAGCCTGCGCGACACCCTCGTGATGCTGAAGCACCGTCTCGCGGACGGTGTCGTCGTCGAACGATCGCTCGCCACGGACCTGCCGCGGATCGAGGCCCTCGGCGGGGAGCTGAACCAGGTCTGGACCAACCTCATCGACAACGCGGTCGACGCCATGGGGGGCGCCGGCCGACTCACCGTTCGCAGCTACCGAAGTGGGGATCAGGTCGTGGTCGAGATCGCCGACTCCGGACCCGGCATCCCGCCCGAGGTGGTACCGCGCCTCTTCGAGCCGTTCTACACGACGAAAGGCGTTGGCTCCGGCACCGGTCTGGGCCTGCATATCGTCCACAACATCGTGGTGCACGGGCACGGCGGAACGATCTCCGTTCGCCCCAGCCCCGGCGATACGTGTTTCCAGGTGCGCTTGCCGCTTCGGCTTCCGGTCCGCGGTTGAGGGGTGGAGAGGAGGGCGTTGCAACGACCCGATGGGAGTGTCCCGCACGGGATCGAGCCGCGTTGGTTTCGCCACCCCCTCCTCTCTTCCTGCATGCTATGCAGCACCACGTTCGGGGCCTGCGAACTTCATCGCATCGGCAACGACGGCATCGGGCTCGAGTTCAGAGCACGTCGTACACGTAGCGGTCGGCAGCCTCGATCAGTGCGGAAGGAACGAGCGCGTAGTTCCCGCGCCGTCCGTCGAGCACCCCCGCCTCCTTGAGCTCGCCGAGGATGCGCGTCGCGGTCACGCGCGCACAGCCGGCAAGCAGGGCGACGTCATCGTGGGTGAGGCTGAAGGGCAGGTGCCGCCAGGCGTGTTCTCCGGGGGCGCCCGGCACGCCGTCGCGCTTGCCGTCGTGCCTGCCGTCGTGCCTGCCGCCGTGCTTGCCGCCGTCGCCTGCGGCGTCGGTCGGGTCACCCAAACGCTCCGCGATCCTCGCGAGGATGCGGCAGATCCGCGCGCCCATCGGGAGCCCGAGATCGTCGGCGAGAGCGCGGCTCCGCGTCAGTTGGCGAACCAGCGCGGCCGTGAGGGCGTTCCTTCCGCTGCGGCGCGCTAGCGTGCCCGACAGGTCGATGACGGCTACGACGGCGTCGTCCGCGGCCACGACCGTCTCGGCGTGGCGCGCGCCGTCGATCGCGGCGGTGCCCAGGACGTCCCCGGGACCGGCGAGGTCGGCCAGTCGATCTCGGCCACTGGCCGTCGGCACGCTCACCCGCAGCACGCCGCGCAGCACCACGTACGGTGCCACGGCCACTTCGCCGTCACGGTACAGGGTACGTCCGCGCTCGAGCGCCACCTCGGCGCGGAGTTGCATGCCGTCGTCCTCGGGCGAGGCGACGCCGACGAACGCGCCGAATGGTACGGGCCGCGCCTCGCGACGGGCCCGACCCGCGATCGCCCCGGTCGGACGTTCGGCGATGGCATGGGCCTGGTTCATGCGTTCCCCTTCCCTCGTGTCCCCATCACGCTAGCACGGAAACGG
>CAZOTV010000001.1:93986-95297 GCA_964582795.1 uncultured bacterium
GGCCCGCGCGCGGTTCCTGGTCAGCCGTTCCCACCTTGGATGTAGCTCTGGAGTTGTTCGATGAGGAACTCCTGCTCGGCCATGACGGCCTTCACGACGTCGCCGATCGACACCACGCCGACGCTCGCGTCACCGTCGAGCACCGGCAGGTGACGGATGCGGTGCTCCGTCATCAAGCGCATGCAATCGCCCAACGTGTTCTCGGGACGCACCGTGACGAGGTTCGTCGTCATGATGTCACGCACCTGGACATCGCGCGAGGCGCGGCCGTGCAGGATGACCTTGCGCGCGTAGTCGCGTTCCGAGAAGATCCCTACTACGTGGCCGTCCTTCAAGACGATCAGAGCGCCGACGTTCCTCTCGGCCATCTGCCCGAGCGCGTCGAACACGCTGGCGTCCGGTTCGATCGACCACACCGAATGCCCCTTCTCGAGAAGGAGTTGCCGCACCGTCCGACGCACTTCCATGGCGCACCTCCACAGCAGGTTGGGCATCATTGTAGCGACGGCGCGCACGGCGTGAACGACGCCGCCCTCTCTTGTACTGCGAAGTGAGGACCGGAGCGCATGAACACCGGATGAGCGGATCGTCCTCGCTGGGTTCACGCAAGCGTCATGGCGCCCTTGCAGTGTCGCGGCTATGGTTGAACCACCTCGCCGTACGTTCCACGGCACGAGGGGATCACCATGAACGCTTCTTCTCCCACGCCCATCGTTCGTTCGAGCACCCAAGCGGGGACGCGCCTGGCCGGCGCCCTCGTCTCGCTGGTCGCACTGGCCATCTTGAGCGCGTGCGGCATCGACCCCGACCACGTGGCATCGACTCGGAGCGCCGACGCTCCCGCCTTCGTGGATGGTCTCGTGGACGTGATGCTCGCGCCGCCCAGTGAGGACGCCCAACGGCGCTTCCTAGAGCGCATGCCGGCCCCGGACGACCTCAGCGAACGTGCCGTGGTGAATCGTCACGACCCGAGCACCACCGACCGCATCGAGACCTGGACCTACCCCGGGGTGATGGTGGAGGTCTATCACGCCGTCGAGGGCGCGCGGCGCATCCCCATGAGCGTCCGCGTGACGGCGCCAACCCAACCGGTCGACGGTCTGTTCGTCGGGATGAGCGCGCGTGAGCTCACCGCCGCGCTGGGCTCGCCTTCCGAGCGCGGCGACGACGCGTGGCGCTTCCACTTCGTCGACGACCCGCTCTCGGCGCCCTATGAGATCGTCGCCGGTGTCGATGACGGCGTCGTGAAGAGCATCGTGTGGCGCGCCTACCTCGATTGACCGAGGTGAGTGAGGTCTTCCGCGTCGGCAC
>CAZOTV010000002.1:0-22937 GCA_964582795.1 uncultured bacterium
CGCCGCCGTCCCTGCGGCGCCGCCCTACGCAACCGCCCCTACGCCACCGCCGCCAACGCTTGCCCGATGATCTCCGCGCCGCGGTCGATCTCGTCCTGGCGGACGATCAGCGCCGGCGCGATACGGATGACGTTGCCGCGCAGGCCGCCCTTGCCGAGCAGCAGCCCGCGCTCGCGCGCGGCCGCCACGAAGGCGTTGGCGCGCGCCGGGTCGGGCTTCTTGCTTCCGTCGGGCACGACCATCTCGATCGCCTGCATGAGCCCCATGCCGCGAACGTCGCCCACGAACGGATGGCGCTCCCGAAGGCGCTCGAGGTGCTCGCGCAACCGTGCCCCTTGCACCTGCGCGTTGCTGGCCAGGTCGTGCTTCTCGATGTACTCCACGGTCGCCAGCGCGCTCGCCATGGCGACGGGGTTACCGCCGTAGGTGGCCAAGGTCAGGTGATCGACCGACGCCGCGATCTCCGGCGTGGTGACGGTGACGCCAAGCGGGTAGCCGTTCGCGACGCCCTTGGCGAACACCATGATGTCGGGTTGCACGCCCCAGTGCTCGATGGCGCACAGGTGCTTGCCGGTGCGGCCCCAACCGGTCTGTACCTCGTCGATGATGAGCAGCCCGCCCGCTTCCTTGACCACCGGAGCGACGCGTTGGAAGTACTTCTCCGGCGCGACGATGAAGCCGCCCACGCCCTGGATCGGCTCCGCCATGAACGCCGCGATCTTCCCCTCGGTGGTGGTGGCGATGACCTCCTCGAGTTCCTCGACGCAAAGGTCGAGGAACTGGTCCTCGGTCATGCCTTCGGGGCGTCGGTACGAGTAGGGGTTCCGGACGTGTTTGACGTACCCGTCGTACACGCCACCCGAGCGCCAAGGAGCGTGGGCGGTGACGCTCATCGCCGTCAGGGTCCGGCCGCTGTACGCGTGGCGCAGGGCGATCACGTCGGTGCGTCCGGTGTGCATGCGCGCGGTCATGATGGCGGTCTCGTTCGCTTCACTGCCGGAGTTGGTGAAGAACGACGTCGTGAGGTTGCCCGGGGTGATCGACGCGATCTTCTCGGCGAACCGCACCATGATCTCGTTCAGGAACAGGGTGCTGGTGTGGCCCACCTTGCGCATCTGCGCCATGGCGGCCTCGTTGACCTCGTCGTTGGCGTGCCCCACCGAGACCGTCAGGATGCCGCCGAAGAAGTCGAGGTACTCGTTGCCCTCGACGTCGGTGAGGTACATCCCCTTGGCGTGCGACACGGCCAGCGGATGATCGCCGTACAGCGCCATCTTGCTGACGATCGGGTAGACGAACCGCTTCTGGCGCTCGAGGATGGCCTGCGCCTTGCTCGAGGTCGGGTCGATGGTGGGTCCGCCGCGCTCCGTGCTCTTCTCGGTGATCATCGGTCGCTCCGTTCTTGCTGTGGTGGTGCTGGGCTCTAGCCGGGTTCCTTCGGGCTTGCTGAGTAAGGCTCGTGGGTCATGGTACTGCGAGCGCCTACCGAAGCGCATGCGACGGCCTCGTTGCCCGACAACGCTCGCCGGCACGCGCCACGGATGCGGACTCCGTCGCGCATGGACCGGCGCGAGAGGCGTACACTGCGTCACTGACGTGATGCACCTTGTCTCCACCGCGCCACGAGAGGGGCGACCGTGTTCTTGGTGACGCTCGGTGGCCTCGCGCTGTTCCTGTTGGGGATCCATCGCATCTCGGCCGCGCTCGACGTGCTGGCCGGACCCGCGGCGCGCCGCTGGATGGCGGCCGCGACACGATCTCCGATCCGCGCGCTTCTGACCGGCACCGGTGTGGCGGCCGTCACCCAGAGCGGCACGGCGACCGCGGTGACCGTTCTGGGGCTCGTGACGAGCGGCATCGTGGCCGTGCGCGAGGGCCTGGTGTTGTCGCTGGGGGCGAAACTCGGCGCGACCCTGGCGATCCAGTTGGCCGCGTTCAACCTGGCCGAGTACGCGTTGCCGATGATCGGCATCGGCTACCTTCTGTCGCTGTGGCGCAACGGCGCAGGAGTCGGGGGCCTGGTGCTCGGCGCCGGCATGCTCTTCCTCGGGCTCGACGTCACCGTGTCGGCGGTCGGCGGTTTGCGAGACAGTGCCGCGTTCACGCTCCTGATCGACACCGCCGAGGCGCAGCCGCTGCTGGTGGCCGGCCTGGGCTTCGTGCTCGGCGCCGCGCTGTCGAGCGCCAACGGCGCAGCCGCCATCGCGCTCGGCTTGTTCGTGGCGGACGCCGTCACCTTACCCACGGCCGTGGCGCTCCTGGCGGGTGGCAACGTGGGCAGCACGGTGCTTCCCATCCTGGTCTCGCGCACGTTCGACGTCGGTGCGCAGCAGGTCGCGTTCACGCATTTGGTGGCGAAGGCGGTCGGGGCGGTCATCGTGGTTGCCGTGGCAGGACCGGCCGCGCAAGTCGTGGCCGCCATCGGTGGGGATGGGGCGCGCCAGGTCGCGAACGCGCACACCCTGTTCAACCTGGCCGTGGCGCTGTTGGGCGTGACGTTCGCCGGTCCGTTGGCGAAGTTGTCGCACGTGCTCGCGCCGGCGCACGAAGACGACTCCGCGCCCAAGTACTTGCGGCCGGACGCCATCGCGCAGCCGGCCCTCGCCATCGCGTTCGCCCAGCGAGAGACGGTGCGGGTGAGCGACCAGGTGGCCGTGATGATGGAACTCTCAGCAGGCTTCCTCCGCACCGGCAGGTGGGACACCGAACCGATCGAAGCGCGCGAGGCGAAGATCGACCGACTGACGCACCAGGTCGTCGACTACCTGGCGCGCATGCGGCGCGAGCATGGGGAGGACCCCGAATCCGAGCGGCTGATGCTGGTGGTCACCGAGCTCGAACACATGGGAGACCAGATCCGGCGGCTGGCGCGGCGGGAGGGGCGCCTGCGGGAGACCGGGGTGGAGTTCAGCCGCAAGGGCCGCGCCGAGCTGAGCGAGACGGCGGAGATGGTCGCCCAACGCATGCGCATGGCCTACACCGCCATGGCCACGGGGGAAGCGGCCATGGCGCAGCAGGTGCTCGAGGAACGACTGGCGTTCGTCGAACATGTCGCGCGTATGCGCGTGGCGCATCTGGCGCGTCTCGAGGCGCAGATGCCCGAATCGCGGGCCTCGAGCTCGCACCACCTCGAGGTGCTCACGCTCCTGCGCGACGTCGACGCCTCGGTGACGCGCGTCGCCGCGGAGGTGCTGGCGGCGCTGGGGAAGCTCGAGCGCACGCAGATCCGGACCCGTAGCCCGAGCCTGGTCTCGGAAGACCACCCGGGCGAGGCGGTGGCGAGGGGCCGCGTGGGTGACGGCGAGGGCCGGGGGCCGTCAGGTGACGGTGAGGGCCGGGGGTCGTCAGGCGACGGCGGGCAAGACGAGGGGGAGAACGCATGACCATGGCCGAGGACCCCGCCCCGCCGCACGTTTTCACGTTGCGTCTCGACGACGAGCTTGCGCTACGCCTACGCGAGCGTCATCACGCCGCCGAGCACTACCGGATGATCGACGCCGATCGCGAGCACCTCGGCCAGTGGTTCACCTGGGGCCCGACGGCCACGCTCGAGGACGTGCAACGTTGGTTGGCCGCCGGCCTCGAGCAGTTCCGCCGCGGGGACGGTTGGGCCGCCGATCTGTGCTGGCGCGGCCAGGTGGTGGGCTCGATGCACCTTCACTTCCTGGACGGCCCCGGCGGTTCGACCGAGATCGGCTACTGGCTCGCCAGCGCCTACCAGGGCCGTGGTCTGGTGACGCGCGCGATCCGCGGCCTGCTGCGGCACTTCTACCTCGGACGTGGGCTCGGGCACGTGAGCATCGGCCTCGACCCGCGCAACGCGCGATCCTACGCGGTGGTCGAGCGGCTCGGCTTCCGGCCCGAGGCGGTGCTGCGTCGGGCGCACGGCGACTTCGGCGCCGACCTGGCGTTCTTTGGCCTGTTGCGCGAGGAGTGGGAGGCGCAGTTCGACGAAGGTCACGTTCATCCTCCCGTGCCGTTGCCTCGCTTCGCGCTTCGCGCAGGCGACGAGTTGGAACTGGCCCTGTTCGAGCGGGACGACGCGGAGGCACTGGCAGCGCTGGTGAAGAAGAACCAGGACCATCTCCGTCCGTGGATGCCGTGGGCGCTGGCGCCGTCGCTCGAAAGCACCCGCGGGTTCATCGAGGGGCGGGCGCTGAAAGCGATCGCGGAGGCCGACGGCTTCGAGGCGGGCATCTGGTGGCGCGGCAGGCTGGTGGGCGCTGTGGGCGTGCACGACGTTTCGGCGCGCACGCGGCGCGGCTCGATCGGGTACTGGATCGACGAGGAGGCGCAAGGCCACGGCGTCGTGACGCGGGCCGTGCGAGCCGTGATGGCGCGCTGTTTCGAGGAGCCGTTCTTCGACGGCCAACCGTTCCAGCGCCTCGACATCCGGGCGGACGTGGCGAACGCCCGCAGCCGCAGGGTGGCGGAGCGACTGGGGTTCACCTACGAGGGCGCGTTCCGGCGCGGGTTCTTCAACGGGCGGGAGTACGTGGATCAGTCGGTGTACGGGATGCTGCGCGAGGAGTGGGAGAGCTCGAGCGCCACCCGGAACCGGTCCTAGGCGACTTCGCCCAGTCGCGACATCACCCCTTCAGCACCTCGTGCCGGTTCGTCAGGCGCTCGACGAGCCCGCGCTTCAACGTCACGCCACTGCCCGGTCCGGCCGGCACGGTCTGCACCCCGTCCCTCGCCTCCAGCGCCTCCTCGACGATGTCCTCGTCCCAGTACCGGCTCGAGCTGCTGGTGTCGCCTGGCATGAGGAAGTTCTCCAGCGTGCTCAGGTGGAGGTTGGCGGCGCGGCCGACGCCGCTCTCGAGCATGCCGCCGCACCAGACCGGCGCCCCGAAGGCCTGCGCGATGTCGTGCACGCGCCGCGCTTCGTGATGGCCGCGCACGCGCCCGACCTTGAGGTTGATGACGCGGCCGGCGCCGATGGCGAGCCCCTTGCGGGCGTCGTCGGGCGAGTGGACGCTCTCGTCGAGGCAGATGGCGGTGGCGAGCTGCGCCTGGAGCGCGGCGTGGTCGATGAGGTCGTCATGCGCCAGCGGCTGCTCGATGTAGGCAAGGCCGAAGGCGTCGAGCTCGCGCAGGCGCGGTGCGTCGGTGAGGCGGTAGGCGCTGTTGGCGTCCACCGTGAGGTCGACGTCGGGCAAGGCCTCGCGCACCGCCGCCACCATCTGCACGTCCCAGCCCGGTTCGATCTTGAGCTTCACGCGGCGGTAGCCCTGCGCCACGCTCTGCTCCGCCAACTCGACCGTGCGTTCGATGCTGTCCTGGATGCCGAGCGAGATGCCCACCGGGATGTCCCGCAGGCGCCCGCCGAGCAACTGCCACAGCGGCACGCCGAGCGCCCGCGCTTGCGCGTCCCAGAACGCCATCTCGACGGCGGCGACGGCCATGTTGTGGCCACGCACGAAGCGAAGTTCATGCAGGAGTTCCGCAGCGGTCGCGAACGAGCCCCCCAACAGCTTCGGCGCGACGAAGTCTTTCAGCACGTGCCAGGCCGTGTCGGTGGTCTCGTAGGCGTAGCCGGGGAACTCGCCCGCCACGCACTCGGCTACGCCTTCCTGGCCATCGGCGAACACCGAGACGAGCAGGATACGGCGGTCTTGTTCGACGCCGAAGCTGGTGCGGAAGGGGAACTTGAGGCGCAGGGCGACCTCGCGGAGTTCGATGCGTTCGATGTTCATGGGCGGGTTCCTTTCAAGTGGGGAGGGTGACCAGGGAGGGCGGCCGAGGCGGGCCCTCGCGTGGCGCGGAGCTTGGTTCGTGTCTCGCGGTGGTGGCGGAAGTGCGTTCGAGAACGAGCGCGGCCGCTGGTCGCGCAGCAGACCTACTTCCCGCGCAGCCTGGGGTCGAGCGCGTCCCGCAGGCCGTCGCCGAGGAGGTTCACGCTCAAGGTCGTGAGGAAGATCAGTACGCCGGGGAGCGTCACCAGCCACCACATGGTGAAGATGTACGGCCTCGCTTCACTGAGCATCCCGCCCCACGACGGGATGGAAGGGGGCACGCCGAGGCCGAGGAAGCTCAGGAACGACTCGCGCAGGATCGCGCGACCGAACTCGATGCTGGCGATCACCAGCACGCTGGAGAAGATGTTGGGCAGGACGTGCCTGGCGATCACGCGCGCGGGGCGCATGCCGAGGCCGCGGGCGGCCGAGACGTACTCGCGCTCGCGCAGCGCCATCACCTCGCCGCGCGCGATGCGCGCGAAGCTCGCCCAACTGGTGGCCACCAGCGCGATGATCAGGTTGCCGAGGCTGGCGCCCAGCACCGCCACGATGATCAGCGCGAGCAGGATGAACGGGAACGACCACGCGGCGTTGATGAGGGTCGAGACAACGTAGTCGATGCGGCCGCCGAAGTAGCCGGCGACGGTGCCGAGGAACACGCCGAGCAGGCCCGCGCCCAGCACCGCCGCGGCGCCCACGAGCAGGCTGATGCGCGCGCCGTAGATCAGGCGCGACAGCGTGTCGCGGCCCAGCTGGTCCGTGCCCAGCGGGTGTTCGGGAACGCCGCGCTCCATCCAGACCGGCGGCCGCAAGCGCATGATCACCGTCTGCTGGTACGGGTCCTTGGGGGCGAGCCACGGCGCGAAGGCCGCCAACGCCACCACGAGTGTGAACGCTGCCAGGCCGAAACGGCCGGAGCGGGTTCGGAAGCGGCGCCAGAGTGCACGCATCAGAGGTCGTTCCTCGCAACCGAAGCACGCGCCCGGCACGCGGTGATCGCGGCGCCCGCTGGTGCGATGCGTGCCATCAGTACCGGATCCTCGGGTCGGCGACGGCGACGAGCACGTCGGCGACGAGGTTCGAGAGGATGACGACGCCGGCCGCGAACAATACGATGGCTTGCACCACCGGCAGGTCGGCAGTGGTCACCGCCACCACGGCGAGTTCGCCGATCCCGGGCCATGCGAATACCGTCTCGGTCACGACGGCGCCGCCGAGGAGGGCGCCGAACTGCAGGCCGAGCGCCAGCACGACGGGCGTGGCGGCGTTGCGCGCGGCGTGCTTCAAGACCACGCGGGCGCGTTGGAGGCCCTTGGCGTGCGCCGTGCGGATGAAGTCCTGGGACAGCACCTCGAGCATGGCCGAGCGCGTCAGGCGCATCGTCAGCGGCATGACGGAGAACCCCAACGTGACAGCAGGCAACACCAGGTGGGCAAGCGTGCCGCGGCCGCTGACGGGCAGCCAGCCGAGGCGAACGCTGAACAGGATGATCAGCATCAAGCCGAACCAGAAGATCGGCATGGCTTGGCCGGAGACGGCGATGGCGGTGGCGGTGAGGTCCGCGAACGAACCGCGCCGGAGCGCGGCGGCGACGCCCAGCGGCACCCCGACGAGCACGGTGATCAGGAGCGCGGCGCCGGCCAGCTCGGCGCTGGCGCGGATGCGCGGCGCCAACAGGCGCTCGACCGGCTGACGGCTGTAGAGGCTGTCGCCGAAGTCGCCCCGGACCACGCCGCCGACCCAGATGGCGTACTGCACCAGCAGCGGCCGGTCGAGTCCGAGGCGCTGGCGAAGCTGGTCGATCTCCTCTTGCGTGGCTTCGGGCCGCGCCAGAGCGCGCGCCGGGTCCTTCGCCACGAACACCAACAGGAACGTGGTGAGGCTGATGATCAGCGCGATCAACAGCGCTTGCCCGAGGCGTTGGACGATGTAGCCGCTCATGGAGGTCTCCGCGATCCTACCGCCGCCGCGCGGCCCGCCGTTGCCGTCGCCGCTGCCGCAGAAGGAGGAAGAAGCCGGCGCCGTCCGGGGGGAGACGGCGCCGGCACGAGTTCCGATGATCGCGCCGGTCGCGCGTGTCGCGCCGGTCGCGCGGCGGGGGCGCTGACGGACGCCCCCGCCTTCGGTCAGGAGGTCAGCGCCAGGTCGCCAGGTAGTAGCGCTCGATCTCGTCGCTGGACGGTTGCCAGTCGAGGTCGTTCGACACGCCTGCCAGCACGCGGCCGGCGTACATCGGCAGCATGTAGGCGTTGGCGGTGATCTCCTCGATGGCGCTGGCGTAGAGCGCACGGCGCTCGTCCAGATCGACCGTCTGGAGTGCGCCGGTGAGGGCGGCGTCGATGGTCTCCGAAGCGTTCAGGGCGTACTCGGCGCCGGATACGAAGTGGATGTCCATGATGGCGCTGGCGTCGTAGATGGAGCTCGATCCCCAGGAGCCGAAGTACAGGGCGATGTCGCCGGCAGCGAGGCGCTGGCTCACCACGTCGTACTGACCGCCGTACCACTGCAGGTTGGTGCGGATGCCGACCTGCTCGAGGTACCCCTGGATGGCCTGCGCCACCTGCTGGTCGCGGTAGCCGTAGATGTCGACGGTGAAGCCGTCGGGGTAGCCGGCCTCGGCCAGCAGTTCCTTGGCGCGCTCGGGATCGTACTCGTACACGACCGCCGCCTCGGGATCGCAGCCGAACTGGACCGGGTTGCAGGGCGTGTCGATCTTGCGGCCGTAACCGCTCAGCAGCACGTCGACGATCTCGTCGCGCGGGATGGCGTGGGCGACGGCCTGGCGTACCCGAACGTCGGTGAAGAACGTCTCGCCGCTACGGCCGAGCGAGTCCATCTGCACGAACCAGATGCGCAGGATGTCGGCCGCTTCGATGCGCGCACGGCCGCCGATGGCGGCCGCCTGGTCGGGGCTGATCGAGCCGGAGCGGGCGATGTCGATGTCGCCCGTCATGAGCGAGGCGATGCGCGAGGATTCCTCGGGCAGGGTGTGGATGACGAGGTTGGCGATGGCCGGCATCTGCTTGGCGCCGACGAAGTAGTCATCGAAGCGCTCGAAGCGGATGGTGTTGCCTTCCACGCCGACGAACCGGAAGGGGCCCGTGCCGACGGGGGCCTGGCCGATGGCCACCGCGCCTTCGGACTCGAGCACGCCAGCCGGGTAGATGATTCCGATCAGCGCAAGTGACTCGTACGCCGTAGGCGTGATGCTCTTGGCGTGGATGCGCACGGTGTCGTCGTCGACGGCCTCGACGTGGTCGATCCACTGCAGCGGCCCGGTGCCCGGCAGTTCGGCGCCGTCGGTGATGACGTACGTGAGGGTGGCCACCACGTCGTCGGGCCCGAACGCTTCGCCGTTGTGGAAGGTCACGTCGGTTCGAAGGTCGAACTCGAACGTGAGGTCGTCGAGCGCGCGCCAGGCGGTGGCGAGGTGCGGCTCGAAGTCGCCGGTGACCGGGTTGCGGTGGATCAGGGTGTCCCCGAAGTTGTGCGCCAGGATGAGCGTGAGGCGCTCGCTGGTGGCGTACGTGTCGAAGGTGAGCATGGTGCGCTCGAACGCCACGTTGAGGGTGTCGTTGCCCTTGCCCGCGAAGGCGAGCGAGGCGAGCAAGGCGAGGAGCAGAAGGGTGATCCGTTTCAACGTGGTTCCTCCTTGTGGAACAGTTCGAACTCGTCCCAGAGCGCTTCGGCACGTTCCAAGCGGGCGCGCGCTCCGGGAACGCGGCGCGCGACCGCCAGCACCAGCGCGTGCGCGGTCGCGAACGCAGCGACGTCCGAGCGGAGACTCGAGACGCTGTCGGTTGCGAAGCGCAGGCGAACGGTGGCGTAGGGAAGGAGCGGCGAGGCGCCCTCGTCGGTCATGACGACGATGGGGGCGCGGCCGGAGAGGTGACGGGCGATGCGCACCGTGCGGCGCGCGTAGCGACTGGTAGCGACGAGCCAGACGGCGTGGTCGGCCTCGACGTCGAGTAGGTGATCGGGTACGGCGCCGGGCTCGGCGTCGATCGAGCGAACGTCCGGCCGGACCATGCGCAGGAAGTGTCGAGCGAAGCCCGAGACGTAGGCGCTCGTGCGATCACCTACGGTCCAGACCGTGGTGGCGGACGCCAGCGTCTCGGCGGCGGCCTCCATCTCGTCGGCCTGCGCCGCCAGGAACGCGAGGTTGCGCATCTGGCTGTCCACGTACGAGGACAGGAACCCCGGCTCGGTCGGCGCCAGATCGACCAGTCCCTCCCGCCCGTGCAGCTCCGCGCGGAGGGCCTGCTGCAGCGCCGGCCAGCCTTCGAAGCCGAGCGCCTGGGCGAAGCGCACCGCGGTCGAGGCGGAGACCCCGAGTTCCCGCGCCACTTGGGCCGCGCTGGCGTAAGCCAGTTCGCGCCGGTGGCGCTCGAGGTGCTCGGCCAGCCCCCGCTCGGCCGTCGTCAGTGTCGCCATGGACGAGGCGATCCGCTCTCCTACGCTCGCCTGACCGTCGTTGGACACGGCGTCGTACGACGATGGGCGCGCACCGAGCTGCGGCCGATCCACCTCTGTCGTGCGGTCGTCCTCGGCGGACGCCCGCGGCTGCAATAGAGATTGCACGTTCTCGCGAGTCTTGCACGGAACCGTGCACCGACGCAAGCGGGTCCCTCGGTCCGGTCCGTGATGCGGCGGTGGTCGGTCGTCGCGCGGTCTACGCTTGGGTGGAAGGGAGTCGATCGCGATGCGACCGTTGACGATCTTCTGGCAGCACGACCGACGCGCGGCGTTCCAAGACGAACCCGAGGGCCGCGACCACGACGCCCACCACGAGCACGACAGTGAACTGGACGAGGCGCTCGACGACACCTTCCCGGCGAGCGACCCGCCGTCGACGACCGTCCCGCACCGTGACGATGACGATGACGATGACGATGACGATGACGACGATTGGGACTCGGACGACGAGGACGACGACGAGGACGAGTGGGGCGAAGAGTCCGGCTGGGGAGAAGACGACGAGGACTGGGACGACGAGGACGACGACTGATCACGCCTAGGTGCGCGAGCTATGGCGTGCGCGCTATGGCGTGCGCGCCTGGCCCCAGTGGCGTTCGAGACGGCTCGCCGCGAGGTGCCGCTAGCGGCTGCCGCTTCCGCCCTTCCCGCCCCGCTCGCCCCTTCGCGTGGCGCGGTAGTGCGATACGTACTCCTCCATCGTCGGGCGTTCGAGCGCGTCGGCGATGACCTCCCACGGCACGTCATCCTCACGCCGGAAGCGTACGCACGACTTCCCCATGTCGAGCTTCTTGCCGGCGTCTTCGAAGCCGCGACGCAACCGTTCGGCGGCCGCCGGGTCGGCGTAGACGCCCATCAGGTAGAGCGACACCTTCTGCTTCTGGTTCGCCAACGCGACGATGCTCAGCGGCTGCCCGTTGTAGGTGTCCGGCAAGACCTCCAGCGGGACGTACCAGCCGATCATGCCGTACTGCATGCCCTCTTCGAACCCCGGGGGTAGGTACGCGTTGACGTGGTCGCGCAGCTTCGCTACCAGCTCGCGCCGCTCTTCGGGCAACTTCGCGATGTACTCGTCGATGGTGGTGGCTTCGCTTCTCATGCGGTGAAGGTACGACGCGCAGGCGCCGCGACGCGTGACGCGAAGTCGGTGCGGGCGCGTTCGCACGAGAGATGGCCGTGATGGTGTCGGTACGGACATCCGTCCCGCGGCGCTTACGCTAGACTCGTGCAAGGTACCCCACCCCCCGAGGGTAGGTGTCCCGCTCGGACGGCAGCCAAGAGGCCGGAGCCAGAGGAAGGTAGGACTCACATGACGGACGTCGCTACGGATCGCATCACGGTACTCGAGATCGAAGGCATGACCTGCGGCCACTGCCAGGCGGCCGTGAAGAAGGCGCTCGAGAAGGTGGGTGGCGTGCGCGCCGCCGATGTCGACTTGGCCGGTGGACGCGCCACGGTGAAGGGCACGGCCGACCTGGCCGCGTTGGTCGCTGCCGTGGACGACGAGGGCTACCGGGCTAAGGCGCCGGCGTCGTGAGCGACGCCGGACGGCGCCCAGTCGGGCTGGTCGTCGATGGCGTCTCCGACGAGACTGCCGTTCGCGCAGGCGGAGCGCACGAAGCGTGCCTCCATCTCGACCCGGCCACGCGCGCCGATGCCTCGCGCCGCCTGAAGAGCGTGCGCGGGCACGTCGAAGGGGTCCTGCGCATGCTCGACGACCCGGACGTGTACTGCGTCGACGTCCTGAAGCAGGTCAGCGCGGTGCAAGGAGCGCTGCGCAAGGTCAGCCACAACGTCCTCAAGGCGCACATCCGAGACCATGTCGTGACGGCGGCGCAGCGCGGCGACGCCGAAGTGATCGTCGATGAACTCATGGAGGCGCTGAAGTACAAGGCGTGAGGCATCCCATGCAGCAACCGAACCCACCACTCCAAGATCGAGAACTCACGGGAACGCCGCAAGGCAGTCGAGCCGACGGCGTCACGACCGCCCCTGCGTCCGGCCTCGAGCACGATGCAGCGGCTCGCGGCGCGACCGGTGGCGCGCCCGGCGCCACCCTGCGTGTCGGCGTGAAAGGCATGACGTGCGCCAGCTGCTCGGCGCGAGTCGAGCGCGGCCTTGGCAAGGTCGACGGCGTCGCGACTGCGAACGTGAACCTCGCTACCGAGCAAGCCACCGTGGTGTTCGACCCCAGCGTCGTCGGCACGGGAGCGCTACTCGACGCGGTTCGCGACGCCGGCTACGAGCCGGTGGTGGCCGAGCTCGAGCTCAGTGTGGCCGGCATGACCTGCGCCAGTTGCGTCGCGCGCGTGGAGCGTGCGCTGAAGCGCGTCGACGGCGTGGTGGAAGCGAACGTCAACCTCGCGACCGAGCGCGCCAGCGTGCGGTACCTACCGGAGTTGGCCCGCCCGTCGTTGCTGCGCGACGCCGTGGTGGACGCCGGCTACGAGGTGATGGACGTTTCCGGCGCCGCCAAGCGTGAAGACGTCGAACGGGCCGCGCGCGAGGAGGAGCGCAAGAAGCTGCGCGCGTCGCTGGTGTTCGCCGCCGCCTTGACGGTGCCGCTCTTCGTGATGGAGATGGGCGCGATGTTGGTGCCCGCCTTCGGGGCGTGGTTGCACGACGCCATCGGCCACCAGACGCGCGCCTACGTCATGTTCGTCCTGGCTACCGGAGTGCAGTTCGGCCCGGGGCTGCGCTTCTACCGCAAGGGCTGGCCGGCGCTTCTTCGGGGCGCCCCCGACATGAACTCGCTGGTCGTCATCGGCACCAGCTCGGCCTACGGGTACTCGGTGGTGGCGACGTTCCTGCCGCGACTGCTGCCGGCAGGCACGGCGCACGTCTACTTCGAGGCGTCGGCCGTCATCATCACGCTGATCTTGCTCGGGCGGTACCTCGAGGCCGTCGCCAAGGGGCGTACCGGCGAGGCGATCCGCTCGTTGATGGCGCTCCGGCCGCGCACCGCCCGTGTCGCGCGCGGTGACCAGGTGATCGATGTCGATATCGACGACGTGTGCGTCAATGACGTCATCGTCGTCCGGCCGGGCGAGCGCCTGCCGGTGGATGGCCGCGTGGTGGAAGGCTCGTCATTCGTGGACGAGTCGATGATCAGCGGCGAACCGATCCCTGTGGCGAAGCAGGCCGGGGACGACGTAGTGGGCGGCACCATCAACACCACCGGCGCGTTCCGATTCGAAGCGACCAAGGTCGGGGCCGACACCGTGCTGGCCCAGATCATCGCCATGGTCGAGGCCGCCCAAGGGGCGAAGTTGCCCATCCAGGCGCTGGCCGACAAGGTCGTGCGGTACTTCGTTCCTGCGGTGATGGCGGTCGCTGCCGTCACCTTCGCGGTGTGGCTGATATTCGGCCCGCAACCGGCGCTCACGTTCGCTCTGGTGAACATGGTGGCGGTGCTGATCATCGCCTGCCCCTGCGCGATGGGCCTGGCGACGCCCACTTCCATCATGGTGGGCACCGGCAAGGCCGCCGAGATGGGAGTGCTGTTCCGCAACGGTGCCGCGCTCCAGAGTGTTGGCGGCGCGAACGTGATCGCGCTCGACAAGACCGGAACGCTCACCAAGGGCCGGCCCGAGCTGACCGACCTGATCGTCGTGCCGAGCGCAGGCATGACGGAAGACCAGGTGCTTGCGCTCGTGGCTGCGGTCGAGGCGCACTCGGAGCATCCCGTCGCGGCCGCCCTGGTGGCCGCGGCCGAGGAGCGCGGCGTACGCGGTCCGAACGCAGGTGCATTCGAAGCGGTTCCGGGGTTCGGGGTGAGCGGAACGGTGGATGGCATGCGCGTGCATGTGGGCGCGGGGCGCTTCCTAGAGCGCTTGGGCGTTCAGCTCGGCGCGCTCGCCCGTGATGCCGAGCGCCTCTCGGACGAAGGCAAGACCGCGATGTTCGTCGCCATCGAAGGCGGGGTGGCGGGCGCCGTGGCCGTGGTGGCCGTGTCGGATCCCCTCAAGCCGACGTCGCGCGAGGCGGTGGCCGCGCTGCACGACCTCGGTCTGCGCGTGGCGATGATCACCGGCGACGACGCGCGGACGGCGAACGCCATCGCGGCCCGACTGGGGATCGACGAGGTGCTGGCCGAGGTGCTGCCCGACGGCAAGGCCGAGGCCGTGCGCTCGCTCCAGACCGAGGGCCGCAAGGTGGCGTTCGTGGGCGACGGCATCAACGACGCCCCGGCGCTGGCGCAGGCCGATGTCGGCCTGGCCATCGGCAGCGGTACCGACGTCGCCATCGAATCGGCCGACGTGGTGCTCATGTCGGGCGACCTGCGCAACGTGCCGAACGCCATCGCGCTGTCGAACGCGACGCTGACGAACATCAAGCAGAACCTGTTCTGGGCGTTCGCCTACAACGTCGTGTTGATCCCCGTGGCGGCCGGCGTGCTGTACCCGTCGCTCGGGATCCTGCTGTCGCCGATGATCGCCGCCGCTGCGATGGGCATGTCGAGTGTCTTCGTGCTCAGCAACGCTCTGCGGCTGCGCCGCTTCCGACCGCCCATGGCGGCGGACGTGGGCGCGGACCGCGTCACACGTCCCAGGACGGAGATGGCCGCCGCCTGAGCGCCCGTGGGGCGCCGCGCGCGGGCGATGGCGTTCACGTGACGGACCAAGCTAGTGAGCCGATGCGAGGTGAACGGATGACCGATGCGAGCGATCCGACCGAGGCGAGCGCTATCGATCAGCTCTTCGTCATCGGTCCGCGCGATGGCTTCACGCCCAACGTGGGCACGATCGTGGCACAGTTGCAGGTCGCGCGGCACTTCTTGTTGCGAGCGACGCGCGACCTCGGGCCCGAGGACCTGGACGCGAGGCCCGGCAGCGCTCCCAACACCATCGGCGCCATCCTGCGACACCTGAACGCCGCCGAGAGGATGTTCCAGGTCATGACGTTCGAGGACCGAGGCTTCGACGAGGCCGAGAAGGCGCGCTGGTGGCCCGACTTCACCTTCGAGGCCGCCGACGAAGCGCGCGGTGCCGGCATCGAGACGTACCACGCGGCGCTGGCGGAGACGCGCGCACGAACGCTTGCCGGCATGCGCGAGCGCGACGACGCTTGGCTCACGGCGCCCAAGACGTTCTTCGGGCGCCCGTCCAACGTTCACTACTACTGGACCCACTTCCTGATGGACGAGGCGCGGCACACGGGCCAGGTGATCTTGGCGCGCAAGCACCTGCTTCCGAACGCCGACCCGGACTTCATGCCGTACCGGTGAACGATGGCCGGCGTCTACGGGTCGGCCGTCGGCGAGAGGTCAGAACCCGACCGCGTGACCGTCCTTGCGATGGTCCGAACCCGCCACGTAGCCCTCGCCGCTCTCCAGGCGCCTTACGATCTGCGCGCCGCCGAACGCGAAGGACTCCTCGGGCGTCGTTCGCTTGACCTCGTGTCCGCGTGCCCGCAGCTCGTCCAACACCTCCGATGACCAGCCGGGCTCGAACGACACGTTGCGGCCGGCGAGGACCTGCCAGCGCGGGGCGTCGCTGGCCGCCTGCGGGTTCTGGCCGAACAGGGTCATGCGCACCGTCATCTGCAGGTGACCCTGGGGCTGCATCGGCCCGCCCATCACGCCGAAGCTCGCCAACGGTGCGCCGTTCTGCGTCAGAAATCCCGGGATGATGGTGTGGTACGGCCGTTTCCACGGCCCCACGCGGTTCGGGTGGCCTTCGTCCAAGACGAACCCGGCACCGCGGTTCTGCATGCTGATCCCCGTGCCCGGCACCACCACGCCGGAGCCGAAGCCGTAGTAGTTCGACTGGATGTAGGACACCATGCCGCCCGCGGCGTCCGCGGCGCTGAGGTACACCGTTCCGCCATGCTTCGGTTCGCCGTGACCGGGATCGCCTGCGCGCTTCGGGTCGATCAGGCGAGCGCGCTCGGCCAGGTACGCGTCGTCGAGGAGCGCGTCCACGCTGACGTCCATGGCGCACGGATCGGCGATGTACCGGTGGGCGTCGGCGAACGCGAGCTTCATCGCCTCGATCTGCAGATGCGCGAAGTCCGCCGAGTCTAGCGGCGCGTCGGCCAGCGGGTGGTGACGCAAGATGCCGAGCGCCAACAAGGTCGCCAACCCTTGGCCGCTCGGTGGGATCTCGTGAAGCTCCACACCATGGAACGACGTCGAGATCGTTCCCACCCAATCGGCGCGATGGTTCGCCAGGTCGTCGAGGGAGAGCGCCGCGCCATGCTTCGTCGCGTCGGCCACCATCGCCTCGGCCAGCGCGCCGCGGTAGAAGGCCTCCCCCTTGGTCTCGGCGATGGTCGCCAGCGTGCGCGCCTGGTCCGGGAAGCGCCAGGTGTCGCCGGGCTTGGGCGCCTTGCCGCCAGGAAGGAACGCCGCGATGAAGTCGGGGTGCTCGGCGAACACGGTCTCGGCGTTGCGCCAGCCTCGCGCGATGAGCGGCGACACGGGGAACCCGTGCTCGGCGTAGGCGATCGCCGGTTCGAACAACGCCTCGAACGGAAGCGCACCGAACCGCTCCGACAGCGCCACCCAGGCCGACACCGCACCGGGAACGGTGACGGTTTCCCAGCCGCGCATCGGCATGCGGTCCTGGCCCGAGAAACGCTCGGCCGACCACGTCGAAGGAGAGCGGCCGGATGCGTTCAGACCATGCAGCGACACGCCGTCCCACACGATGGCGAAGGCGTCCGCGCCGATGCCGTTCCCGGTCGGCTCGACGACGGTCAAGGCGATAGCCGCGGCCAGGGCGGCGTCCACGGCGTTGCCGCCGCGCTCGAGCATGCGCAGGCCGGCCTGCGCAGCGAGCGGTTGGGAGGTGGCCACGACGTTGCGCGCCATCACCGGCTGACGCGTCGAGGGGTAGGGAAGGTCGGGCGAGTAGGTCGTCACGGATCGTCTCCTTGTGAGGCGCGGTCTGGCGGCGCGCCCGGGGGATCGGGGTACGGCGGGGCGGGCACGCGGGGGTGGCCGGCCGAAGCGCTCGGAGTTCGGACGCCGATGCGCTCGACGCCGACTCGATCGGCGCCGACGGTGAGGCGGGCCGTGTTCATCCGGACGCGCGGGCGGTAGCGCTCGCGGCCGGCTCGTCCGCCTCGCCGTCCGACTGGTCCCGTTCGGCCTCGGCGAACCACGCCTGCCAATCCCACGAGCTCTTCAGGACGTCGGCGAGTTGCAGCGTCTCGGTACCGACGACGTCGGGGGCGACGCGCGGCACCTCGGAGGTGACGAACTCGTGGAGCGCGCGCATGTCGCGGTGCAGCGTCTGGATCACGATGTCCGCCGAACCGAACGACGTTCCGACGAAGCGGACGTTCGGCAGCTGCGCCAGCGTACGGGCAACGTGGTGCACCGTCCCGGGCCGCGTCCGGATCAAGGTGATGGCGGTCGTGGTCACCCCGAGTTTCAGTGGGTCACCGACGGCGGTGATGTGGATGAGGCCGGACTCGGACAACCTCGCGACGCGTGCGCGGATGGTCGCTTCCGCGACGTCGAGGTCACGCGCGATCTCGCGGTACGGACGGCGGCCGTCCGCCTCCAGCGCGACGATGATCCGTTTGTCCAAGTCGTCGAGTCGCATCTCCTACGTCCCCTACCTTTCGCTTCGGTCCCGCTTCGGGTTCCGGTGCCGTGCGCCGATGCTCTTCCTCCGTCGCCAGCGCGCCGGCGTCACGTCGATCTCCCTAGCGTCGTCCGCGACCGCGGCTTCGTCGCGATTCCATGGCGACGCGCGCGCTTCCATGGCGACGCGCAAGCCGGCGGACTTTGCGCGAGCATACACCACGGACGAGGAAGAAGTGCGCAATGCGCAGCAATGTGGCCGCAACATGTTGACGATGCGTGGCAGCGCGTATTACTGTCTGCGCATAGCGCGATCTCGGGAGCGTGGCACGCGGCGTGGGCCTGCGTGCACGTACCCGTAAGGGCGCGCCTAAGGAGGGGCAGCATGAGAAGGTCCGTCGTTCGCCGCTTGATCGCGGTACTTCTATTGGGGCTGGTCGGCTCCGTATTCGCCCAGGCGACCGTTCGGGTCGGACTCGCGGAGGACCCCGACGTCCTCGACCCGGACCTGGGGCGCACCTACGTCGGTCGCATCGTCTTCGCAAGCATCTGCGACAAGCTCTTCGACATCACCCCCACCGCCGCCGTCGTGCCGCAACTTGCCACCGGCTACACCACTTCGGAGGATGGCCTCACCGTCACCATCGACCTTCAGCCGAACGTGTCGTTCCACGACGGCACGGCCATGGACGCCGAGGCGGTGAAGTACAACCTCGAGCGGTCCAAGAACTTGCCCGGCTCCAACCGCGCAAGTGAGCTCGCTCAGCTCGAGTCCGTCACCGTGGTGGACGCCGACACGGTCGAGCTCCACCTGAGCCAGCCGTTCGCGCCCTTGATCGCGCAGCTGGCCGATCGCGCCGGCATGATGGTGTCGCCCACCGCCGCAGAGGCCGCGGGCGAGAACTTCGGCAACGCTCCGGTGTGCGCGGGCCCCTTCCGCTTCGTCGAGCGCGTCGCGCAAGACCGCATCGTAGTAGAGCGCTTCGCCGACTACTGGGACGCCGAATCCATCTCCATCGACCGCATCGTGTATCTGCCCATCCCCGACAGCAGCGTGCGCTTGGCGAACCTCCAGTCCGGCGACCTCGAGATGATCGAGCGGGCGGCTCCCACCGACCTCGGCACCATCCGCGCGGACGCCAACCTGGTATTGCCCAGCGCTCCGAGCCTCGGGTACCAGGGCATCACGATCAACATCTCCAACCCCGGCGAACGCGACAACCCGCTGTCGCAGGACGCGCGCGTTCGCGAGGCGCTCGAGCTCGCCATCGACCGCAACGTCATCAACGACGTCGTCTTCGGCAGCGAGTTCGTGGTCGGCAACCAGCCCGTTCCGCCCACCAGCCCCTGGTACGTCTCCGACTACCCGGTGCCGGCACGCGATGTGGAACGTGCCCGGGCGCTGCTCGACGAGGCCGGATACGACCGCGTCGCCTTCGAACTCATGGTGGGCAACAACCCCGAGGCGGTGCGCGTCGGCGAAGTGATCCAAGCGTTGGCTGGAGAAGTCGGGTTCGACGTGAGCGTGCGGGCCACCGAGTTCGCCACCGCGCTCGACTTGCAGGAGCAGGGCGAGTACGACGTGTTCCAAGTCGGCTGGTCCGGCCGCATCGACCCCGACGGCAACATCCACCAGTACCACACCTGCGAGGGCACGCTGAACGAGACGGGTTACTGCGATCCGGAAGTCGACCGGCTCCTGAACGCCGCCCGTGCAGCGGGCAGCAACGACGAGCGCTTCGACTTGTACCGGCAGGCGCTCGAGCGCTACTTGCCCGACCGCCACATCGTGTACCTCTATCACACGCAGCTGTTCTTCCCGCATACCATCCGCCTCGAAGGCTTCCAGGCCTACCCGGACGGCATCATCCGCTTCCAGGGTGTGCGCCTGAACTGATCGGCCGAGCCGGTCTCAGACGTGGTTCGGGGCGGGGCATGAGCACGAGCGCCCCGCCCCGAACCGCAGCGCCCCGAGTTCCGGCGCGCCCGCCCGCCAACCGCGACCTGCGGCGGAACGTCTAGAAGGAGTCATCGGTGGTTCCCTTCGTCGCGCGGCGGATCTTGACCGCGGTGCCCACGCTCCTGATCGTGACGCTCATGGTGTTCGCGATCCAGCGTGCGCTGCCGGGCGATCCAGCGCGCATCCTCGCCGGCGAGCAACAAGACCCCGAGGTCATCGCCTTCATCCGAGCGAAGTACCGGCTCGACGACCCCGTTCCCGTGCAGTACGTCGCCTGGTTGTCCCAGGTGCTGCAAGGCAACCTCGGGACCTCGATCCGCACCAACCAGAGCGTGCTCTCGCTGATCGGCTCGAAACTCCCGGTGACGGTCGAGCTGGCGCTGCTCTCGATGTTGGTTGCGGTGGTCATCGCCATTCCGGCTGGCGTCGTGTCCGCCACCAAGAAGGGCACGGTGTTCGACTACGGCGGCACGGTGGCCGCGCTATCCGGCCTCTCCATCCCCAACTTCTGGCTCGGCATCATGTTGATCCTCTTGATCTCGGTGAACCTGAAGTGGTTGCCGGCGTCGGGCTACGTACCCCTCGATGAGGGCGTGGTCGAGAACCTCAAGCGAATGATCATGCCGGCGTTCGTGCTCGGCACCGGCCTGGCGGCCGTGCTGATGCGACAGATGCGCTCGGCGATGCTCGAGGTGATGCGCCAGGACTACGTTCGTACGGCCCGGGCCAAGGGGCAGCGCGCCACCTTGGTGATCGTGCGGCATGCGATGCGCAACGCCCTCATCCCCGTCACCACGCTGCTCGGCCTGCAGCTCGGCGCGCTCCTCTCCGGCGCCGTCCTCACCGAGCAGGTGTTCACCCTGCCCGGCTTCGGGAAGCTCGTCGTCGACGCCATCTACAACCGCGACTACGCCGTAGTACAGGGCGTGGTGCTGGTCACCGCCACGGCCTACATCCTCATCAACCTCCTGGTCGACGTCGCTTACGCGATCATCGACCCCCGGATCTCGGCGCGATGAGCCTACCCGCCGCCACCTCGGACGCCGTGTCCGCCACGCCGGTCGACGCGGTGGTCGCACCCAGGCGCGCTCCTCGCGCGCTTCGTCGCATCCTGCGCCGTCCACCTGCGATCCTGGGCGCGATCGTGGTGGTCGCGTTCGTCGCCATCGCTGTGTTGGCGCCGTATCTTGCCCCGTACGACCCGGCCAAGCCCGACTTCTTGGCGGTCCGGCAAGCGCCAAGCGAGGCGTACCGGCTCGGCACCGACGAGATCGGCCGGGACGTCCTCTCCCGGCTGATCTTCGGCGCGCGCGCCAGCCTGGTCGCCGGCGTCATCTCCGTCGCCATCGCCACCGCCATCGGTGTGCCGCTCGGTCTACTCTCCGGCTTCTACCGCGGCGCCGTGGACGAGGTCATCATGCGCGTCACCGACGCGCTGTTGTCGTTCCCGTTCCTGATCCTCGCCGTCGCGCTCGCCGCCGCCCTCGGCCCCAGCCTCACCAACGCCATGATCGCCATCGGCATCGCCAGCACGCCCACCTTCGTGCGCCTCACGCGCGGCCAGGTCCTGGCGGTGCAGGCCGAAGACTACGTTCACGCCGCCCGCGGCCTGGGCGCGTCGGACTTGCGTATCCTGGCGAAGCACATCCTGCCCAACGCCTTCACCCCGATCCTGGTCCAGGCGACGCTCACCATCGCGCAAGCGATCATCGCCGAGTCGTCGTTGTCCTTCCTGGGCCTCGGCGTTCAGCCGCCCACCCCGAGTTGGGGCGGCATGCTCAACACCGCCAAGAACTTCCTGGTGCAGGCGCCGTGGATGGCCATCTGGCCGGGGATCTCGATCTTCGTCACGGTGCTCGCCTTCAACCTCTTCGGCGACGGCTTGCGCGACGCGTTCGACCCGCGCGGAGACTGAGCTCGGGGTGAGCCACGGCCCTCGCTGAGGCGTACACAGCGTACGCCGACGCGTTGACGCCACTCGCGTCACTGGTATCATTCCGCCTAGGCGCATTTCCATTCGCGGTACCAGGCGTGGCTCGTGACGGGTCCGCCGGGCTGTCGCGCGTCCGAACGTGAGAGGGAGGGCCATATGAAGCGATTCGTAGCCATCTTCGTGGCGCTGGTGGCGAGTCTTGCCATGGCGCAAGAGCCGATCGTCATCGGCGTGCAACTGGAGTTGTCCGGCCGCATGGCGGTGACGGGCAACGACACGCTGTACGGCATCGAAGTGATGCACGACCTCGGGAACACCGTCCTCGGGCGTCCCATCGAGCTTTCGGTGTGCGACAACGCCAGCACCGTCGAAGGCGCCGTGGCCTGTGCCAACCGCTTCGTCGACGAGGGCGCCGTCGCGGTGCTCGGCTCGTACTCTTCGAGCCACTCGATCCCCGCGGCAGAAGTGCTGCAGGCTGCTGGCATCGTCATGATCACCACCGGTTCGACCAACCCGGCGACCACGCAGATCGGCGACTACATCTTCCGCATCCCCTACACCGACCAGTTCCAGGGACAGGTGGCTGCCCACTACGCCTTCGACGACGTCGACGCGCGTCGCGTCGCGATCTTCCGCCAGCAGGACGACGACTACTCGGTGGGCTTGGCCGGGTTCTTCCAGGACGAGTTCGAGACCCTCGGCGGCACCACGACCGTGCTCGACTTCACGGCCAACAGCGTCGACTTCTCGGCGCAGATCAACGACCTGCGCTCGTTCGGGCCGGACATGATCTACTTCACGGGCTTCTGTGCCGAAGCCGCTTCGCTGGTGCCGCAGCTGCGCCAGCAGGGCTTCGCCCAACCGATCCTTGGCGGCGACGCCTCCGACGACTCGCAGTGCCCGGATGGCGGCGGCGCCGCGTTCGACGGCTTCACGTTCACCAGCTTCGGTGAGCCCGAGGTCCTCTCCGGGCCGGCAGCCGAGCGCGCGGCCGAGTTCCGTGCCGCCTTCGTCCAGAAGTACGACGAGTCGCACTTCACCGGCTTCACCCTCACCGGGGCCGACGCGTACCGCATCACCGGGGCTGCCATCGAGGCCGCCGGCAGCGCCGACCCGGCCGCCGTGCGCGACGCGTTGGCCGCGATGGTGGACTGGCCCGGCGTGTCCGGGGACATCACCTACGCCGGCACCGACGGGACTCCCGCCAACCGCGTGATGGGCTTGTACGCCTACGAGTTCGATGGCGGTAGCTGGGAGAAGGTCACGCTGCGCGGCATCTCGCTGGAGTGACGCTCG
>CAZOTV010000002.1:23037-31429 GCA_964582795.1 uncultured bacterium
CTCGCTGGAGTGACGCTCGTCGGATCGCGCGTTTGACCCGGTGTCGAGTACCGGATCGCGTGTGACCCACGGCTAGTGCCGACGCGTGCGCGGCGGGGATCTCGGGCGAGAACCCCGCCGCGCACGCGCCTGGCCAGGACGGAGTGAGCATTGTCGGCTCGACGCATCGGCGCCCCACGATCGAGGCCGTGGCTACCCTGGGTGGCCCTGGCTGCGTTGGCAGCAGCGATCGTCTGGCGCATGGTCTCGCTGCACGCCGCCAACGAGGCGTTCGACGCGGCCTTCTTCACGGGCGCGTTCCTGCGCTCGTTCCAACTCGGTAGCCTCTACGCGCTCATCGCGCTGGGCTACACGATGGTCTACGGCATCCTCCGCCTGATCAACTTCGCGCACGGCGAGGTGTTCATGGTCGGAGCGTTCGCCGCCTATTTTCTGTTCAGCCGAACCCCGTTCGCGTGGCCCGTCGCCGTGGTCGTGGCCGCCGTCATCACGTTCGGGTTCATGCACATCCTCAACTTCTGGCGCGGCAAGATGCGCGACCCCGTGGTGTTGGCAGGCGGGGCGGTGGCGTTCGCGCTGGTGGCCATCGCGCTCGGCTCCGTCACGCTCGGTTGGTTGGGGGCGATGGTGGGCGCGATGTTCGTCACCGGCGTGCTCGGCATCACCATCGACCGCGTGGCGTACCGGCCGCTGCGAGGCGCTCCACGTAACTCGATGTTGATCACCGCCATCGCGGTCTCGTTCTTCTTGCAGAACTTCGGCATCCTGGCGTTCTCCAACCGACAGACGCCGTTCCGGCCCACGAGCTTCTGGACCGGCTTCGCGCAGTTCGACGTCATGGGCAGCACCGTGTTCACGAGTTGGATGGTGGTGCTCGTGCCGTTGGTGACTGCGGTGTTGGTGGTCGCTCTGACGCTGTTCGTGACGCGCACCCGGCTCGGCAAGGCGATGCGCGCCACCTCGCAGGACGCCGAGACCGCCCGGATGATGGGCGTGAACGTCGACCGCGTCATCGCCACCACCTTCCTCCTCGGATCGATGCTCGCCGCGGCGGCGGCGGTGATGTGGGGCATGAGCTTCGGAAGCATCAACCAGCCCGCCATCTTCGGGATCCTGCCAGGCATCAAGGCGTTCGCCGCGGCAGTCATCGGCGGCATCGGGAGCCTACCGGGCGCCGTGATCGGCGGCGTGTTGCTCGGGTTCCTCGAGAACTTCCTGACGGCGCTCTTCCCGCGCACCGACACCTTCGCCGGCATCACCGAGTACAAAGACACGTTCGCGTTCCTCGCCATGATCGTCATCCTGTTGGTGCGGCCGAGCGGCATCGTGGGCGAAGACCTATCGGAGAAGGTATGACGCGCCCGTCCGCCTCCCAACCTTCGTCGGGCGCCCAGGCGGGCTCGGCGCCCGAACCGCGCTACCGGCCGACCTACCTCGAGAACCGGAGGCGGAACGCCCTGCTCACCCTGGGCGGGCTCGCGCTGGTCGCCGTGGTGCTCTTCCTGGTCGACGGGTTCGGTGGGGTGAAGCTGGGCCAGGTCCTCGCGTTGTTCGCCATCTGGGGCATCGCCACCGTGAGCCTCAACCTCGTGAACGGCGTGACGGGCATCCTCTCGCTGGGGCACCACGGGTTCATGCTCATCGGTGGTTACGTGACCGGCTTGCTGATGTTGCCGAGCGCGACGCGCGACAACCTAGCGAACAGCGCCCGGAGTCAACTCTCGGACTTCGCCGTCGGCTTGAGCGTGGAGAACTGGATGCGCGCGCTCGGCCTCGAGTTCCTGGCCGCGCCGGAAACGCTGTGGTTCCGCTTCCTCGTGGCGTTGACGATCGGCGGCTTGATGTCCGCCGTGTTCGGCGTGATCGTCGGGTTCCCGAGCCTCAGGCTGCGGGGCGACTACCTGGCCATCGTGACGTTCGCGTTCGGTGAGGCCATCCGCTTGCTTGCCTCCACCCCGATGATGGCGTCGTTCACGAACGGCGCCTTGGGCTTCGCAGGCGTGCCGTCCAGCTTCGGGAAGAGCATCTGGTGGACCTTCGGACTCCTGGCGTTCACGGTCTTCGTGATGGCGCGGCTGAAGTTCTCGTCCTACGGGCGCGCGTTGCAGGGCGTCCGCGAGGACGCCATCGCGGCCGAGGCGATGGGGGTGCACACGGCGTACCACAAAGTGCTCGCGTTCGCCATCGCCGCGTTCTTCGCCGGGATCGCCGGCGGTCTGTGGGTGAGTTGGGTCGGCACCGCGCGCCTCGACCTGTTCCTCTTCTTCTTGACGTTCTACTTCCTCGTCGCGATCAGTGTCGGCGGCACCGGTTCGATCACCGGCGTGCTGATCGGGACCGCGCTGGTCGTGGTGGTGCGCCAGTACGGCGACCCGCTGGAGCAGTCCTATCCCCTCTCGACCTGGTTGACCGCCGCCGGGGTCGTGCTGGTGCTGGCCGCGGCCGGCGCGCTCTTCTATCGGGCCCGCAACCGCCTGCGGCCGGCGCTCCACCCGGCGTTCACGGCGCTGGGCGTGCTGGGGGTGGCGGCGATCGTGGTCGGCGCCGTCGGCGGCGGTCCGTTGTCGCAGAGCAGCTGGCAAGGCTTCGGCATGCGCGCGATCACCCTGTCGGTGCTGCTGATCGTGATCATGGTCTTCCGTCCGGCCGGCATCATGGGCCGCGAGGAGTTCAGCTGGGCGTGGCTGTTCGGGGAGCGGCGCGACCGCCCGACCGAGGAGGAGCGCAGGCAAGACGCTTGGCTCTCCAACCCGGAGCTGGCCGGTGACGAAGCGGAGGAGACCTGACGATGTTGGAGATCCACGCCATCAACAAGGCGTTCGGCGGGCTTCAGGCCATCACCGACCTGTCGTTGTCGTTGAACGAAGGGGAGATCGTCAGCGTCATCGGGCCCAACGGCGCAGGCAAGACGACGCTGTTCAACCTGATCACCGGCGTGTACCGGCCCGACTCGGGCGATGTCCGCTTCGAGGGCAAGAGCATCTCCGGCCTCTCGCCCAGCCAGATCGTCGACCGCGGCGTGGCGCGCACCTTCCAGAACCTTCGGCTCTTCACCAACCTGACGGTGCTCGAGAACGTGCTGATCCCGCAGCATCACAAGCTGCGCAGCAACGTGCTCTCCGCGGTGCTCCGGACCCCGGGTTACCGGCGCCAGGAACGCGCGATGCACGACCTGGCGCTCGAGAAGCTGGCCTTCTTCGGGCCGCGGCTGATGAGCTTCCGCCTCTACCAACCGGTCGAGGTGCTCAGCTACGCCAACCGCAGGCGCACGGAGATGGCTCGCGCCATGGCGACGGGCGCCAGGCTGCTGCTGCTCGACGAACCGAGCGCAGGCATGAACCCGAAAGAGACCCGCGAGATCACCCAGATCATCCGGCGCATGCGTGACGAAGGCGGGTACACGATCCTCTTGGTGGAACACAAGATGGGCCTCGTCAAGGACATCAGCGACCGTGTGGTGGTGCTGGATTACGGCCGCAAGATCGCCGAGGGAAGCTACCAGCAGGTGGTCGACGACCCCGCCGTCATCGAGGCGTACCTGGGCAAGCGCGCCACCGGTGACGGCGCGTCGGGCGCGGCCGCGCCCGACGGGGCGACGGCGTGACCCGCGACGGCGCGGCACGCGCCCCCTTGCTCGAGCTGCGGAACGTGACCACTCACTACGGCCCCATCCGCGTCCTGCACGACGTCGACATGGTGATCTACCCGGGTGAGATGGTCTGCCTGCTGGGCGGCAACGCTTCGGGCAAGAGCACCACGTTGAAGACGATCCTCGGCATCGTCCGCGTCAGCGAAGGTGAGATCCACTTCCTGGGCGATCGCGTGGACCCGCTGACCACCTCCGACCGGATCGAACGCGGCATGGCGGTGGTGCCGGAGAACCGCAGGATCTTCCCGAAGATGACCGTGCGGGAGAACCTGGAGATGGGCGCCTACCTGCGCAAGGACCGCGCGAACCTCGGCCAGGACCTCGACTACGTCTTCGAGCTGTTCCCGCGTCTGGGAGAACGCCTCGGGCAACTCGGCGGCACGATGAGCGGCGGCGAGCAGCAGATGCTGGCGATGGGCCGGGCGCTGATGAGCCGGCCGAAGCTCATCCTGATGGACGAGCCCAGCATGGGGCTCGCGCCGTTGTTCGTCGAGCGCATCTTCGAGATCATCAAGCAAGTGAACGAACGCGGCATCAGCGTGTTCGTGGTCGAGCAGAACGCCAACGTCGCGTTGTCCATCGCCGACCGCGGCTACGTGCTCCAGACGGGCGAGGTCGTGCTGTCGGGCCCGGCCGCCGACCTGCTCACCAACGAAGCGATGAAGCGCGCGTACCTCGGCGAGACCTGAGCGCCCTGGTGGGGCAGCGGCAAGCGCGCGGCGTGGCGGGTCTCGGACGCGCGGGCGCGGCGACGCCGTGGCCGTGCGTGCTCGCGTTCGCTGCGCGCGGTCCTGGCCACGGCGCTGCGTGACGCAACGCGCGAACGTGTGCGCGTTCACGAAGTTGTCCTGGCCGAACCGACCACGCGCTCGTCGCCGCCGGCGCGCCGCGGTAGATTCGACCGTTCCCGCCCGCCGCTCTCGGCGCCGACCGGGCGGGCGGGAGGACCGTCATGACCGCCACACAACGCATGGACCACGCCCTTCGCGACATCTACCAGCGTGTGCGGCATCGCAACGAGGGCGAGACGGAGTTCTTGCAGGCCGTCGGCGAGGTGATGACCAGCCTCGGGCCGCTGGTCGCCAAGCACCCGAAGTTCCTCACGGGCCGCCTCATCGAGCGCATGCTCGAACCCGAGCGCCAGCTCATCTTCCGTGTGCCGTGGCAAGACGACGCCGGCGAGGTGCACGTCAACCGCGGGTTCCGCATCGAGTTCTCGAGCGCGCTGGGGCCGTACAAGGGAGGCCTTCGCTTCCACCCGTCGGTGAACCTCGCAGTGGTGAAGTTCCTCGCATTCGAGCAGATCTTCAAGAACGCGCTCACCGGCCTGCCCATCGGCGGCGGCAAGGGCGGCTCCGACTTCGACCCGAAGGGGCGCTCCGACGCCGAGATCATGCGCTTCAGCCAGAGCTTCATGACCGAGCTGTACCGCCACCTGGGCGAGTACACCGACGTGCCCGCGGGCGATATCGGCGTTGGCCAGCGTGAGATCGGGTACCTCTTCGGGCAGTACAAGCGCATCACCAACCGCTACGAATCGGGCGTGCTCACGGGCAAGGGGCTCGACCTGGGCGGCTCGTTGGTGCGCCGCGAAGCGACCGGGTACGGCTGCGTCTACTTCGTCGAGGAGATGCTCGAGGCGCGTGGCGAGTCGCTCGAAGGGACGACCTGCGTGGTGTCGGGATCGGGCAACGTGGCGATCTACACCATCGAGAAGCTGCAGCAGCTGGGCGCGAAGGTGGTGGCCTGCTCCGATTCCGGCGGCATGGTCTACGATCCGGACGGCATCGACCTAGAGACCGTCAAGGACCTGAAGGAAGTCCGCAGGCGACGGATCTCGGAGTACGTCGAGACGCGACCGAAGGCCGAGTACCGCGAGGGCCGCACCGTGTGGCAGGTGCCCTGTGACGCGGCGTTCCCGTCGGCGACGCAGAACGAGCTCAACGGTGCGGACGCCGAGATGCTGCTGAAGAACGGTTGCCGCGCCGTCGGCGAGGGCGCGAACATGCCGTGCACGCCGGAAGCGGTCGAGGTGTTCCTGGCGGCCGGCATCGCGTTCGGCCCGGGCAAGGCGGCGAACGCGGGCGGCGTAGCGACCTCGGCACTGGAGATGCAGCAGAACGCCAGTCGTGACGCCTGGACGTTCGGCTACACCGACCAGCGCCTGCGGGAGATCATGCGCGAGATCCACGCCCGCTGTCACGACACAGCCGAGGAGTTCGGCGCCCCTGCCAATTACGTGCTGGGCGCGAACGTCAGCGGCTTCCGCAAGGTGGCGGAGGCGATGATCGCGCTCGGCGTGATCTGAGTCCGGGCGGGGGTCACCCGTGCGGACGTCCAAGCGATCGCGCTCGGTGCGACCGCCCGGTCAGTCGAGCTCGGGCCGGGCCGCGAACCCTTCCGCGATCACGCGCATCACGGCGTCGTGTTCATCGCCCACCAACTCCAAGCGCGGCGGGCGCACCCGGGTGCTTCCCCAGCCGGCGTGCGCTTGCGCGAGCTTGATCATCTGTACGAACTTGGTGCCGATGTCGAGCCGTAGGAGCGGCAGGAACCAGCGGTAGAGCTCGAACGCTTCGGTGACGTGGCCATCGCGCGCGAGTTCGAACAGCCGCACCGACTCGCGCGGCAGCGCGTTCACCAAGCCGGCGATCCAGCCGACCGCGCCCACCTGGAACGCTTCCAGCGCGAGATCGTCGACGCCCATCAGGATGGCGAACGACTCCGGCATGATCGAACGCAGCCACGCCACGCGGCGCAGGTCGGAGCTCGACTCCTTGATGGCCTTCAAGTTCGGATGCTCGTGGGCGAGCTCCCGAACCTGTGGCGGTAGGAAGTCCGTGGTGTACGCCAGCGGGTTGTTGTAGAGCATCGCCGGCAGCGGCGTGGCCGCCAGGATGGCCGCGACGTGCGCCTTCATCTCGCGCCAGTCGCTGGCGTAGACGTACGGGGGCAACACCATGAAGCCGCTGGCGCCGGCGGCCGCGGCGTCTCGCGCGAAGCGCACCGCCTCGGCGGTGGACAAGGACGACACCGCGGGGATGACCGGTGCGTGACCTTCCAGCCCGCCGACGAGCGTCTCGAGCATGGCCAGTTTCTCGTCGTGCGTCAGCGTCGCACCTTCACCAAGTGAACCGAAGGGGACGATGCCGACGCAGCCGGCATCGACCAGCCAGCGAGCATGCGATGCCAAGAGCGCGTGATCGACCTCGAGTCGCTCGTCGAAGGGGGTGGTGATGGCGGGGATGACGCCGTGCCAGTTCACGTTCACGGGTTCGCTCCTTCCGGCGCTGCGGTGTCGGCGATGGCGTCGGCGACGGCCGTCAGGCGCTCCATGACGATGGCGAGGTTGCCGCGGATGTGGCGGCTCATGGCCAGTTCGGCGCGGTGCTCGTCGCCGGCCAGGATGGCCTCGGCGATCTGGCGGTGCTGCGCCCGCGCCATGTCGCTCACGTTGAGGTCGCGGGTGAGCACCTTGACCCGCACGACGCGGTCGGCGAGCCGCTCGATCAGTTCGGCCAGCACCGGGTTGCCCGACAGGCGCGCGATGGCGCCGTGGAACGCGTCGTCGGCCAGTACGTGGGCGGCCGGGTCGTCGTCGGTGAGCGTCTCCATCGCCGTGAGTCGGGCCCGCAGCGCTTCGCGGCCTTCGTCGCCTGCGTGGCGCGCGGCCAAGCGAGCCGCCATGCGTTCGAGGCGCTCGCGCACCTCGTAGATGGCGAGCGCTTCGTCGGGGTGCAGTTCGGGAACCCGAACGCCACGGTTCGCTTCGAGCTCGAGCAGGCCCTCCTGCGCCAGGCGCCGCACCGCTTCACGCACCGGGGTTCGTGAGACCGCCAGCGCCGCGGCCAGCTCCTGCTCCCGCAGGCGCCGGCCCGGCTCCAACCGGCCCGCAACCAACTCGTGACGAAGGCGTCGATAGACGCTTTCGGCGACGGTCGGGGGCCGTGTCGCGGGGAACACGTCTGATTGTATGGTGTATACAATCTAGGTGCAAGATGGGTCGAGCGTGGAGCGATGGTCCGCGTTCACGGAACGGACCGACAGCGCGCGTGCCGCGGAACGTGCCACCTGCACGCGTTCGACGCGCGAGCTGCCGACGCGCGCACCCGGCCGAGGACCGGCGTCGTCGCCATCGACGCATGGCCGTTCGCGTACGATGCCGGCGAGCTGCCGCGCACCCAAGAGGAGGACGGTTCGGTTCGACATGGAGTTCTCCGCCACCTACACCACCATCGACACCCATGCCGCGGGCGAGCCGCTGCGGATCGTCACGGCCGGGACCCCTCGCATCCCGGGCGCCACCATCCTCGAGAAGCGCCGCTGGGCACGCGAGAACCTCGACCACATCAGGCGCGCCCTGATGTGGGAGCCGCGCGGTCACGCCGACATGTACGGCTGTTACGTCACCGAACCGGTCACGCCGGAGGCCGACCTCGGGGTGGTGTTCCTGCACAACGAGGGGTACTCCGACATGTGCGGCCACGGCATCATCGCCCTCGCCACCGTGGCGGTGGCGCAGGGCTGGGTGGCGCGCACCACGCCGGAGACGCGCGTCGGCATCGACGCGCCGGCGGGGTTCATCGAAGCCTTCGTCGGCTGGGACGGGCGCAAGGCCGGGCCGGTGCGGTTCCGCAACGTGCCGTCGTTCCTGTACCGCCAGGACGTGCAGGTCGCCACCCCGAACTTCGGAGAGCTCGTCGTCGACGTCGCCTTCGGCGGAGCGTTCTACGCCTACCTGGA
>CAZOTV010000002.1:31529-32649 GCA_964582795.1 uncultured bacterium
TGGGGCTCGGGCAAGAACTGAGGAACGAGAGCATCGTGGGGTCCCTCTTCACCGGCAAGGCGGTCGCGGAGACGCGCGTCGGCGACTTGCCGGCCGTGGTCCCGGAGATCGCCGGCAGCGCCAGCATCGTCGGCTTCGCCCAGTGGGTGGTGGAGCCGGACGACGAACTCGGCGGCGGGTTCCTGGTGCGGCCGTGAACGGCGTGGTGCGACCATGAACGTCCTGGTGCGGTCGTGAACGCGGGCAGCGGACGAGGCGCGCACCCGTCGGCAGCCGCCGGGCGGGTCGCGTTCGTCGACTCGCATACGGCGGGGGAACCGACGCGGGTGGTGATCGCGGGCGGCCCCGACCTGGGAGAAGGATCGATGGCCGAGCGTCTGGCACGCCTGCGGCAGGACCACGACACGTTCCGCTCCGCCGTGGTCAACGAGCCACGAGGCTCCGACGTACTCGTGGGTGCGCTGCTGACCGAGCCGGTCGATCCCGGTGCGGCCGCCGGCGTGATCTTCTTCAACAACGTGGGGTACTTGGGCATGTGCGGCCACGGGACGATCGGCGTGATAGCGACCTTGGCGCACCTGGGGCGGATCGATGCGGGGCGGCACCGGATCGAGACGCCGGCGGGCGACGTGACGGCCGAGTTGCACCAAGGCGGTCGGGTCAGCGTCGAGAACGTTCCGTCCTACCGTTACCGGAAGGACGTGCGGGTGCAGGTGGCGGGGGGAGAGCGGTTCGTCACCGGAGACGTCGCCTACGGCGGGAACTGGTTCTTCCTGGTGCACGACCACGGTCAGGACGTCGCGTTCGCCAACGTCGAGGCGCTCACCGACTTCGCCTGGCGCGTGCGGCATGGGCTCGAGGACGCCGGCATCCGCGGCGAGGACGGCGCCGAGATCGACCACGTCGAGCTCTTCGTTCCGGCGGAGGGAGACGCGAACGCGCGCAGCTTCGTGCTCTGTCCCGGCAAGGCCTACGACCGCTCACCGTGCGGCACCGGCACCAGCGCGATGCTCGCGTGCTTGGCGGCCGACGGGAAGCTGGAGCCCGGACGCACGTGGGTGCAGGAGAGCGTCATCGGAAGCCGCTTCGAGGCCCGTTACGCCACCGGCCGGGACGGGCG
>CAZOTV010000002.1:32749-40233 GCA_964582795.1 uncultured bacterium
AGAGCGTCATCGGAAGCCGCTTCGAGGCCCGTTACGCCACCGGCCGGGACGGGCGTATCCGTCCCGTCGTCACCGGTCGAGCGTACGTGACGGCCGAGGGAACGTTGCTGCTCGACCCGACCGACCCGTTCCGTTGGGGCATCCGGTGAGCGCCGCGCCCTTCCTAGGGGGCTCCGGGTGAAGTGGCACGTGGTCGTGATCGGAGCAGGGGTGATCGGCCTGGGTAGCGCCTTCGAGCTGCGCAGGCGCGGCTTCGAGGTCACCGTCATCGAGCGCGACGACCCCGCCCGCGAGACGACCTCCTTCGGCAACGCCGGCATGATCGTCCCCAGCCACTTCGTGCCGCTCGCGGCGCCAGGGGTGGTGGCCCAGGGCGTGCGGTGGATGGCGAACCCCAAGAGCCCGTTCTACGTGCATCCCCGCCCTTCGCTCGACCTGCTGCGTTGGGGTTGGCGGTTCTGGCGCGCGGGCACGCCGGCGCACGTCGAGCGCAGCGCGCCGCTGCTCCTGCGGCTGAACCTGGCCAGCAGCGCCGCCTACGGCGACTGGGAGGGTGAGCTGCGTGCCCGCCTCGGCGACGGCTTCGGCCTCGAGCGACGCGGCATCACAATGCTGTGCGCCACCGAGCATGGTCTGGAAGAGGAAGCGAGAGCGGCTGCGCGCGCCAACGGACTGGGCTACGAGGCCCAGGTGCTGAGCGCAACCGAGGTGCGAACGCTGGAGCCCGACGCGCGCCTCGAGGTGGCTGGCGGCGTGCGCTACCCGGGTGACGCGCACCTCGACCCGGGAGCCTTGATGCGCGGTCTGCAGCGATGGCTGGAGGCGGAGGGGGTCACGCTTCGGTTCGGAGCGCGGGCCGTGGCGTTCGAGAGAGAGAACGGCCGCGTGCGGGCGGTGCGAGTCCGAGAACGCGTCGGGGACGGCGGCGGAAACGGTGGCGCGTCGCGCAGCGTGGCGGCCGACGCGTTCGTCGTGGCCGGCGGCGCATGGTCGACCGAGCTGGCGCGCCAGGTGGGCGCACGGGTTCGACTGCAGCCCGGCAAGGGCTACGCCATGACGCTGCCCGAGAACGACGCGGGCCTGCGCGCGCCCGTGCTGCTCTCCGAGGCGCGCGTGGCGATCACGCCGCTCGGCGAACGCCTTCGCATCGGCGGGACCATGGAGTTGACCGGCTTCGACGTGAACGTCAGCGCTTCGCGCATCGAAGGCATCATCGAGGGCGCCACGCGCGTGCTCCCGGCGTTGTCGCCCGAGCGGCTGCTAGCGGCGCCGCGCTGGGTCGGGCACCGACCATGTTCGCCCGACGGCCTGCCGTATCTCGGCCCCGCTCCCGACGCGCCGAACGTCGTCATCGCCACCGGGCACGCCATGATGGGGGTCAGCCTTGCGCCCGTCACGGCAGCCGTGGTGGCGCGCTTGGTGGCCGGCGAGCCGCCGGGGTTCGACCTCGCCATGCTGGACCCGGCGCGGCACGGCCGGGCGTGAGCAGGCGGAGTTCGAAGGGGAACGGACCTACGCACCGCAGCCGCTTCCGACAGGAGCCGGCGCCGAGCAGGGCCGCCGGGTCACGGAGAGGAGCCGCCATGTCTTACCCCATCCTCGACGCCGACCGCACCGCCGAGCGCCTTCCCTACGGCGCTCTGGCCGACGCCATCGAGCAGGTGCTGCGAGACCGGCAGGCCGGCGCGCTGCGTCTCGCGGAGCGCACCGTGCTGCCGCTGAAGGACGGGACGCTCCTCACCATGCCGGCGTCCGACGACCGGCTGACCATCACCAAACTCGTGACCGTGCATCCCGGCAACGCCGCCAAGGGCCTGCCGACGATCCAAGGCGAGATGATGGTCGCGCGCGCGGACGACGGGACACGCTTGGGCCTCCTGCATGGCGCGACGGTCACGATGCGCCGCACGGCGGCGCTGAGCGTGGTGGCGCTCCGGGCGCTGCGTCTGGGCCGCGAGGAGGCCGTGTCGCGCGGTCCGCTGCTGGTCTTCGGGGCAGGCGACCAGGCCCGCGCGCACGCCGAGGCGTTCACCGCCGAGTTCGGCATCCCGAGCGTGCGCGTCGTCTCGCGGACGCGCGAGCGGGCCGAGGGCCTGGCGGCTCGGCTGCGCGAGCGAGGCGTCGCGGCGGAGGTGGTGGCCACCATGGATCCGGCCGCGTCGGACGAACCGCTACCGGACGAGGTCGCGCGCGCGGTGGCGGAAGCGCCCGTGATCGTCACGGCCACGACGTCGCGCTCGCCGGTCCTTCGGGGGGCGACGCGACACGACGGCGTCATCGTGGCCGTCGGCGCGTACCGGCACGACATGGCGGAGCTCTCGCCTGGGACGATCCGGGACGCGGCCGTGGTCGTGGTCGACACGCTCGAGGGTGCGCGTGCGGAGGCCGGCGACCTGATCCAAGCGGTCGAGGCGGGTGTTTGGTCGTGGGGCCGTGCGAGGACGCTGCTCGACGTGCTGGACGCGCCGCCGACGCTGGCCGGCGTGCGGATCTTCAAGAGCGTGGGGCACGCGATGTACGACCTTGCAGCAGCGAGGGTGGCGTTCGCGCGTGTGTGATGCGGACACCGGAAGATCAGCGTTGCGGCGTCGCTTCTTCCATCCCTCGCCTTGGTGATGCGGCTGGGACGAGCACCAACGTCGTGAGCGCCGCGACGAGCATCCCCACCCACATGATCGCCGAGATGTGGTGGTGGGGTCGAAGGGGTGACAGCTGTAGCGCCGTGAGGCCGATCGCGATGCCCAACGCGTTGGCGGCGATCGGGCGGGTGGCGGCGCGCAAGCCTCGCCTGACCCAACCCGGCGCGTCCGGGTCGGCTCGGCGCGCGACCTCGATCGCGGCGATGAGGTGAATGGCGTAGTCGATGCCGACGCCAAGCACGATGCTCGAGGCGACCACGGTGATGAGGTTCAAGTGGATGCCTGCGGCCGTCACGAAGCCCAACACCACCAGCACGGTGATGGTGATGGGCACGAGCGCCAACAGCGCCCGGTCGATGCGACGGTAGACGACCCACAACAACAGCGCCACCAACGCGAACGCCCATGCGAGCGACGACGCCTGAGCCCGGGCGATCTGCGCGGCGAGCGCCTCGAACAACATCGGCGGGCCGGAGAGTACCCGCACCTCCGGCATGGCGGCCGCCGCCTCGCGCCAAGCGCGAACGTCTTCCGTCGCGAAGGACTCGGTCAAGACCACGAAGCGCAGGCCGTCTTCGCTCGCCATGCGGCCGAACGGCAGGGTGCGCTCACCGCTTAGGACGGCTTCCCGCTCGCGAACCGGCACGCTCGGAAGGATGTCGGCCAACGACACGACAGCGCGGATGCCGGGCAGCTCCTCGAGCGCGCGCGATGACGCGCGGAGCGTCTCCAACTGCGATTCCAGCGGCCGGTTCGAGTCGATCACGAACTCGCCGAACAGCGGTGTGGCGCCGCCGAAGGCGGCCGTCACGCGGTCGAAGCTTCGCCGCACGGGATGGTCGTGCGCGAAGTAGAACATCGGGTCCGAGTCGACCTCGAGACGCGGCACGAACCAAGCAGCGAAGGTCAACAGCGGAACGACCAGTGCCCACGCCACCCAACGGCGCGACGCCAACCGAAGGACGGCAGTGTCCAGGTGCGCTCCGAGGGCTCCGCGGGGCGAGGCCGGGGACATGCGGAGGAGCACGTGCGACATCGCGGCGGGCAGCGTGAACCACGAGATTGCCCCTGCCAAGCCGATGCCGATTGCCACGAAGACGCCCAACTGCTGGATGGGCGGCACACCGGTCGCGATCAGCGACAGGAACCCAACGGCGGTGCTGAGCGTGGTCAGGACCATCGGCACACCGACGTCGGCCAACGCGGTTGCCACCGACGCGGTTCGGTCGAGGCCACGCCGGTGCGCGTCCTGAAGATGCGCCACGAAGTGAAGGCCGTCGGCCGATCCCATCACGATCACGAACACGGGCACGATCACGGTGATGAGGGAGACCTCGATGCCGAGCGCGAACAGCAGGCCGAAGGTCCACACGCTGCCGAGCACTGCCGGCATCAGGGCCAACGCGGCCAGACGGGGCCGTCCCAGCGTGGCGGTGAACACGGCCAGAAGCAACACGAACACGATCGGCGGGATGGCAAGCAAGAGCCAGCCGAGCAGATCCAGCACCTCGGCATACACGACCGGGTTCCCGGCGATGGTGATGGCGCTTCCCTCGGGAAGCTCGGCTGCGCGGATCGCGCGCACCGTCTCTATGGGATCGCCCCGCGGCTGCACGACGAGCATGGTGGCCGTTCCATCCTCCGTGAGAAGGAGGTCGGCGCCGGCGGTGGAACGTAGAGCAGCGAGCGCGACCGTGGGCAGAGCAGCGATGGCCGCTGGCGAGACGGCGCCACCCAAGAGCGGCACCGTCTCCGGCAGGAACGTTCCGACGGAAGCGACCTCCGGCAACGAGGCCAGGGTGTCGCGCAGCCGAGCCAGCCCCGTCATGCCGGCGCGGTCGTCGAGCCGCCCACCGTCGTCGCGTTCCAGCAGAACGGTGATCGGATCCGTCGCGTCGTAGCGCGCCTGCATCTCCGCGAAGGCGCGACCCTCTTCGTTGCTGTCGGTCAGGAAGGACGTGACGTCGAGATCGAACGCCACCCGTGGCAGCATCGCGAGCGCCGCCAGCGTCGTGAGCGCGGTCACGGCCAACACGACCCGAGACCGCTCGACGATCGACCGCGCCAACCGCTGCATCGCGTGATTGTACGACCAGATGACATTGGCGAAGCGCTGCGCGACCCGTACCATGTCGGTGAGGAGCGACCACCATGCCCACCGCCACCGAACCACGCGCGAACCGCGCCACCGACGGTCCCGTTTCGACCTTCCTGCGTCATCACTTCAGGCACTTCAACGCCGCCACGCTGATCGATGCCAGCGACGCCTACACGAAGCACCTCGAAGGCGGCGGCTACATGATGATCACCCTAGCGGGCGCCATGAGCACCGGCGAGCTGGGGTTGTCGCTGGCCGAGATGATCCGCCAGGACAAGGTCCAGATCATCACCTGCACCGGCGCGAACCTCGAGGAGGACGTGTTCAACCTCATCGCGCACGACTTCTACGAGCGCGTGCCGCACTACCGTGACCTGACGCCGGAAGACGAACAGGCGCTGCTCGAGCGGCACATGAATCGCGTCACCGACACTTGCATCCCCGAGGGCGAGGCCATGCGGCGGTTGGAGAAGGTGCTGGCAGACGAGTGGACGCGCGCCGACGCGGCCGGTGATCGCTACTTCCCGCACGAGTTCCTTTACCGCCTCATCCTCGACGGGCGCCTCGAGGAGTACTACCAGATCGACCCCAAGGACTCGTGGTTGGTGGCCGCGGCGGAGAAGAACCTACCGATCATCGTGCCGGGCTGGGAAGACTCGACCACGGGCAACATGTACGCCGCCCACGTGATGGAGGGCGAGATCCGCAACGTGCACACGGTGCGCACCGGCATCGAGTACATGACCTACCTAGCGGACTGGTACACGCGTGTCGCGCCGCGCCACAGCGTCGGCTTCTACCAGATCGGCGGCGGCATCGCCGGCGACTTCCCCATCTGCGTCGTTCCGATGCTGCACCAGGACCTGCGGCGCGAGAACGTCCCGATGTGGGGCTACTTCTGCCAGGTGAGCGACTCGACCACCAGCTACGGTTCGTACTCCGGCGCGGTGCCGAACGAGAAGATCACCTGGGGCAAGCTCGCCGTCGACACGCCGAAGTTCGTCATCGAGTCCGACGCCACCATCGTCGCGCCACTGATGTTCGCGTTGATCTTGGGGCAGTAGGCGCGGCCCCGCTCGAGTTCAGGTGAGCGCCGCCCCCCGCTCGAGTTCAGGTGAGCGCCGCCGCGTTGCGCTTCAATACCCGGTACGCGAGCAGCGCCGCGGGGATGAGGAAAGCGAAGCTTCCGACCAGCGCGGGCACGATGCCGATCGCTTCCTGAAGGGCCCCGAAGAAGATGTAGAGCACGCCTGCCGTGCCCCAGGTGAACCCCATCAGCATGCCGGAGGCGGTGGCCACGGCGTTGGGGGCGAGGTCCTGCGCGCTCACGACCATCAACGGGATCGACGCGTTGGTGAACAGGCCCGCGAGCGCCGCGAACGCGAAATACGGCAGTGATCCGGCCGGAACGAGCAGCACACCGACGAGTAGCGGCACCGCCATCAACATGGTCCCGACGATGAGGCGCCTGCGGCCGAGGCGCGGTTCGAGCGCGCCGGAGATCAAGCCGCCCGCGGCTGCCGAGGCGCCGTAGATCGCCAGCGTGGCGCCGATGATGGGCGCGTCCGGCGCGAAGCCGCGCACCTTCGTCAGGTAGAGCGGCATGGCGTTCGTGAAGCTCACGAAGGCGGTGGCCCGGAAGATGCCGGCGATGGCGAGTTGTCCCACGGGCCCCGCGAACAGGTCGGCATCGAAGATCTTCGGCCGCACGTGGCGCTCGGGCCTCGCTTGCCGTGGCGTGAAGTAGAAGAGCATGGCGCCGAGCGTCACGCCGACGATCGCAAGCCATGGTACGTACTCGACGCCGAAGCGTCGGATGACGAACAGCGCGACGATCGGCATGATGGCCGAACCGAGCGGACCGCCCGCGGCGAACAGGCCAACTCCGAGGCTCTTGTGCGCTCCGGCCGAGCGCGCCATCGACACGGCGGCGGGGTGGAACAGCGCCGAACCGAGGCCACCGACCGCGAGGATCGCGACCAGCACGACCGCGCTGGGGGCGACCGAGACGAAGCTCATCAACACCGAACCGACGATCAGGCCGAGCGCCGCCGACCGGCGCCGGCCCCAGCGGTCGGCGACCGCCCCCGCGAACGCCTGCATCACGTTGGCGGAGAGCGAGATGATCGCCACGAACGTCGCCAACACCGCCTCGCCGACGCCGAACCTGAGCTGCAGCGTGGGCAGGAACACCGGGAGCACGTTGGCGAAGGCATCGTTCGTCAAATGCGCGAAGGTGAGCAGGAGCGCGAGGTTGACGCCGGAGAGCGTGCCAGGGCGGACGGCGCTGGTGGCCATCTCAAGACGGTATCAGGTTCTGGTGCGCCGTGGTTGCGTTCTCCGATCGGCCCGGACGCTGGGGCGTTCCGCGCGCCGCTGTGCGGCATCGGGCGGAGCGCGGACGACCCCGCGGAAGAGGCGAAGGAACGTCTGCACCAAAGGCCCGACCAGCAGTGCGTACAGCACCGTGCCGATCCCGACCGGGCCGCCCAGGAGGTAGCCCACGATGAGCACGGCGATCTCGATGCTGGAACGTGTGGCGCGCACGCTGACCCGGAAGCGATCGGAGAGGCCCATCATCACGCTGTCGCGCGGGCCGGTGCCGAGGCGGGCGTCGATGTAGAGCGCGCTCGCCATCGCGAACATCACCGTCGCCACAAGCAGCTGCGCGAGCCTCGGTACGAACGACTCCGGGTGCGGCATGAGCGGGTGGTAGCGGAACGCGTCGATCCACAGGCCGATCAGCA
>CAZOTV010000002.1:40333-58000 GCA_964582795.1 uncultured bacterium
GGGTGCGGCATGAGCGGGTGGTAGCGGAACGCGTCGATCCACAGGCCGATCAGCACCATGTTGAGCACGGTGCCGACGCCGGGCCGCTTCCCCAGCCACGCCCACGCCAGCGCGATCAGGATCAGCCCGGCGATCTGGGACACGCGCCCGTGGCTGATGCCGGCCAGCAGGCTCACGCCCTCGTGGAACACCGCCCATGGCGCGACACCCAAGCTGGCCGCGAGCATCAGCGCCGTGGCGAGGCCCATGAACATCAAGCCGACGTTCAGAACGAGCAACGACCACACGAACCGGCCACCACGCCGCGCCCGGCCCTCGGAGTGGATCCCACCCGCCATGCCGGCCCCTGCCATGGTCCTATCGTGACGCGGTGAACGCGTTGCGCGGGAGGGTCATTCGGCCACGGCCGGGGGGTGTCAGCGCGCGCGACCCTCATGGGCCGAAGGACGGCGTGCGTTGGCGGGTTCGGCGTCCCCTCGGTCGTGCAGACTCCGTCCCGGCCGCACGCGCGCACGCTCGTTCTTGACGCGAGGGCGGCTCACGACCGTGGTAGCGTCGCTAGCAACGCCATGACCGAGACGGAAGCCGGATGAGCCGAAACCCGCGGGCGCTGATCGTCACCGTGATCGCCTTCGCAGCGGGCGCGTACCTGTTCTGGCGTGCTACGCAGGGTGGCGGTCCGCTCTTCTACTTCCTGTCCGCGGTCGGCTTCGGCATGGGGATCGCGTCGCTGCAGCGCGGCCCCCGGGGCGGCTGACGCCAAGCGCCGCAGGAGCTGCATGACCCTCCCCACCGGGGCGTTCCCCCACGCGACCTCCGCCAACGCGGCACGACCAGGCCGCTGGCTTCCAGCCGACGACGTTCGTGCGGGAAGCTACGCGATCGGACCGTTCCAACTCGTCTGGGACGACACCGGGATGCGCGTCGCACACGCATCCGACCCGACGCGGACGGTCTGGGCCGGACCGAGAGGGCGCGCGTTCTTGGCGGCGTCCGTGGGCCGGTTCACGGCCACCGGGCGCGCAGGGCACCTAACGCCAACAGAGGAGATCCGGGCGCGCTACCCGCATCAGACCATCGAGGACGTGCACGGCCCGCTCACCACCGACGGTTCCCATGAAGACCGCGCCGGCAACGAGGTCGTCGTCGTCGGTCGACTGTGGAGAAGCTTGCGACACGTTCGCGATGCAGCCGGCCGTCCGTCGGTCGGCCCCGACACGAGCGACGCCGGCGTCATCGCGTATCGGGTCGCCTTCCGGGCGGTAGACGACGAGACGCTCGAGATGGCGGTCGAGCTCGAAGCGATGGACGCGTTCGCGGAGTTCTTCTGGCAGCAGGACCCGCGGGCACACGTCTTCGGCTTCGGCGTGCAGTTCACCCACCTCGACATGCGCGGCCGGCGCGTGCCCGTGCTCACCGCCGAGCAGGGCGTCGGACGCGGAGCCCAACCCCTCACCAAGTACGCCGAGGCGTTGGGCGGAGCGGGTGGGCGCTGGTGGAGCACCTACGCGCCGGTTCCCGCCTTCCTCGGCACCGACGTGCGCGGTGTCTACCTCACCGACACGGCGCCGTCGCAGTTCGACTTCCGGCGCCCCGGCGTTGGCAGTGTGCGCGTCTACCACGACCGCCTCCACGCCCGCCTGGTCGCCGCTCGGACGCCCGCAGGCTTCCTCGAGGCGCTCACACGCCACACCGGCCGCATGCCACCGTTGCCCGACTGGGCGCATGAAGGCGCCGTGCTCGGGATGCAGGGCGGCGCGGCGAAGGTCGAGCAGGCCGTGGAGCAACTGCAGGCCCATGGTGCTCGCATCGCCGCGGTCTGGTTGCAGGACTGGGTGGGCAACCGCCGCGTGCCGTTCGGCAAGCGACTGTGGTGGGACTGGCGCCTCGACCGCACCCGGTACCCGGACTGGGAGGCCATGGTGGCGCGGCTGGCACGGCGTGGGGTGCGCGTCATGACGTACGTGAACCCGTTCCTGGGCGACGCCTCGGCGCGCGACGGCGGCGCTCCCGGTCTCTTCGCCGAAGCCGACGCTGCCGGGCACTTCGTCCGGCGCCCGGATGGCGCTACCTACTTGACCGACCAAGGCGACTTCGTGGCGGGGCTCGTCGACCTCAGCAGCGAACCGGCCCGCGCCTGGTACCTGGACAAGCTGAGCCACTCCCTCGCCGCCAGCGGCACCAGCGGCTGGATGGCCGACTTCGGCGAGGGGCTGCCGTTCGACGCGGTGCTGGCGCGCGGCGAAGCACACGACTGGCACAATCACTATCCGGAAGCATGGGCCGCCTTCACGGCCGAGCTGCGCGAACGCGTGGCCGAGCTTCGCGGCGTGCCTGCGCCTGAGATCGTCACCTTCTTCCGGTCCGGCTACACCCGCAGCCCCGGTCACGCCGGGCTCTTCTGGCTGGGTGACCAGACCGTCACCTGGGACCGCTTCGATGGACTGCGCAGCGCGGTCATCGGGCTCCTCGGCAGCGGGTTCAGCGGTTTCGCCCTGCAGCACGGCGACGCCGGGGGGTACACCTCCACCATGCCGCCGTTGCCGAGGATCACGCGCGACGCGGAGCTCCTGGCGCGGTGGAGCGAGGTGATGGCGTTCACGGTGGTGCTGCGCACGCACGAAGGCAATCGTCCGGACGAGAACGTCCAGGTGTTCGACGACGACGCGACCATGGTGGCGTTCGCCCGCGCCACGCGGTTGCATGCGTCGTGGCGCGACCTACGCGTCATGCTCATGCAGGAAGCGGCAGCCACCGGGATGCCGGTCGTGCGACACCCGTGGCTCGCCTACCCGAACGATCCGGTAACGGCGGGGTTGCGCGAACAGTTCTTCCTCGGCCCGGACGTGCTGGTGGCGCCGGTGCTCGACCCTGGTGCGGCCTCCGTGCGCGCCTACCTGCCGGCAGCTAGCGGCACGTGGCGCCACGTCTTCGGTGAGGGCGACTTCGACGCAGGGGAGTCCGGCCGATGGGTGCGCGTCGCGGCGCCGCCGGGAAGCCCTGGTGTCTTCGTGCGGCCGGGACGGCCGGGCGTCGCGGGTCTGGAAAGCATCGGAACGAACCCAACCGATTGACCGGCCACAACGGCACGCGCGGCACCGCTACGAGGAGTCCGGCCACGGCGCCCCCACTGCGCGTGGCGGCGCTGCCAGCGGCCACGCGAAGACCAGGCCCGGATCCGTCGTCACGCTCTTAGCGACTCCGGCAGCCATTCGGCCTGCGCCGCTAGGAGCTCGTCGACGAGCGCGACGATCTGGTCGGGATCGAGCTCTGCCCCGGTCCTCGGGTCGAGCATGGCGGCGTGGTAGACGTGCTCCTTCTTCCCGCTCAACACGGCCTCGACGGTGAGTTCCTGGACGTTCACGTTCGTGCGGATGACGGCCGTCAGCTGCGGCGGCATCGCGCCTACCCGCGTGGGTTGCACGCCGTTCCCGTCCACCACGCACGGCACTTCGACGCAGCAGCCGTCCGGTAGGTCGTCGATGAGGCCGTCGTTCGGCACGTTGCCGTAGACCACCCGCGGCTGCCCGGTGTGGATTGCGTGGATGATGCCGGCGGCGTACTCGTCGCTGCGGCGCACCCGGCGAAGGTCGGCGACTTGCTCGGCGACGGCAGCGACCTGGCTGCGCATCACCTGCACGCCGCTCGCCGCCAGGCGCTCCCGCAGCGCGTTGCCGTCTTGCGACCCCGGCGCCCGCAGCTCCTGCTCGATGGCCTCCCAGGCCAGCGCGTACAGTTCGCAGCGTCCCGGGTACTCGTCGAGCGGGATGGCGTAGCGCTCGATCAGGTCGGGCCGGTCGTGCTTGAGGTACCACGGCACGTACTCGACCAAGTGCTCGCTGGACTCCGTCACGAAGTACCCGAAGCGCCGGAAGAGGTCGTAGCGAGCACGGTTCTCGTCCGGCACGCGGCCCTCGTCGATGACGCGCTGGATGGCGGGCGTGAGGTCTTGGCCGTGGCGTTCGAAGCGCAGGAAGAACGCCAGGTGGTTGATGCCCGCTACAAGGTAGTCCACTTCGTCCAGCGGCACGCCTACGTCGCGCGCGAGCTGCCACGCGGTGTGTTGCACACTGTGGCACAGGCCGACGGTGGCGACGTTCCCCGCGCGCGTGAGCGCGCGGCAGTTCATCGCCATCGGGTTCGCGTAGTTCAGGTGCAGCACGTCGGGGCAGAGGCGCTGCATGTCGTCTTGGAACGACAGCAGCACGGGGATGGTACGAAGCGCGCGCATGATGCCCCCGATGCCGAGTGTGTCGCCGATCGTCTGGCGCAGGCCGTGGCGCTTGGGGATCTCGAAGTCGAGCACGGTGGCGGGGCGGTAGCCGCCCACCTGGATCATGCTCAAGGCGTAGTCCGCTCCATCGAGCGCGCGGTCACGGTCGGTCGTCACCACCAGGTTGGAGCGCACGCCTAGCTCCTGCGCCACCCTCCGCGCCACCGCCTCGGACAGTCGGAGGCGCCGCTCGTCGATGTCGAACAAACGGATCTCGGCCCCGGCGAGTTCCGGGTAGGACAGGATGTCGGCGACGAGCGTCCTTGCGAAGACGGTGCTGCCGGCGCCGAGGAACGCGACGTTCGGCGCGGGTCGGGTCACGGCGCGTCCTCCGCGTCACGCGCCTGAATGGACGCGTCGAGCACGTCGAAGGTGAGGTGGTGCGTGCGAAGCGCGTCGGCGTAGGTGCACAGGGGACCGTCGGGATCGCCGCGCCGCACGGCGCCGAGGAAGGCGCGGGCCTGCCGCTCGAAGGGATCTTCGAGGAGCCGTACCTCGCGGCGCTCCCGGCCGTCGTCGATGGCGACGCCCTCGCGTGTGATCGTCACGGCGACGCCATCGCAGACGAGGCGAAGGTGCACGAAGGCGTTCACCTCGAGCACGTTGGACGCCGCGAAGACGCCGAGTGCGCCCCCGTCGAACCGCAGCGTGGCGGCCGACACGCCGGCGACGTCGGGCGCCTCCGGGCGGCCGAAGCGGCCGTCCGATGCGGAGACCACCCGTGCCTCGCCCACGAGGTGGCGCGCCAGGTCGAAGAGGTGGGTGGCCTGCTCCACCATCTGCCCGCCGCTGCCCGACCGCCTGCGCCACCATGCGGGCGCCGGCAACGACCCGTGCCAGGCTCCGGAGACGAACCGAACCGGGTGTCGCGCCAGCACCTCCCTGACTTCGGGAAGCGTGTCGAACGCCCGCCATTGGTACCCGACGGCGACCAGCAGCCGTCGCTCCGCGATCGCCGCGCCGATGCGCACGGCCGTCGCTCGGTTCGCCGAGAGCGGTTTCTCGACCAGGTACGGCACGCCCGCGTCGATCAGGCGCTCGTCGATCTCGTCGTGGGCGTCGGGTGGCACCGTGACGAAGGCGGCGTCGAGCTCGACCGCGTCCAGGAGCGCGTCGAGCGACTCGAACGAGCGACCGCCCCACCTGTCCGCGGCGCGGGCGCTGCTCTCCCTCGTGCGAGCGACGTGGCCGACGATCTCGACGTCGTCCATCGACGCCAAGACGTCGAGGTGGCGCGCGGCGATGCCGCCGCTGCCGATCATGGCGACCCGCAGCTTCTCTTCATCGGTCGACGAACGCACACGTGTGGTCATCGAAACGGTCCTCCCTCCTGCGCGTCGAGGACGACCTGCAACGCGGCGGTCGGATCGCGGTCGAGCAGCGCGAACGCCTCCGGCGCCGCGTCGAGGTCGAAGTGGTGCGTGACGAGTGGCGTGAGGTTCAGCGTGCCATCGGCCTGGAGGCGCATCAGCTCCTGAGCGAGACGCAACCGCGACCAGCGGTAGCTGCGCTCGGGGGCGACGTTGGAGATCTGCGAGCTCACCACCGTGACCCGGTTGTGGTGGAACTCCTCGCCGAGGTAGAGGGAACCGGCGCCGCCCTGGTAGAAGCCCAACGCCACCACCCGGGCGGCGTACGCCACGCTGCGGATGGCTTCGTGGAGGGCCGTGACGTTGCCGGACACCTCGAACGCGACGTCGGCGCCTCGCCCGCCGGTGAGGTCACGCACGTGGGCGGCGACGTCTTCGGGTGGAGCGCCCTCGCCGGGCACCACGACGGCGATGTCCACGGCGCCGAGTTCGTGGGCGACGCGCAGGCGCCCGGGCAGCGTGTCGATGCCGATCACGCGCGCGCCGGAGCGCTTCGCCAACTGCGCGACGATCTGTCCCAGCACGCCAAGGCCGAACACCGCCACCGTCTCACCGATCCGCGCGCCGCCGTCGTGAACGCCGTTCATGGCGGTGGACCCGATGTGCGAGAAGATGCCGGCAAGCGGGTCGAGACCCGGCGGCAGCAGTCGGTCGCGGGCGTCGCTCGCAGGCATCACGTGCTCGGTGCGGTGACCCCACGTTCCGAACACCACGTCGCCGACCGCGACCTCCGTCACGTCGGGAGCGACGTCGACCACCCTCCCGACTTCCTCGTAGCCGAGGTCTCTCACGGGATACGTGGTGGCAGGGTCGGCGATCGGCACGAACAGCCTTCGGTTCGCGTCCCAGCGTTTGTGAAGGTGGGGGTTCGTTCCTCGGTAGGTCGACAGTTCGGTGCCTGCGCTGATCCCGGAGTACAGCGTAGCCACGCGCACCTGCCCAGCAGCCAGCGTGGCCCGTTCGTAGCTCTCGATGCGCAGGTCGCGTGGGGCTCGCAAGACGACGGCCCTCGGCATGCCCACCTCGCAAAGACCACCGGTGCTCGGCGCACCCTCGTGGGCGCCGTCGTAGGCGGCCGACTCCAGCGTAGCGCAGGTCGGTCGGGCCGCTTCGAGCACGCCGCAGTTGGCGGTGTTCGGGAGTAGTACCGTCGTTCATGGCTCGCCCAGCGTCCTTGCCCGGTGAACCGGAACGCAGCGCGGTCGCCGCGGTCGAACGAGTTGCTGTGCGCGCGGTGCCTGCCGCGTTGGAGCACGACGTCGAAGGCTGGCTCGTGGCCATCGGCCTTGGCGCGGTGAACCGCATGAACTCCACGACGACGTTCGGCATCCTGCCCACCAGCCTCGATGCGGCGGTGGACGCGGTGGAGGACCTGACGCGCCAGCACGGCACGACGACGCGATTCCGCTTGACGCCCCTCGACGCTCGACTCGACGCGGTGCTCGCGCGTCGCGGGTTCGTTCGCTCCGACGACGTGGTCGTCATGACCATGCCGTTCGTCGCGCGACCTTCGACCGTCGTGGACCCTCGCGTCGCGGTTTCCACGAAGGTGACCGCGGCGTGGCTGGCGGGACTGCGAGCATGCGGCGGTTACGACGAGGCGCGCGTGCGCGAGATCGGCGAAAGCCTCGGCCGCTTGCGACTGCCGTTCGCTGCGTTCGGGCTCGTCGGCGCCGGTTCCACGCGTGACGTCGACGCGGACGCTCGACCGATGGCCGTCGGGCTGGCGGTACGCGACGGCGCATGGCTGGGGCTGTTCGACGTCGCCGTCGCCCCGGACCATCGCCGGTCGGGCTTGGGGCGGACGATCACGACGTCGATGCTCGCCTGGGGGCGGGCGGTTGGCGCCGAGCGCGCCTACCTCCAGGTGCACTCGCTCAACGAGCCTGCCATCGCCCTGTATCACGACCTTGGCTTCGCCGAGGCGTACCGCTACCACTACCGAACTGCCGCCTGAGGACGCGCCACCCGGCTACGGGGCCGGCAAGTGCTCGGACGCGCGACTTGACGCCGGCGCCGCTGGCGCACCGGACACTCCGTGGCGCCGCGCTGACGGCAGCTCCCCAGACGCACCTGGCTAGACGCCAACGACTTGGCTGCGGCGCTCGAGCAGCACCGTGTCGCGCCACACCCCGTGCTGCCGTGCGATGCGCTCGCGCCTGCCGACCTCGCGGAAGCCGGCGCCGAGGTGCAGCGCGTACGAAGCGGCGTTCTCCGGGAAGATGGAAGACTGCAGCGTCCAGATGCCCGCGGCCTCGCTGTCCGTGACCAGCTTCGCCATCAACACCCTGCCTACGCCGCGACCACGCACGCGTGCCGCGACGTAGACGGTGACCTCCGCCACGCCGGCATACACGGGTCGTGTCGAGACGCGTGATAGGGCCGTCCAGCCGCAAACGCCTTCATCGTCGACTGCCACCGTGCGGCCGACCTCGAGCTTGGTCGACGACCACTCGCCCCAGCGCTCCGGGGCCGTCGTCTCGAACGTGGCCTGCAGCGTGGCGATTCCTTCGAGGTAGATGGCGCGCACGTACGGCCAGTGACGCTCCTCCATCCGCTGGAACGAGGGCGTGGTCAACATGCTGCTCAGTCTGAGATGCCGCCACTCCGAATGTCCACCCGCGGCCGGGTGGGGCCGTATGGCGCCTCCCCGAGAGGGTGGGCTCCGGGCGTCGCCCCCTGCGAACCCGCACACTGGAACCGGCGCCTTCCCGCGCGGGTGGGCTCCGGTCTTCGCCACGTCGCGCTGTTCCACCGATCGCAGGATCGCCCCATTGATTTCCCGCTCGGCGAACCGGTATACCGGTTGCAGAAAGCTCTCTCATCCCAAGTCGAAGCCGGGTTCTCGACGCAGCGCGTTCTCCTGACCCCTGGCGACGACGCCAGGAGGTCGTCACGTCGCCGGTCCGGGTGGGTCCCCCATCGTGGTGGGCTTCCCGTTCGCGTTCGCATCGAAGGGGTTCCATGGCGCTGCTTCGCGTCGTTCGTTACCCCAGCACCTACGGAGGAACGTATGAGAGCATCGAGGATCTTTGCGTTGTTCGTGGCGGCCTACGCGCTCGTGACCATGGTCGCGTGGGCCCAAGGCGAGTACGAGGGCGAGCTCAACATCATCGCCTGGGCGGGGTACATCGAGCGCGGCGACACCGATCCTGCGTTCGACTGGGTTACCGACTTCGAAGCGGCCACCGGCTGCCAGGTGCGTGTGAAGACCGCCGCCACCTCCGACGAGATGGTGGCGCTCATGAACGAGGGCGGCTTCGACCTCGTGACGGCTTCGGGTGACGCCAGCCTGCGTCTGATCATGGGGGGCCGCGTCCAGGCCATCGACATCAGCCGCATCCCGAGCTGGGGCACGATCGACGAGCGCCTCCAGGACGCCCCGTGGCACACCGTCGGCGGCGTTCACTACGGCGCTCCGTACCAGTGGGGCGGCAACGTGCTTGCCTACAACACCGACGTCTTCCCGGAAGCTCCGACGAGCTGGAGCGTGGTGTTCGAAGAGCAGACGCTTCCTGACGGGCAGAGCAACCGCGGCCGCGTGCAGGCCTTCGACGGCCCGATCTACATCGCCGACGCCGCGCTGTACCTCAAGTACCACAACCCCGAGTTGGGCATCGAAGACCCGTACGAGCTCGACCGTGCGCAGTTCGACGCCGCGTTGGCGCTGCTGCGCCAACAGCGCGAGTTGGTGGGCCGGTACTGGCACGACGCCTTCGTGCAGATCGACGACTTCACGAACGAAGGCGTCGCCGCTTCGAGCTCGTGGCCGTTCCAGGTGAACATCCTGCAGGCCCAGGGCGCGCCGATCGACAGCGTCGTGCCGGTCGAAGGCGCCACCGGCTGGGCCGACACGACCATGATGCACGTGGACTCGAAGAACCCGAACTGCGCCTACGCGTGGCTCGAGCACTCGCTCAGCCCGAAGGTCCAGGGCGACCTCGCGGCCTGGTTCGGCTCGGTACCCTCGGTGCCGGCCGCCTGCAGTGGCAACGAGCTGCTCGGCGAAGAGGGCTGCTCCACCAACGGGTTCGACGAGTTCGAGAACATCTCGTTCTGGACCACGCCCGTCGCGAACTGCGGCGGCGGCCGCGAGTGCGTGCCGTACTACGAGTGGGTGACGAACTACATCGCCATCCTCGGCGGTAGGTAGGCCCGAGCGGTAGACGGGCGCCGGCGGCCTGAGGCTTCGCGCCGCCGGTGCCCGTGGAAGCCGATGGGATCGTTGGGACCCGCCCGGTCCGACCGGGCCCCAGGGTCCGCCGAGATGGACGGGGCCGCAAGGGCGCGGCGATCCGGACACCGTCTCTGACGCGCGAGGGTGAACGGACGCGGGTCGTCGCGTTCGCCCTCGCGCGCACGTCGCCGATGGTGCGGCGATGCGAAGCGGGTGAGCGGAGCGCCACGGTTGCCGGTGCACGCACGGCAATGGTGGCCGATGAGGGCAAGGCGACGCGTGCGAGTTGGGAGACGTGATGAAGTCGTTCGACCTGTGGATCGACGGAGCGTGGAGCCGTAGCCTCTCCAGCGCCGTCATGGACATCGAGAACCCGGCCACCGGCGAGGTGATCGCCAGCGTTCCTGACGCGAACGCCGGCGACGTCGACCGAGCGGTGCAGGCGGCGCACGACGCGTTCGTCGACGGCCGTTGGTCGCGGCTCACGCCGGGCCAACGATCCGACGCCATCCTGCGCTTCGCGGCCGCGTTGGAAGCGCGCATGGAGGAGATCGCGCGCGTCGAATCGGAGAACACCGGCAAACCGTACGCCGCGGTCTCCCTCGGCGGCGACCTGCCGTTCGCGGTCGACAACCTGCGCTTCTTCGCCGCCGCCGCGCGCGGCACCCACGGCATGGCGGCAGGCGAGTACGCCGCCGGCTACACCTCGATGTTCCGGCACGAGCCGGTGGGCGTGGTGGCGCAGATCGCGCCGTGGAACTATCCGGTGATGATGGCGGCGTGGAAGCTTGGGCCGGCGCTCGCTGCCGGGTGCACCGTGGTGCTCAAGCCCGCGCCGGGTACGCCGCTCACGTCGTTGATGCTGGGCGAGTTGGCGAAGGAAGCGGGGATCCCCGACGGCGTGGTGAACGTCGTGTCCGGCGGCAACGCCACCGGCCAGGCGCTGGTGGACCACCCGCTGGTGCGGATGGTGAGCCTGACGGGCTCGACCGAGACCGGCAAGACGATCATGCGCTCGGCGGCCGCCACCCTGAAGCGCGTCCACCTCGAACTGGGCGGCAAGGCCCCGGTGCTGGTGTTCGACGATGCGGACATCGACCTGCTGGCCGCCAAGGCATCCGCCGCGACCATCATGAACACGGGCCAGGACTGCACCGCGGCCACGCGCGTCTACGCCCCGAGGGCATTGGCGGGCCAGGTCGAGGAGGCACTGGCGGAAGCGCTACGCGGCGTGAGGGTGGGAGACCCGTTCGACGGCGACACGGCCATGGGGCCGTTCATCTCCGCACGCCAACGCGACCGCGCCCACGGCTTCGTGGAGCGCGCCGTGAAGGAGGGCGCGCAGCTGGTGGTGGGTGGCCGGTTGCGCGATGGCCCCGGCTACTTCTACGAGCCGACGCTCATCAAGGGCGCCGCGCAGGGCTCCGAGATCGTGCAGCAGGAGGTGTTCGGGCCGGTCCTGGTGCTTTCCAGCTACGACGACGAGGCGGAGGCGGTGCGTTTGGCCAACGACGTCGTGTACGGGCTGGCGGCGTCGGTGTTCACGCGGGACGTGGGGCGCGCCATGCGCGTCTCCGCGGCGCTCGAGTTCGGCACCGTGTGGGTCAACGACCACCTGCCGCTGGCCTCCGAGGGCCCCCACGGCGGGTTCAAGCAGTCGGGGTTCGGGAAGGACCTTTCGGCCGAAGCGGTCAAGGACTACCAGGTCACCAAGCACGTCATGATCAAGCACTGACGTGATGCTGTGCGCGAAGCGGCCCTCACCGCTCGCCGACAGGAAGACATGACGATCATGAGCGACGCCACCGACGCCGTCACCTTCACCCACGTCCGCCGTTCGTTCGGCAACGTGAAGGCCGTCGACGACGTGAGCTTCGCCGTGCGCGACGGCGAGTTCTTCACGTTCTTGGGGCCGTCCGGCTCCGGGAAGACCACCTGCCTGCGGCTCATCGCGGGATTCGAGCGCCCCGACGCCGGCGTCGTGACGCTGTCGGGCGTCGACGCCAACGACTTGGCTCCGTTCGAGCGCGACGTGCACACGGTGTTCCAGGACTACGCGCTCTTCCCGCACATGAGCGTGCTCGACAACGTCGCGTACGGCCTCATGGTGCGCGGCGTGCCCAAGGCCGAGCGCCGTCACCAGGCGCAAGAGGCCCTCGAGATGGTGCGCCTCGACGCCATGGGTCAGCGCAAGCCCGCCCAACTCTCCGGTGGGCAGCGGCAGCGGGTGGCGCTGGCACGCGCGCTGGTGGGGAGGCCCAAGGTGCTCCTGCTCGACGAGCCGCTCGGCGCGCTCGACCTGAAGCTGCGCGAGCAGATGCAGGTCGAACTGAAGGCGCTGCAGTCTCAGGTGGGCATCACCTTCATCTACGTCACGCACGACCAGCAAGAAGCGCTGTCGATGAGCGACCGCATCGCCGTGTTCCACCAGGGCAAGATCGACCAGCTCGGCACCCCTACCGAGATCTACGATCATCCCGCCACGTCGTTCGTGGCCGGGTTCGTGGGGGCCTCGAACCTCATCGAAGGTGACCTTGCCAAGCGCGTTGCCGGCACGGACGGCACGTTCATGGTGCGGCCCGAGCGCATCGTGCTGCAGCGGGCGGACCACGCGGTTCAGGGCGCCTACGTCACGTTGCCCGGGCGCATCCACGACGTCGTCTACCTCGGCATGCACACGCGCTACCACGTGCGTGCGGAGGACGGTTCCATGCTCATCGTGGACGCCCAGAACGTCGAAGCTTCCGGTTCGGCCCCGTTGGCCGCGCGCGGTGACGAGGTGGTCTTGGCCTGGGCGCCGCAGCACATGCACCCGGTGGAGCGCTGACGACATGCGCGCGCTATCGAGCTTCCTGCACCGCAGGCCGTGGCTCGCCACCGTGCTGCTGCTGGCGTTGCCGCTGGCATGGCTGGGCGTGGTGTACCTCGGCTCGTTGCTGGCGTTGTTGCTCCAGAGCTTCTTCAGCCTCGACTACTTCACCGGGCGCGTGGTGCGCGAGTTCACGCTCGACACCTACCGGCAGCTCTTCACGCCGGCGAACCTCGACGTCATCCGGCGCACCGTCTCGATGGCCGCCGTCGTCACGCTCGCCAGCGCCGTCATCGCGCTGCCGGTCGCCTTCAGTATGGCGCGCGCGCCGTCGAAGGCCGTGCGCACACTGCTCTACCTGCTGGTGCTGACGCCGCTGTGGTCGAGCTACGTGGTGCGCGTCTACGCCTGGAAGCTCATCCTCGCGCGGGAAGGAGCGCTGAACTGGGCGGTCGGCCAGCTCAAGCTCGGTTGGCTGATGGACTGGGTGCTCTCGCTGCCGGTGATCGGCGGCCCGTCGTTGTCGATCTCGGCGGCCGGCACGTTCCTGGTGTTCGTGTACATCTGGTTGCCGTACATGATCCTGCCGGTTGCGGCCGCGGTCGAGCGCGTGCCCGGCAACCTGCTGGAGGCCTCCAGCGACCTGGGCGCCCGGCCGCGCACCACGTTCTGGCGCGTGACGATGCCGCTCGTCTTCCCCGGCATCGTGGCAGGCTCGATCTTCACCTTCGCCCTCACCCTCGGGGACTACATCATCCCCGGCGTGGTGGGGAACTCCAAGCCGTTCATCGGCCAGGTGGTGCTGATCCAGCAGGGCACAGCAGGCAACATCCCGCTGGCTGCGGCCTTCACGGTGGTGCCGATCGTGATCATGGGCATCTACTTGACCATCGCGCGGCGCCTTGGCGCGTTCGAGGCGATGTGATGGCGGGGGCAGGCAGCGGTAGCGGCGGCAGCGGTGTGGGCAGCGGTGTCGGCAGCGGTGTGGGCAGCGGTGTCGGCAGCGGTGGCGGCAGCGGTGGCGGCAGCGGTGGCGGCGGCGCGGCCACGCCTCGTGCACCGCGCGCGCCTCGTGCCCGTCGTGCCGGCGCCGCGACCCGTAGCGGCCGCGGGGTGCCCCTCGGGTCCTGGTGGGCCACCGTGGCCGTCCTGCTCTTCCTGCACGTGCCGTTCGCGCTCATCGTGCTGTACGCCTTCAACGTCGAGGAAGCGGCGTTCACCTTCCCACCGCCGGGGCTCACGACGAAGTGGTTCGCCACGGCGTGGGAGCGCCCCGACCTGTGGCAAGCCATCTCGCTGTCGGCGCGCGCCGCCAGCGCCGCGACCTTCATCGCCCTGATCCTGGGCACGCTGGCGGCACTGGGCCTCTCGCGCAGCCGCTTCTTCGGCCGCGAGACGATCTCGCTTCTGATCATCCTGCCGATCGCGCTGCCGGGCATCATCACCGGCATCGCGTTGCGCAGCGCCATGAACCTGATGGAGCTACCGTTCGGCTTCTGGACCATCGTGCTCGGGCATGCGACCTTCACCGTGGTTCTCGTCTACAACAACGCCGTTGCGCGGCTGCGGCGGACGTCGCCGTCGCTCTTCGAGGCGTCGCTCGACCTCGGCGCCACCACCTTCCAGACCTTCCGGCACGTGATCCTTCCGAACCTCGCCACCGCACTGGTGGCGGGCGGCATGCTGGCGTTCGCGCTGTCGTTCGACGAGGTGATCGTCACGACGTTCACCGCCGGGCAACAGCAGACGGTGCCGATCTGGATGCTGAACCAACTCACCCGCCCACGCGACCGCCCCGTCACCAACGTGGTGGCGGTCTTCATCCTGGCGGTGACGCTGGTGCCGATCCTGCTGTCGACTTGGGTGACCAGGAACCTCGACGACATCTCGCGGACCGGGAAGTAGGGGTCGCCCCGGACCTCGAGCCGGTAGGCGAATCGACCGCGTCGGAGTGCTCGGAAGGCGCGATGACCGCGTCATGACGCGCGGTTGACCCCCCGCACCGGTTGCGCCAACGGCGAAGCGCCGGACGGAACCTACCGTCCGGCGCTTCGCGTGGGGTCACGTGGTCGCGGTGCACCTACCCGCGGCCACGCTCGCCAGAGCTTCAATCGGCCTCGAAGCTCACCCCCACGCCGAACTTGCACTCGGCGACGATGTCGCCCACGAAGTCGTGTTCCTGCGGCGTGTTGTAGTTGTTCGACGAGTCGATGACGCGCGGCAGGCCGCCGATGCTCTGGTTGTGATCGAGGCGGCAGGTGACGCCGTCACCGCCAACGCCGTCGCTCTCGTACACCACCACGTCGACGGTCAGCGTCTGCGCCAGCGTGCGGATGAAGGACACCGTCCACAGGTTCGCCGAGGAGTTGTTGTTGACGTACGCCGTGCTGCTCTGCGTGAGCGTGCCCGCTCCGCCGCGCTGCAGTTCCAGGGTGTGGACGAAGTCGCCGCTACCGCCGGCCGGATCGAGGTCCCCGTCGAGGTCCACGTTGAGGGTGAAGGTGACGGTCAGCATCTGGTCGGGCGTGAGCGGGTCACGGCAGATGGCGCCGGCGCAGACGGCGGCCTCCTGGCCGTCGTTGAGCCCGCCGCCGTCCTCGTCGGTGTCGGCCTTCGTCGGGTCGGTGCCGAGCGTCGCCTCCTGTCCGTCGACCAACCCGTCGAAGTCGACATCGGCCACCAGCGGATCGCTGCTCACCTGGTAGGCCGCCTTGCCGGCGACCTGGATGACGAGCGGCGTGTTCTTCTCGGCGGCGTCGCTGCGCAGGTCGTCGTCGGTATCGGCGTCGAGCGGGTCGGTGCCGCCATCGACCTCGGCCTTGTCGTTCAGGCCGTCGCCGTCGGTGTCCGCCGACCTCGGGTCGGTGCCGAGCTCGCTCTCCTTCAGGTCGTTCAGCCCGTCGCCGTCGGTATCCGCCACGTCGGGGTCGGAGGTCACGGCGGCGGTGGTGGAGGCGCCCTCGGCGAGCGGCGTGGTGCTCACGGCGTAGCGCGTGACGCTCCAGCCGCTTGTCTCCTGGAAGTTCACCAGGCCGTCGCCGTCGTCGTCGAACACCATGTCGCCGTCGTTGACGTTGGGGTCGGTTCCGAGGTCGCGCTCGGCGCCGTCCGGCAGGGTGTCGCCGTCGCTGTCGGGGTTGAGCGGGTCGGTCGTGACGCCCGTGAGGTCGGGCCCGAAGCGCATGTCGATGGCGAAGCCGTTCAGCTCTTCGAAGTCGGTCAGGCCGTCGCCGTCGGTGTCGCGCAGCTTGGCGTCGGTGCCGGCCGCGAGCTCGGCCGGGTCGTCGAGGCCGTCGCGGTCCGAGTCGGTGCGGGCGCAGCTGGCGAAGCCGCGGTAGTCGCCGCGTCCGCGGACGCTCACGAGCCAGCCTTCGTACGCTTCGAAGCGGTCGTCGAGGCCGTCGAGGTCGGTGTCGAAGCCGTCCGCCACGCCGTCGGGGGTGGGGCTGGGGAGCTGGTCGAGGTCGCTGTCGGAGCAGCCGAGGGTGTACTCCATGCGCGCCGGCACGCCGTCGTCGTCGAGGTCTTGGATGAACGCCAGGGTGACGCCCTGGCCGGCTCGGAGCACGCGGTCGCGGAGGTCCTGATCGGCGGCCACCAGGCCGTCCGGGGTGAGCACCACCCACGTCTTGAGCGGGTTGCCGAGCTCGCGGGACACGCCGCGCACGCGCCACAGCACGCGCACGCCGTTGATCACGCGGGTGGCGTAGCTGTTCTGGAGTTCGACGGCGTCGAGCGACGCAGTCGAGGTGGTGTCCTCGTCGTAGTGGGTGAGGCCGAGGACGTCCTTCAGCGCGTCGGTCAGAAGGACGCCGACCTGGTGGCCGGTCGCGTCGAAGAGGACGCGGTCGTCCTCGTCGACGTCGCCGTCGCCGTCGATGTCGCTGATGGGCCGCCCGGCGGAGGTACTGACCTTCAGCCGCTCGGTCAGGTCCCCTTCGCCGTCGCCGTCGGTGTCGGCGGCGCCGTAGTCGAGCACGATGGTGGTGGTTCGGTCGTTGACGTCCTGCGAGGTGAAGGCGAAGTTGCGGCCGAACTCGTCGGTGACGTCGAAGTTGGCGATCTTGAACACCAGGCCGCTGGGATCGCGCATGAGTTGCTCCACGAGCGACGGGAACACCTGGCTCGCGACGAACACCAGCGGTCCGCGCTCAGGGGTGATGGGGCCCAAGTTGTAGCCGCTGGCCGGCTCGTTCTCGGGGACCAGCGTGGCGATTGGCACCAGGCGGCCGGGCACGCGCGGATCCTGCAGGAAGGCGGTGACTTGCAGGTTGGAGATGCTGAAGGCGATGTCGCCCAGGCTGCGCAGGCTCACGGTCAGGCGGATCGACGCGCCCTGGACCTCGCGGCTGAGCGTCTCGCCGAGTTGCAGCTCGGCTTGCGTCTCGTTCGAGCGCGCGTAGGCGTTCTGCGTCTCGCGCGACGACTCTTGCGTGAAGCTGGAGGTCCACTGACCGGTGTAGCCGGTCTCGGCGCTGAACTTGCCGCGGTAGCCGAAGTCGGCGCCCACTTTCCACTGCGCCTCCACCCCGACCTTCACCATGAACTCCTGCGTGTTGCTGTCGGTGTTGCTGGTGGCTTGCCGCTCGCTCTGGGTGAGGGTGGAGGAGACGGAGCGCGTCTCGAGTTCGCGCGTGCCGCGCTGGCTGCTGGCGCTGAAGCGCACGTCGAGCTGCAGGTCGACGGCGCCGACCTCGATGCCGGGGCGAGGAAGATCGGCCAAACGCGGGTTGCGGTTGCCGAGGTTGATCTCGTCGCCGTCCTTGATCTGGTCGCCGTCGGTATCGGCCAGATTGGGCGAGGTGCGGAAGGACCACCACTCGAGGCCGTCGATGAGACCGTCCTCGTCGCCGTCCTGGTGGGTGGGATCGCTGTAGACGTAGGTCAGTTCCCAGTAGTCGCTGAGCTGGTCGCCGTCGGTGTCGGCGACGCGCGGGTCGGTGAGGTAGGCGCGCTCGTCGCCGTCGACTACGCCGTCGTCGTCGGTGTCGGCCAGGGTGGGGTCGCTGGTGACGACGCGCGTGGTGGTGGTGCCGTC
>CAZOTV010000002.1:58100-86945 GCA_964582795.1 uncultured bacterium
CGGTGTCGGCCAGGGTGGGGTCGCTGGTGACGACGCGCGTGGTGGTGGTGCCGTCCGCGCGGCGCACGACGACGGTCCAGCCGCGTTGCTCCTCGGCGTCGTTCAGACCGTCGCCGTCGGCGTCGTCCCCGCTGCCGGTGCCGGCGGTGCCGAAGAACGTGACGGGGTACGGGTTGTCGCGATCTGGCGGTACCAGCAGGTTGCCGGCCAGGTCGGCCACCGCTACGGCGGTGAGCTCGTACTCGATGGCGCTCTGCGCCAGCGTGGTGAGGGTCACGGAGCGTCCGCTGGGCGCCAACTGTGCGGCGGTGACGGTGACGATCGAGGCCGGGTCGAGGCCGGGCGCCGCGCCCGGCTCCGCGCCTGGTGCCGTTCCTACTGCCGTGCCTGCTGCCGCGCCCACCGACACGATGGCGTAGTGGCTCGGGTTCTCGGCGCTTCCGACGCCGCCGAGCACCGGCTCGCTGAACGTCACCACCACGCTGGTGGGGCCGGTGGAGATGGCGCCGGTGACGCGCGGCGCGACGTCGTCCGGGCCGCTGGCAGGCGGCGGACCGACGACCGTGACGGTCGCCTGAGCGAGGCCCGCGAGGGGCAACCCGGCGGCGTCTGCAAGTCCGACGATGTCGAGCGTGTACGTCGCGCCCGGAGCCAACGCCCCGACGGAGAGCCGAGCCAGCGTGCCGTGCTGGTCGATCGCGACGGCATGGACCGTCACCGGCGCGCCGGAAGGACCCTGAAGGGCGAAGTTGGTGGGCCCAGGGGCGGAGCCGCCGGCGTCCACTGGTTCGCTGAACGCCACCACGATGGTGTTCGTGCCCGGCGCGTAGGCTTCGGTCACGAACGGCGCGGTCTTGTCGGGGTTGGAGATCGCGAAGAAGTCGGCGGCGGCGCGGGTCGGGTCGAGGAGCGCGTCACCGACGAGGCTGGTGACGCCGGGGAGGGCGAGCCGCTGCCGGCCGGCGGGAAGGGTCGGGGTCCGTACCCGGACTTGGGCCCGGTTGGTACCGCCGTCGTCGAAACTCACGCCTCCAGCGCCGATGCCGGCCCCGCCGAAGTCGTACCGCTCGGGACGAAGCGCCTCGTCGCTCATGGCGACCGGGTTGCCCAGAGCGTCGGTGAACGTGACGAGCAGTTCCGAGTCCGAGAGCGCCACGACGCGACCGACCGTCGGCGCGGCCACGCCGGCGCCGTCGAAGTCGACGGCCGACGTGGGGTCGGGTGACGCCCAGCCGTCGGCGGCTCGCGCGACGTTCCGCGCGCGGAGGCTGTAAGGGCCCGTCGCCTGCGCCGCGGTGGCCAAGGCGACCCGGTGGGAATCGGCGAGCTGGTACGCGGCCAGCACCGCCAAAGGAGCGCCGGCTCCGTCGGTGACGGTGTAGTTCGATGGGGTCTCGGCGCCGGCCGCAACCGCTTGGTCGAACTCGACCAGGAGCGAGGTCGCGCTCGTCGCCATGACCTTCGCGACCTGGAGGGCCGGCAGGTTCGGGTCGCCGCCCGACTTCGGGGCGGCGCAGGCGGTGAGGACGAGCACGACGACGACGGCGAGACGGACGAAGCGGAGCATGGACCCTCCTTCTCGGTCGTGCGCGGGTAGCCGCCACGGGTACGCATCGGAGCTGGGCGGACGCCGGCAGATCGCGCTCCGGGACCGAGGCACGATGTGCACCTCGTGGGATGGACGCCAACGTCGGTCGGCTTCCGAGAGCCCGCTTGGTGCTACGTAGCGCGCGAGTTCCCGGAGTCTATGACGCCGGAGGGAACGGGGTGCAGTGTTCCGCCCCGCGCCGTCGCGACTACATGCCGTCGGCACGCCAAAGGAAGCGCGCGCGGACTCGAGGTCCGCGCGCGCTGTTCATCCTCGTCCTGGCGTGAGCGTCAGGGAGCGGTGATGGGATCGAGGTCGATGTCGCCGCCCTGCACGAGGGTGTCGCCCGAGTAGGTCACGTAGCCCTGGACGGTGGCGAGGTCGGTGTTGGTGCTCCACTGGTTGAAGCGCGCGTCGATCACGTCCTTGACGTTGACCAACTCGGCCACTTTCGGAGCCGCGTCGATGGCGAAGTCGAAGACGTTGTTCTGGATGGTGGCGTCGATGCCGTGCGCGGGAGCCGCCGCATCCCCGGCGTAGAGCGCGCGGCTGAAGTTCGAGAAGGTGTTGCCGCTGGCGGACACCGCGATGGGATCGGTGGTCGTGGCGAACGCGAGGGCGACGGCGTTGGCGCCCGGCGTCCCTAGGTCGGTGAAGGCGTTGCCGGTCACCGTGGCGGTGCCGATGCCCGAGAGCCCGAACGCGTAGCTCGGCACACTGTCGTACGTCACGACGTTGGAGTCGAATATGAGCTCGGTCCCCGCGTTCCCGGTGATCACCCAGGATGCGGCGCCGAGCGCGATGTCGTTGGACGCGAACGTAGCCTGCGTGTCGTTCACTTGCGTGAGAAGCGTGGTCTCGGTAGTGACCTGGTTGGAGGTGAAGCCGAGCCCCAGATTGGCCGTGGCGAACAGCACGGCGGACGCGCCGTTGCCGGTGGATGTGAAAGCGTTGCCGTCGATGGTGCAGGTGTCGGTGAGCGGGTCGACGCCGCCGCACATGACCACCACGGTGGACGCCGTGTCATCGCCGGGGTCGGTTGCCGACAGGGTGTTGCCCGAAAGGGTGCCCGAGCCGCCGATGGACTGGATCAGGACCTGCGAGGAGCCATCGCCATCGGCGGTGAAGGTGTTGTTGCTCAGGTTGGCGCTGTGGCCGTCGAGATCCGAGGCGGAGACCGCGATGACGAAGTCGGACTCGAACGAGTTCCCGTCGAGTTCCATCCAACCGGGTGTACCGGTGGCGATCTGGATGACGCCGTTGTCATCGCCGTCGCCTGCGGTCAGGTTGCTCCCGGTGGCGTTGACGATGCCGGACTGGCCACTGCCCGCCACCACGAGGAGCGCGTTCGTGACCGCGATGGTGGTGCCGTTCAAGGTGATCGTGTCGGGAAGGCTGGGCCCGCCGGTCGTCACGATCTGCAGAGCAGCCGGACGGAAGTTCACGGCATCGTCCGCCTTGAAGACGCCCATCCGGACGTCGGCGTTGCCGCTGAGCGTGATGTCGCCCTCTCCGATGGCGCTCTCCAGCGTCACGATCTCGGCGCCGTCGTGGGCACGGATGCGGGTGTTGTCGGTCAGGAAGATGGGCGCGAACTGCGTGACGATCGCGAGCCCTCCGTTGTTGGTGGCGTCGGCGAAGTCACCATCCAGCGCGTCGATGGTGCTGCCGTCGATCTCGATGAGTCCACCGGTCGGTGCGCCGGAGCCGCCCATCAGCGCGCCCACGGCACCGACGATCTCGATGCTACCGTCGAGGGCGCGGACGGTGGAAGCGTGGACGGCGAGCCCCGTCTCCGCGCCGAGGAAGGCGTCGGATGCGGACTCGACGACGCTGTCGAAGACGGACAGGGTGCCGTAGTAGGAGAGCAGGTAGGCCATTCCGGCGCTTACGTTCGCGCCGTCGAGCGTCACGTCACGCGCCGAGAAGAGGTAAGCGACCGAGTTGTCGAGTTCGAGGGTGGTGTCGCGCAGCGTCAGGTCGATGGCGGGAAGCACCATCATCGGTACGCCGAACGAGCCGCCTGCGACCTCGGAGTACTGAACGTCCTGGAGGGTGATCGCCGGGGCTTCCCGGTGGCGTGAGGATCCGGTCGGGACGGTCGGCGTCTCGGCGAACGCGGTGATGGTGATGGCCCGGAGCGAAGGGCTAGGTACGCTCGACATCTCGAGCGAGTGGGCGGCATCGACGCCGAAGGCGCCCTGCGATGGAACTGCCATGCTCGAGACGTCGGGCATGACCGAAGGCGCGGGCAGCGCCAGTGTGCGTTCGACCATGACGTCATCGAGGCTCGCGGGCGTGAGCGTGCCTGCATCGAGCGCGTCGGCACCGAGCGTGCCGAGAAGACCCGCGACCGTGCCGTGGTAGAAGCCGATGTTGTCGCCTTCCATGGCGATGTCGGCGATCGTCAACTCCTCCCCGAAGTCCGCCAGGACGACCATGCCGGTGCCGACGGGCGTGAGCAAGGTCGTCTGCGTGGCGCCGCGTCCGAAGAGCCCATGGTTGTCGAGGATCAGGCCGTCCGGGTCGGCGCTGAGGTCGTACGTCTCTGCCTGGAGGAGCACGGCCGTGCCTTTCTCGAGGCCGTCGAGGAACGCTTGGAGGTCGGCGGCGACGCCGGTGTACTCGACGCCGACGAAGAATGGTGCGAAGGTGTCGCTGCCGTCGGGGGTGGTGAGCGCGACGTCTTGCCAGCCGTCGGGCGTGCCTTCGGCGATGGTGGCGTCGATCTGGGTGTCGGTCCAGGTGGTGATGGTGGCTGGTGTGCCGCCGATGGTGAGGGTGCCTTGGGTGGTTCCGAAGTCTTCGCCGGTGATGGTGATGGCGTCGCCGCGGGGGGCCACGGTGGGCGAGACGGTGGTGACGGTCGGGTCGGGTGGTGGTGGTGGGGTGGTGGGGCCGCCGCAGGCGGCGAGGATGGCCACGACGAGAGTGGCCACGAGGATCCGGCTTCGAGACATGCAGTACCTCCAGGCTTGGTTCGTGTCGGTGCGAGTGTAGTCAGGCAGCATCGTGGGGACGATGACATTTCGAACATGCCAGCCCGGGGGCGGCGCTGGCGTGGGCACGCGGCGAGAGGTCACCGACGCAGGATCGCGACGTGGTGTGGCGGCGCCGTTCGGACGCCCCTCGGGGTCGACGAGGCGCCTCCAATGGACGCGCCGAGGTGAAGCGTCGAAGATGCGAGTACGTGCGCGCCCGTTGAACCGCCCGCACGTACTTCCGGCCGGTTCGACCGGCTGAACCAGGGTTCGCAGCTACGGCACGGTGATGGGGTCGAGGTCGATGTCACCACCTTGCACGTTCGTGTCGCCGGACTTCGTCACGTAGCCCTGGACGGTGACCAGGTCGGTGTTGGCGCCCCATTGGTTGAAGCGGGCGTCGATCACGTCCTTGACGTTCTCGAGCTCCGCCACCTTGGGAGCGGCATCGATGGCGAAGTCGAAGACGTTGTTCTGGATGGTGGCGTCGATTCCGAGCGCGCCGGCCGCGACATCGATGAAGTGAAGCGCACGGTCGAAGTTGGTGAAGGTGTTCTCGCTGGCTTCGATGGTGACGGCGGTAGTGCTGACGCCCACGAGCATGCTCAGCGTGCCCGCTGCCGGCGTGCCCGTGTCGGTGAAGGTGTTGCCGGTGAGTGCGACCGTGCCGACGTTCGAGAAGCCGATCGCGAAGGAGCCGGCGTTCTCGTACGTGACGACGTTGCCGCTCATCGTGAGATCCGAGGCCGCGTCGCCGACGACCAGGAAGGGGCCTTCCTGAAGAGCGATGGTGTTGCCCGACACCGTCCCGGCGGCGCCGTTCCCACCCAGCATGAAGGTCGACTCGCTGGTGACCTGGTTGCCGGTCACGTCGAGCCCACCGGTGCCGCCGCCGATGCCGATTCCCGAGCCCCCGCTCCCCGTTGCCGACATGACGTTCGCGTCGAGCGTGAAGGCGTCCTGCAGCGGGTTCACACCAGGGCACAGGAGCATCATGGTGGTCGGGTTGTCGGCGCCGACGTCGTTGGCCGCGAAGGTGTTGTCGACCAGGTCGCACGACCCGCCGGCCGCCTGGAACTGGATGATCGGGCTCGCGTCGCCTTCCGCCGTGAAGGTGTTGCCGCTCAACGACGCGGTGGCGCCCGCCAGATCCGGCACCAGGAACGCGATCGCGTCATCCGAACTCACGGCGTTGTCGTGGATGTCCATGGAGCCGTCGGTGCCGGAGCCGAACAGGACCATGCCGTCATCCGCACCGTCCCCGACGTCGATCTGGTTCCCGCTCACGACAAGGTTGCCGGGATTGCTCGAGCCGGCGACGGCGGCGATGGAAGCGGTGGCCGCGATCTGGGCGTTGCCGGTCAGTGTGACGCGATCCGGGACGCCCGGTCCGCCGAGCGTGTAGATCAGCATGCCTTCCGGGCGGAAGTGGACCGCGTCCTCGCTCTTGAACACACCGGCCCGTACGGCGACGTTGCCGTCGAGGGTGATGTCCGCATCGCCGATGGTGCTCTGCTGCGTCACGATCGTGAGGGTGTCGTGCGCACGCACGAGGGGGTTGCTTTCGAGCAGGATCGGCGCGAACTGGGTCACGACGGCAAGCTGACCATGATCCGTTGCGTCCGCAAGGTCGGCATCCAACGCCTGGACGGTGCTGTCGACGATCGCGATGGGGCCGCCCGTGTCGAGTGCGCCGCCGCCGAGGAAGGCCAACGCGGCGCCGACCACTTGCACGTCGCCCTCGCTGGCTTCGACCGAGGAGCCCGTCACCGACAGGCCGGCCTCGGCCGCCAAGAGGACGGTGGTCGCTGCCGTGACGTCGGAGCCGGACAGGATGTCGAGCGAGCCGAGGAGGGCGAAGAGGTACACCACCTCCCCGGTCACCGTGGTGCCGCCGAGCCGCAAGTCGGCGGTCGTCATGAAGCTCACGGGAGACAGCGGAGCGTCTACGGTGACGTTCTCGAGGTTCAATGCCACGTTCGGCATGGCGGACGGCGGCATGCCGATGGCGCCAAGACCGGCGACGTCAAGGATGGTGACGTCGCGCAGCGTCAGTTCGGGCGTCTCCAGGGCCGCCGGCGCCGGCATCAGCATCGGGGCGTCCGCGAAGGTCCAGAGGGTGTATGTAGGAGTGTCCAGCAGCGACGACGCTACGTAGGGCTGCAGTGCGCCCCGCGCGAACGGGCCAGCGTCCGACGCCGCCAGATCGTGCGCCCCGCCAGCCATGGTTTCGAGCGAGGACGGCGCGGGGAGCGAGAAGGTGCGCTTCGTCAGCTCGAGATGCGTCGCCGCGTTCGGAAGCGAGGTGGCGCCAGCGGTCGCGAAGACGTCCTCGGCGTCACCGTGGAAGTACTGGAACGCGTCCGTCTCGATGCTCATGTCGGCGAGCGTCACGCGCTGGCCGAAGTCGACCAAGGTCAGCATGCCGTCGCTCGCGGAAGTCATGAGTGTCGTCTGGGTCTCGCCGCGGCCGTAGAGACCGTGGTTGTCGACGATCAGGGGTGTTGCGTCCGCGCTGAGGTCGTACGTCTCGGCCTGTAGCAGCACGGCGGTGCCTTTGGCGAGTCCGTCGAGGAAGGCTTGTAGTTCGGTGGCGGTGCCGTCGAATTCGGTTCCGACGAAGAAGGGGGTGAAGTCGTCGGTGCCGTCGGTGGTGGTTACCGTGACGTCTTGCCAGCCGTCGGGGGTGCCGGGGGCGATGGTGGCGTCGATCTGGGTGTCGTTCCAGGTGGTGATGGTGGCTTCGGTGCCGCCGATGGTGAGGGTGCCGGTGGTGCCGAAGTCGGTGCCGGTGATGGTGATGGTTTCGCCGCGGGCGGCGACGTTCGGCGCGACGGCGTTGACGGTCGGGTCGGGCGGGGGTGGTGGCGTGGTCGGGCCGGCGCAAGCGGCCACCACGACCAGGACGAGGAACGTCAGTAGCGTTCGGGCATGGTGCATGCGATTCCTCCGGGATGGAGACTCTGGGACAATGGAGTGTAGGGAGCGAGAAACGGCGGCAAGATGACAATTCGGACTCGTGGGCAGCGTGTTGGGGACCGTCTGCCCTAGCCGTCGCGAAGCGGCATCGTGCATCATGCCGGTGACGCCTCGCAGCACGCCCGTGCGTCGTGATGGGAAGGTGGCGCAGCATGCCCGAACCGGCCATCGTCGTGAACGACATCCGCTACGCGTACGGCAGGGTCGAGGCGGTCCGGGGCATCAGCTTCGAGGTCGCCCCCGGCGAGGTGCTGGGGTTCCTTGGCCCGAACGGCGCGGGGAAGTCCACCACCATCAAGATCCTCACCGGCCAACTCAAGCCGTCGTCGGGCACCGTGCGGGTGTTGGGCTCCGACGTCACGCGCGACAGGGGCGCCTTCCGCGCCCGCATCGGCGTGAGCTTCGAGGAGAAGAACCTGTACCAGGACCTGACGGGCGTCGAGAACCTTCGCTTCTTCGCCCGCTTGTTCGGCATGAAGGACGTGGACGCCCAAGGGTTGCTCGAGCGGGTGGGGTTGGGATCGCGCGCGAACGATCGCGTGGCGACCTACTCCAAGGGGATGCGACAGCGCTTGATGATGGCGCGGGCGTTGGTGAACTCCCCCGAGGTTCTGTTCCTCGACGAGCCCACCGACGGCCTCGACCCGGCGTCGTCGCAGACGATCCGCGACATCATCCGTGACCAGGCCGCTGCGGGCGTGGCGGTGCTTCTGACCACCCACGACATGTGGGAAGCCGACGAGCTTTCCAACCGCGTGGCGTTCATCGACAAGGGCGTCATCCACGCTCTTGACACGCCGGAGAACCTGAAACTCCAGCACGGCAAGCGCTCGGTGCGGGTGCGTATGCGCGAGGACGGCGGCGTTCGCGAGGTCGAGGTACCGCTGTCCGAGGCGGACGCCGGGGAACGGCTGAAGGACGCCATCGCCAGCGAGGGCTTGCTGACGATCCACACCGAGGAGGCCACCCTCGAGCAGGTGTTCTTGCAGATCACCGGAAGGGAGCTGGTGGGGTGACCGACTCGGGCGTCCATGGAAGCGGCGCCGCACCCGATGAGAGGCGCGCCATCGACCGTTCCAAGCGGCCGGCCGTCGTGGGGCGCGCGGGCATCATCGCCGCCATCATCGGCAAGGACCTCCTCGAGTTCTCGCGCGACCGCCTGTGGATGATCCTCACCCCTGTCGCGCTGGTCATGTTCGTCGGCTTGTACTGGCTGCTGCCTGCCACCGTCGACGAGACGATCACCGTGGCGGTGGCACCGCCGACGCTGGCGCAGGCGCTCGCCGCGTCGGGTGACGAAGGATCGGAGGCCGGGGACGGCCTGCGCGTCGCCGTGCTCGAGGATGAGGAGGACGTGGCTGCCGCGGTACGGGGCGAGCGCAAGGTCGAGGTGGACGGGAAGGAGTACGCCGCCACCATCGGGCTCGCCTTCCCGACGGACTTCTTGCAGCGAGCCGCGGCTGGGGAGCCTTCCACCGTGCGTGTCTACGTGGACGCGGCGGTGCCGCCCGAGATCCGCGACGCCATGAGCAGCGCCGTTCGGGAGATGGCGTTCGCCGCCACCGGCGCGGCGCTGCCCGTCACCGAGTTGCGGGAGGACGAGATCGTGCTCGGGGTCGACCGCGCCGGCGCGCAGGTGCCCATGCGCGATCGCATGCGCCCGATGCTGGCGTTCTTCGTGCTGCTGGTGGAGAGCCTGGCGCTTGCGTCGTTGATCGCCAACGAGATCCAGTCGCGCACCATCACGGCGTTGTTGGCAACGCCCGCGCGCACCCGCGACGTACTGCTGGCGAAGGTCTTGCTCGGCGCCGGCCTCGCCTTCGCGCAGGCGATGTTGGTGTTGGTCGCGATGCGCGCCTTCGGTCAGGGCGCGGCGGTGTTGGTGGCCGCCTCGCTGCTCGGAGCGGCCATGGCCGCGGCCGTGGCGATGCTCTCCGGCTCGGCTGGCCATGGCTTCATGGGCACGCTCTTCTATGGCATGGCGTTCTTGGTGCCCTTGATGATCCCCGGGTTCGCGCTGCTGTTCCCCGGGTCGACCTCGCCATGGTTCCAGGCGCTGCCCAGCCACGGCGTCGTGCAGGCCATCGTCGGCGCGTCGACGTACGGCCTGGGGTTCGTGGACTTGACCCGCGAGTTCGCGCTCGCGCTCGGCTGGGTGGTGGTGTTGTTGGCGGCAGGTTGGTGGGCGTTGACCAGGAAGGTGCGATCACTATGAACGTCGCGCGTGCGTGGGCGCTGCTGCGCAAAGACCTTCGGCTGGGACCGCGTTCGCCCGTCTTCTTGTGGGCGGTCGCGTTGCCCGTCGTGATGACGCTGCTCGTCCAAGGCATCTTCGGCAGCCTGTTCCAACCGGTACCGCGGCTCGGCGTGGTCGACTTGGGCGCCTCACAGGTCACGGCTGCCTTGCTGGAGCGCGACGGCCTCGACGTCCGCGTCCTCCAAGACGCTAGCGAACTGAAGCGCCAGGTCGAAGCGCACGACCTCGACGGCGGGCTGGTGCTGGCCGAAGGCTTCGATGACGCGGTTCGCGCTGGGGAGCGCCCGCTGCTCGAGATCTACATGAGCGGTGAGAGCCTGGCGTCCAACCGGGTCGTGATGGCGGTAACCGCCATCGACCTGGTGCGGCAGGTGGAGGGGCGCGCGCCACCCGTGGAGATCGAACTGGTGCGTGTGGGCGGCGACGCGCTGCCGATGTCGGACCGCCTCGTGCCGCTCCTGGTACTGATGACGCTGATCATCGCCGGCGTGTTCGTGACGTCGTTCAGTCTGGTCGAGGAGCGCGAGCGCGACACGCTGGACGCGATGCTCGTGACCCCGATGCGGCTCTCCGAAGTGGTGCTGGCGAAGGGGCTGCTCGGCCTCGTGCTGGCGCTGGCGATGTCGCTCGTAACCTTGGCGTTGAACGGCGTTCTGGGCGGCGCCAGTGGGCCGCTGTTGGCGGCGCTGCTCGTCGGCGCGGTGATGTCGGTCGAGATCGGCCTGTTGTACGGCACCGTTGCATCCCAGGCGCAAACCCTGTTCACCCTGTTCAAGAGCCTGAACCTGGTGATCATGGCGCCGGTGGTGTTCTACCTCTTCCCCAACTGGCCGCAGTGGATCGCCAAGGTCTTCCCGACGTACTGGTTCCTCGATCCGGTCTTCCGCATCAGCGTGCTGGGGGCGCCGTTCTCGGACGTCTCCGGCGACCTGCTGGTTGCGGTGGTCATCTGCGTCGCGTTGGCGCCGGTTCTCTGGGTGCTGATGCAGCGGATGGGGCGGCAGCTGGCGCTCGACTGAGACGGGGTCAGCCCGTCAGCTTGGCCCTGAGTTTCTCCAGCGTGACGTCGTCGACGCCCGCGCGCCGCAGGTACGCCACCGCGCCGCCGTAGCGCGCGTCGAGGTGCCGCAAAGCCGGACCGATCAGGTCGGGCGTCGCCCCGAGCAGCCGCACGAAGTCGGTGCGCGGGATGCCGCGCGCTTCCGCGTCGATCAGCAGGCGTTCGCGCAACGGGCCGATGCGGTCGTGCGTCAGCGCGAAGTCCGCGATGACGGTGGCGCGGTCCACGCCGACCGTCTCCAGCACCAGCGCCGCGAGGAGGCCCGTGCGGTCCTTCCCCGCGGTGCAGTGGAACAGCGCGGCGCCTTCGGCCTCGGCCAGGATCCGCACCGCTCGGGCGAAGCCGGGGCCGGCATGGTCGAGGGCGGCGACATAGAACGCGGTGATGTCGAACCGGTCGGCGGGCTCGTCGCCGGTCCCGTCGATGTGGCCCCAGATCTCGACGTTGTGCACGGCCACGTGGTCGAGTCTCGCTAACCGGCTGGGATCGCGCTCGAGTTCGTAGGCCTGCCGCAGGTCGATGACGGTCGTCAGGGGCAGACCCTGTAACAGGCGCAGGTCGGCCTCGGTGAGTTCCATCGGCACGTCCGAGCGCAGCATGACCCCGAGCCGTGTTCGACCGCCGCCCACCAGGTCGAGTCCGCCTAAGTCCCGCGTGTTCAGCGTTCCGTGGAGGGGAAGGAACCGCTCCGCGTGGCCAGGCGCGCCGTCGGCACGACCACTCGGGCCTCGTGCGTCGTGGTCGTGGCGGTCGTCTTCGCGTTGCGACGGCGCGTCGGTCATCCGACGATGCTACCGCGCGGGTCGTCGGGCGGCCAGAGGCGCGCGTCCCCGTCGTCCTTCACGTCGCGGCGTCCCGTGCGAGGCGGTCATCGGGCGAATCGCATCGCCCTTCCCTCACCCTCGAGCACGAACGGACCCTTGGCGCCCACGAAGTGTGCCTGGATCCGCGGCTGAGGCGCGGTCGTCGTCTCGACGTCGGGCACCGGCCCACCGAGGTCGCGCAGCAGTCGCGTCAGCTCGTCTGCCCGAGGGTGCGCGAGGCTCAAGCGCGTCAGGCGCAGATCCGCGGCGAGCGTGCGCGACGGGTGGGCGGACTCGCGCCAGCCGATGAAGAACGGCACCAGGCCTTCGAACGGGTGACCTTCGAGCGCCGCCAGCGTCCACCGCAGCGGCGTTCCGTCCGGTAGCACGCGGCCGCCTTCGGACGTCACCACCGACAGACCGGCCTCGGAGGCGCGTCGGGCGAGGACGTCGATGTCGTCCGTTCGCGCGCACCAGGTGTGCAGCGCGGGTTCGCGCAAGTAGGCGATGGACTTGCGGTACGCGCCGGTACCACCGTCGTCACCTTCCGGGTCTTGTGCCATCAGCTCCAGGTACCTGCCCGGGCCGAGGCCGATCAAGGCGTTGTGCGTTCCCTGACCGGAGTGGTTGCCGCCAGGGATGGCGCGGACGCCCGCTTCCATGAAGACCACGTTCACCAGAACGTTCAAGTCTTCACCGGCGAACAGCAGATGATCGATGGCGATCGGCATGCGCCTATGATGAAGCAACGGGCGCGAGCATGTCGCCCATGTCGAAGGTCGTTCGACCAAGGGTCCGATCGGGCCCCGTCTCCTGCGGACGCTTCCGAACGCGCGTGCTTACGCCCCTACGAAGTGAGGACCATCATGAAGTGGGAAGACCGTGGTCGAAGCCAGAACCTCGAAGACCGCCGCGGACGCACCGTCACCGGTAGGACGGCGGTGCCACTGGGAATCGGAGGCGTGTTGCTGCTGTTCGCCCTCAGCGCGCTGACGGGAACGGACCTGTTCGCCCTGCTGGGCATGGGCTCGGGTACTGGCACGACCACCACGACGCCCGCTACGCAGGAGGCCCTGGCTGCGGAAGAGGAGCACGTGCGGTTCGTCTCGTTCGTCCTGGACGACGTCCAAGTCGTGTGGGACGACGTGTTCGAACGCAGCGGGATCGACTACCAGGACGCGCAACTGGTCCTCTACCGCGACGCGGTCGAGTCGGGGTGCGGCGTCGCGCCTTCGGCGGCGGGACCGTTCTACTGTCCGACGGACGGCAAGGTCTACCTCGACCTGTCCTTCTACGACACGCTCAAGCAGCGCTACGGCGCCCCGGGCGATTTCGCCGAGGCGTACGTGCTGGCCCACGAGATCGGCCACCACGTCCAAGCCCAGATCGGCACGATGACAGAGATGCGACGGGCACAGCAGGCGCAACCGGCAGCGGCGAACGAGTTGTCGGTGGCGCTCGAGTTGCAGGCGGACTGCTACGCCGGCGTGTGGGCCGCTTCGGCCGATTCGCGGGGCCTCATGGAGCGCGGCGACCTCGAAGAGGGCCAGGGAGCGGCGTCTTCCGTGGGCGACGACCGCCTCGCGGGCCGCGCGGGACGCATCCCCAACCAGGAGACGTTCACGCACGGCACGTCGGCGCAGCGCGTACAGTGGTTCCGCACCGGGTTCGAGACGGGGGACCCCAGCGCCTGCGATACGTTCGCGGGGTACTAGGTCGCCGGGGACGCGCCTGCCTGAGACACGTCCGGCGGCAGGCGTCCGTCGGGCACGCGTCCGACGAGCACGCGTCCGACGAGCACGCGTCCTTCGGGCACGCGTCCGACGAGCACGCATCTACCATGCCCGTCTCCGCAGCTCTCGCCCGGTCGCCGACCATGAACGCGACGCTGCCGAAACCTTCACCTTGGTGTCTTGGTTCCGAACCTAGACTCCCTGCATGACGCAACGTACGCCACCTCCCTCACGTGCGCCGGCTGCTGTAGCGTCCGACTTGCAGCGTCGACGCCCTGCCATCCTCGCGGCGATCGCCTCCATCGCACTCGTGCTCACGCTTTCGGCGTGCGTGCCTACCATCACCATCGAGACGCGTGGCACCATTCGCGTCACGCCGGTGACGAGCGGTGTGTTGCTGATCGTGCGCGTGCCCTCGCCGCAGCCTCGCGGCGCGATCGAGGTCACGCGGGCGAACGGCCGCAGCTTCAAGATCCCTCCGGGCCACTTCCCGCCACCGGGCTCGTGCCGCATCTGGTACCCCGACCAGCCGCCGGGCCAGCAGCCGCCGCCGGGTTCGTGCAGCGAACTCGAGCGCCGCGTGCCAGCGGGGGCGTACTTGGTGTACGGCTAGCGGTTCTGCGCTTCGACCTACCGCTTCTGGCGGCAGGGGGAGCAGGTCGTGGAGAGTGAGGACGTCAGCGCGGGATAGCTTCGGCAGATGAGCCGGGCGGCGCGAGGCAAACGCCGCCCGGCTTCATCGGGCCCCGGTTCCTTCGTGTGGTCCGGGCTTACGGCACGTATTCCACGTACGTGCACCCCTGGAAGCAGAAGGCGTCGATCGAGACGATGTAGTCGATGTAGTACGGGTCGGAGAAGATCGGCTCGATGGCGAGCAGGTACTGAGGCGTGCCGCCGACGGCGGGCACAGCGATGTCCTTGGAGTCGCCGCAGAGGACGACCTGACCGAGTTGGCTTCCGCCGTCGTCGCGCAGGACCGCGCGGATCGGGCTCGGCCCGGCCGGAACGGGGTCACACGCCAGGTCGATGGTGATGGTCGTGGTGGGCGCCTCGCCGTGGACCATGCCGAACGCGATCCAGTCACCTTCGTCACCGGGCTCGGAGACGGCGTTTCGATACTGGAGGCCCTTCACGTCGAGCGGCGATGCCTCGTTGAAGAGCGGCTCGTCGACCCACACCGGCGCGCCGGACGTGTTGCGGAAGAGTCCGTGCACGGCCGCGTTCACCGACGAGTCGCCGTCTTGGGCGGCGACCTGGTCGTACGTGACGGTGACGGTGGTCGTCTCGTTCGGGAGCACCAGCGCGGGCGAGACGTCGACGGAGGCCTGGTAGTCCGTACCACCGTCGCTCACGTCGTTGGCCGCGACGTCGTAGTAGCCGGGGGTAAGGCCACCGAACGTGGTGCTGTTCGTGGCGGCCGCGTTGAAGCCGCTCGGTCCCGTGACGCTCACGTCGGCGTCGACCCCGACCGGCAGTCCGACTACGTTCACCTCGAGCGTTCCGGTCTCGGCCGGGTCGAGGAAGACGTACTGCACCGTGACGGTCACGCTGCCGCCGGCGGGTATGTCTGCGGGCGAACCCGTTACCACCGGGCCGTACTCGTCACTGCCATCCGTGACGGAGGCGGCCGAGACGACGTAGAGGCCCGCGTCGAGATCGTCCAGCGTCGCGCTGGCGGATAGCGCTTGCACGAAGCCGGTGCCGGTGACGGTGACGGTGACGTCGGCGTCGACGCCGGTCGGTAGGCCCGTGACGTTGACCACCAACGTGCCGGGGTCGGGCGTCGGGGGCGGCGGCGGCGCCGTGGTGCACGCCGCTAAGAGCCCTACGGTGGTGAGGACGATGAACGCCGTACGTGCGATCGATGCGCGGTGACGAACCATGCCGGTACCTCCTTGGCCGGGAGGCGGCTGGACGGTACGTCGTGGACGGTTGCGGACGGTCGTGGCGCTTCGGCGATTCGCGAAGCTCGTGTCAGGGTTCGGCGACCGAGCCGGTGGATCCACGGACGTGCCCTTGGCTCCCGGTTCGTCGACAGGATGCGGCCGGTAGCGTTACGTGGGCGTTACGGGGATCATCCGCGTCCGCCTAAGCGAAGCGGCGCGCGACCGGGTTCGCGCGCCGTGAGTGGTTCGTGGTTCGGGGTCAGGGAGCGAACTGGAACGAGCGATCGGATGAGCGCGTGGTCGTGAGGGTGGGAGGTGGGGTCAGGTCGTCAGGGCGGACGGTGGGGTCGGGCCGTCGCGGCGGGCCATCAGCTCGACTCATCTCGTCCGACCGCCCTGCGCCTACTCGCCCGTCGGTTCCCCCGAGATCCGGTACGCGGGCGCAAGGTCCTCCGGCCCACGCACCACGAATCGAAGGTCGCGTAACAGCCCGTCGTCCAAGGCGTAGACCCACGCCCGCACGCTGAGGCGCTGACCTCGCGCCCAAGCGCTCTGCACGATGCTGGTGTAGCACACGTTACGGGCTTGGGCGATGGCGTTCAGCTCGGCCAGTCGGTCGTTCCTGGCGTGGCCGCTCGGCAGGCCGTCGAGCTCGGCTGCATGTTCGGCGGCCACGTCCTTCACGTGCCGGAGCCAGTTGTCGATGAGGCCGTGGCCGAGTCCGTCGAGCGCTGCCGCCACACCGCCGCAGCCGTAGTGGCCGCACACGATGATGTGCTCCACCTCCAGCACCCCGACGGCGAAGTCGAGCACCGTGAGCGCGTTCAGGTCGGTGTGCGGCAGCACGTTGGCGATGTTCCGGTGCACGAACACCTCGCCAGGATCGAGCCCTGCGATGACGTTCGCGGGCACACGTGAGTCGGAGCAGCCGATCCACAAGTAGCGCGGCGCCTGCTGCGCCGCGAGGCGAGGGAAGAACGTCGGATCGTTGGTCGACACCTTGTCCGCCCAGGCGCGGTTGCGCTCGAGCAGGTCAGCGGGATCTGCCATGGAGGCATGATACGCGGCGTTCAGGTGGCCCGGTCGAGGCTTCGTTCCGTGCTCCGGGGATACGCGCCCGACGCGAGGGAGCCCGGTCCGGCCGACCTCATGACGCTGCCGCCTGCGGTGCGCCGGCCGCCAGTGCGGCGCCGTAAGCCGTGGCGGTGGCGGCCCCAGCCGGCACGTGCAAGGACGACGCGGCGCCGTACACCGCGAACACCGCGCCGATCATGCGCGCGACGGGAGCGAGTTCGGCCGTGCGGCCGACGATCACCACGGCGTCCAGGCCGTTGGCGCGCGCCGCGTTCAGCGCCACCAAGCCGATCGTCTGCGCCACCATGGTGACGAGCGCCGCCGCGACGTCCTCGGGCGCCGCGTCGAGCGATCCGCCCGCGAAGCGGCCGAACGACACCGCCGTCGCTCTGGGCGGAAGGTCTCCCACGCCACCGCCGAGGACGTCTCCGAGTGTGGTGTCGACCCTGGAGGCGTCACCGCGTTCGGCGAGTTCCGCGAGGCTGGGGGCGCTCCCCACGCCCAGTAGCCGCGCGCCCAGACCCTCGAGCGTGCCGCCCCCGACGGGCGTGCCACTGACGTGGCGGTACGTGTCTGCCGCGACATCGGCGGCGACCATGGCGGTACCGGTGCCGCACGACACCACCAAAGCCTTGGGCAGGCCGGCGAGAGCCAGGCCGCCTCGCCCGATGGCGCTCGGTTCGTCGACGGGCACGACGCGCGCGGCCCCGAACGTGTCGGGGAGTTCGCGCGACCGGCCACCCGTCACCGCGATCGTGCGCTCCTCGGCGGCGGCGTGCCCGAGGGCCGCGATGGCGCGCTCCAGCACGCCGGCGCCGGCCGGACCAGGACGGTACAGCGCCCGGTGGAGGCGCACCGCCCCATCCTGCACGAGCACCACGTCGGTGACGGTGAGACCGAAATCCACGCCGATCGGCATGCTGAACGGTAGCATCTTCCCATGGAGCGGCAACGCTTCGACCTCGTCGTGGTCGGCGGCGGCCTCGCGGGCGCGACGCTGGCGCGCGCGATGGCCACGGCGGGCGCTCGCGTGCTGGTGCTCGAGCGCGAGCGTTCGTTCCGCGATCGCGTGCGCGGCGACCTGCTGTACCCGTGGGGCGCGGCGGACGCGCGGCGTCTTGGCATCTACGACCTGCTCGTCGGGAACGTCGCGCGGGAGGTTCGCTTCTGGCACAGCCAGCTTCGTGGGGCGCCCGAGGCCGTGCCCCGCGACCTGCCCGCCGCGCCGCCGCACCACGAGCATGTGCTGACCTTCTTCCACCCCGACATGCAAACGGTGCTTCTGGCCGCGGCGGAGTCGGCGGGCGCGCAGGTCGAGCGCGGCGCGACGGTGATCGGCGTGGAGCGGGGCGTCGACAGCCGGGGCGCGGCTTCGAAGGATCGGTTCGGCACGTCGGTGCCGACGTCCGTGGGCAACGGTGCGACTTCGACCGGCGGCCCTCTGCCACGTGTGCGCTTCCGCACCTCTGCGGGGGAGCGGGAACTCGAGGCCCGGTTGGTGGTCGGTGCGGATGGGCGCAGCTCGATGGTGCGTAGTTGGGCGGGCTTCCGGGCACGGCGCGATCCCGACCGACTGGTACTGGCCGGCGTGTTGCTCGAGGGCGTTCGCATGCCAGGCGTAGAGCGGCCCGGCGACGTGGTGCGGGTGTTCATGCACCCTTCGTCGGGGCTGCTCACCATGGTCGCGGACTTGGGTGACGATCGCTTCCGCGTCTACGCCGGGTACGCCCAGAACGGCAAAGAGCGGAACGTGAGCGGCGCTGCGGCGCTTCCGGCCTTCCTTCGCTTGGCCGTCGAAGCCGGTGCGCCGGAGTCTTGGTTCGACGGCGCAGGGGCGATCGGTCCGCTGGCCGCCTACCAGGGCGCCGACACTTGGGTGGACGAGCCGTATGGTGGCGGCGTCGTGCTGGTGGGGGACGCGGCCGCGGCGAACGACCCGAGTTGGGGATCGGGAACGGCACTCACGTTGCGCGACGTGCGCCTGTTGGTCGACGCGTTGCTCGCCGACGACGATTGGCGCCGCGCCGTCACGGCGTACGGCCGCGCGCACACCCGGGCGTACCAGGCGCTGCACCGGATCACGAACTGGCTGACGTTCGTGTTCCGCACTCCGGGAGCGGAAGCCGACGTGGTCAGAGCGCGTGCCCTGCCGTTGCTTCGCGACGAGCCCGAGCGCGCACCGGACTTGCTGGGGCTCGGACCGGACGCGCCGAGCGATGAAACGGCGCGCCGCAGGTTCTTCGGGGAGGATGTGTCCGGCGGCTGAGAACCGCGGGTCGGCGTCGGTCTATGTGCCGATGGGAGCCGCGCAGGCGGGTCAGGGGGACTCGCTACGCAAGACGGCCAGGAGCACGCGGAACATCAGCGTCATCGCCACGGCCAATCCGAGCCAGCCGAAGACGTCGTAGAGGTCGACGCCGGCCCGCACGAGGATGGGCTCGGCCTCGACCCCGAGCAGCATCACAGACACGACGCCGGTGCCGATGCTCAGCAGTGTGGTGAGCGCGCGGTTGGCGAGCCGTTCGAGGAAGCGGCGGTCGCCCTCGTCGGCGAACAGCCGTGTGCGGGTCGTGATGCGACCGTGCGTCAGCATGCCCGCCAGACGGTCGACGTGACGCGGGAAGCGCTGGAGTAGCGGCGCTAGTTCCGACCACTCGCGCTTCACGGCCTCCCAGGCGTCGTCGGGCATCAAACGGCGTTCGAAGGTCTCACCGCCGACCTTGGCGAACGCGTCGACGATGGGATAGCCGGGCGAGAGCTGCTCCAGCGTTCCGGCCAGCGTGGCGAGCGCGCGGAACATGGCGGTGGTGGAGCGCGGGAGCCGCAGCCCGAGTTGCGCCACCAGCCGCAGGAGATCCGTCATCGCTTGCGCCGGTGGAAGGTTCGGACCGAGATAGCGCGCCATGTAGCGCGCCACAGCGCGTTCGATCTGGTCCGGGTCGTGCACGGTCGGGTCGAGCGCGCCGAGCGACGCCAGTCCCTCCACCAGTAGGCCGGGCTGCCGTTGCTTGAGGGCCACGAGCATCTGCAGCGTCGCCTCGCGCTCGAACGTGTCGAGGCGGGTGCTGATGCCCAGGTCGATCAACCCGAGCGTGCCGTCTTCCAGCAACAGGACGTTGCCGGGGTGAGGGTCGCCGTGGAACCGCTCGCCTGCCAACATGGCGCGAAGCTGCGCGCGGCACAGGGCGTCGGCCAGCTTCCGCGCCTCGCCGGTTGGAAGGTCGTGACCCTCGGACAGCGGGGTGCCCGGCAACCGCTCCATCACCACCAGCCCGTCGGAGGTCAGGTCGTGCAGCACCTTCGGCACGCGCACCAACGGCTCGTCGGTCACGGTATCGGCGACCTCGTCGATGCGCTTCGCCTCGATGCGGAAGTCGAGTTCGATGGCCATCGCCTCGGCGAACTCGTCAGCCAGGTCGGGAACCCGGTACGCCGCGCCCCAGCTGGTGCGGCGCGCCGCGGTGCCGGCCAACCACCGCAGGATCGTCAGATCGCGCTCGACCACGCGCTCGAGGCCGGGCCGCCTCACCTTGACGACCACGTTCACGCCGTCCTTCGTGGTGGCTGCGTGGGCCTGAGCGATGGAGGCCGAGCCGAGCGGCCGTTCCTCGAACCGCGGGAACACCTCCGGGATCGGGCGCTTGAGTTGCGCCGCCACCTGGCGCACGATCTTCGCCAGCGGGAGGGGTGCGACGGCGGAGTGCAACCTGCCCAGCTCCCGCATCGCCGCAGGCGGCACCAGGTCCGGACGAGTGGCGAGCAGTTGGCCGAGCTTCGGGAAGATCCCGCCTGCCTCTTCGAGCGCCATGCGCGCGCGGCGCGCGAGCTCGGTCGGATCGCGCGAGGAGACGCCGCCGCGCCCGATCCCGAGTAGGGGCGCCATGCCGTGACGCGCCAAGATGCGCGTGATCTTCAAGGCACGGGCGATGGTCCTCGGGCCGAGGCGCGCTGGAGGCGCTTCGACTTGGAACGGACGCCGGCGGCGACGCGAGCCGAACAGCAGTTCGAGCACGACGATCGCGCCCATCGTGGCGATGACCTGGAACGGGATGGCGAGCAAACGGACCTGCGGCCAGACGCCGTCGGGGACGTTGGTGAAGTCCGGCACCAGCAGCAGCATGGCCGGCAGGTACCCGATCGCGATCCCCGCCCAGGCGGCCAGCAGCAACCGGCCCCATGTCAACGTTCGGGCGTCCAGCATCGCCCGCCCCAGCCACGCGAAGACGAGCACCACGGCCACGCCCTGGAGGAACGAGCCCATGAGGGACGCTATCACGGCGCGAACCGGGGCCGACGGAGGGGCCACCCCACGGTGACCAAGGCGGGTTCGCGGTCGGCCGGGCGTAGTCAGTCGCGCTCGGTTGGGAACGCAAAGCCCCACGATCGGTACGGACGAGGCTCGTGGTGACTCCGGCCACGCCCCAGGCACATGAGAGTAGGCTGTCCGGGTGAGCGCCGCGCCGCCGCCCCCGCAGCCGTCGACCCCGCAGCCGTCGACCCAGCAGCCGCCGTCCCCGCAGACGTCGGCCCCGCAGACGCCGACCCAGCTCGATCCGGACACCGCCCGAGCGCTTCGTGCGCGCCATGCGCGCCGGATCACCGCCGCCTTGTTCGTCAGTCAGAGCCTCGGTTCGGCCGGGGTGATCGCCGCTGCCACGGTGGCGTCGATCGTGGGTGCCGAGCTGTCCGGGAGGACCTCGTTGTCCGGGGTTCCCGGCGCGGTGTTCCAGATCGGCGTGGCGCTCGGCGCCCTCTTCTGGAGCCGGCGGTCGGATGTGTGGGGGCGTCGTGGCGCGATGGTCGGCGGCCTGGTGACGGGCTCGTTCGGTGCGCTGCTGTCGCTCGTCGGCGTGGCCCTCGGCGTGTTCCCACTCGTGCTCGTCGCCTTGTTCGTCACGGGGTCTGGCAACGCCGTGGTGCAACTCGGTCGGTTCGTGGCGGCCGAGGTGAACCCACGTGCCAGGCGGGCACGCGCTATCGCCATGGTGGTCCTGGGGGGCACCGTCGGTAGCGTGCTCGGACCGGTCTTGGTGGCGCCGACCGGCCGTCTGGTGGCGTCGTTCGGTTGGAGCGAGATCGCCGGCCCGTACCTTGCCACCGGGGCGGGGTTCTTCCTCACCGCCGTCCTCTTGTTCGTGTCGCTTCGGCCCGAGCCGAAGGTCATCGGCGAGGCCATCGAACTGGAGGACCGCGGCGCCGACGCCGTACGCCCGACCCGCACCCTGGCGCAGCTCTTGGCCGACCCCATGGTGCGCACGGCCGTGGCCAGCGTCGTGACCGCGCACATGGTGATGGTGGGCTTGATGCAGATGACGTCCCTTCACATGCGTGGGCACGAACACTCGTTGGCCAGTATCTCGTTGGTCTTCTCGAGCCACACGTTCGGGATGTACGCCTTCTCGGTGATCTCCGGTTGGCTCACCGACCGCTGGGGGAGGCGGCCGATGCTCGGTGTCGGCGCCGTCATCCTGATCGCCTCGTGCCTCCTGGCGCCGCTCTCACCGCAGGTGTTGCCGATCGCGGTGGCGCTGTTCCTGCTCGGGCTCGGGTGGAACTTCTGCTACGTCGCCGGGTCCGCCTTGTTGTCCGACGCACTCACGCCACTCGAGAAGGGGCGCATGCAGGGTTTCAACGACCTGATGGTGGGCGGCGCTGCGGCCACCGCCACACTCCTCGGCGGCGTGATCATGGCGACCGGCGGCTACACCGTGATGGGGTTGTTGGGCGCAGCCGTCAGCGTGCCGCTCCTGTTCGTCGTGGGGCGGTTGCCGCGCGTGGCGGTGTCGCGGGCGGCGTAGTGGGGCAGGGCGGAGACCTGAACGGGCGTGTCGTCACGAGGCCGCCAGAGGCCCGAAGTGCGGGCGCGGTGGGCAGAACCAGGCGCCGCGCACGCGAAGCCGCCGTCGTACGTACCGTGACGACTTCCCTGTCGCGAAGTGCGCCGGCGCCTATCATCGAACCGAACGCATGAACCTGCTCGAGCGAGGCCCCACCCTGGCGCAGCTCGACGGCCTGCTTCGGCATGCGGCTGCCGGGCAGGGTCACTTGGTGTTCCTCGGCGGCGAGGCAGGCATCGGGAAGTCCGCCTTGGTCGAGCGCTTCTGTCACGACGTCCGGTCGGGAGCGAGGGTCTTGGTCGGGGCTTGCGACTCCTTGTCGACGCCGCGTCCGCTGGGCCCGTTGGCCGACATCGCCGCCGAGATCGGCGGTGAACTCGAGCGTGCGCTGGCAGCGGACGGACGGCGGCACCTGGCGTTCCGAGCGTTCCTTGACGTGCTGGGCGCGAACGCGGGACCAGGCGGAGGCGGTGGGGGCCCGGGTGGCCGCTCGGGAGACACGCGATCGTCCTTCCCTTCCGGGCGGCTTCCGACCGTAGCCGTGGTGGAAGACCTGCATTGGGCCGACGAAGCGACCCTCGACCTGATCCGCTTCCTCGCGCGACGGATCACCGACGTGTCCGCGCTCCTGATCGCCACGTACCGTGACGACGAGGTCGGTGGTTCGCACCCGCTTCGCACCGTTCTCGGCGATATCGCGACCGCTCCCGCCGTGGTCCGGATGTCGCTTCGCCCCTTGTCGCTCGACGCAGTCACCGAGTTGGCCGAAGGAAGCGGGCTGGACCCCGTCGAGGTTCACCGCAAGACCGCGGGGAACCCGTTCTTCGTCACCGAGGTGGTGGCTGCCGCCACGGACTCGGCCGACGCGCTCGGCCCGGCGACCGACGCGCGGAAGGGCGTGGTTCCCTCCAGCGTCCGCGATGCGGTGCTGGCGCGGGCCGCGCGGTTGTCGCCGCGCGGCCGGACGGCGCTCGACGCGTGTGCGGTGATCGGGTTCCGCGTGGACGTTCGGCTCTTGGCCGAGGTCTTGCATGAGGACGCGGAACGCGTCGAGGAGAGCATCGAGCTCGGGATGCTCCGGGCGGTTCGGGTGTCGCGCGGGCCGACGCTGACCTTCCGTCACGAGCTGGCGCGTGACGCGTTGCTCGAGACGCTGTCGCCCACGAACAAGGTCGGCCTCCACCGGCGCGTGCTGGCGGCGTTGGAGCGCTTGGCGCCCGACGACCTGAGCAGCCTCGCGCACCACGCCGAGGGTGCGGCGAACGGCGCGGCCGTGTCGAGGTACGCGCCACGAGCGGCGCGTCGCGCTTCTGCGGTGGGAGCTCACCGTGAAGCGGCGGCGCAGTTCGCGCGCGCCCTTCGCTTCGCCGCGGGCATGGCGCCCGCGGAGCGGGCACGGTTGCTGGCCGAGTACGCCTGGGAGTGCCACTTGACGGGCCAGGACGACGCCATCGCAGCGCGGAACGAAGCCATCGCGATCTGGCGCGCGTTGGGCGATCGGCACGCCGAGTCGGAGAACCTCGCGCGTCTGGCGCACGCCTACGTCGTTCGCGGCCGGAACGAGGAGGGCGAGGCTGCGGCTCGTCGGGCCATCGAGGTCCTTCACGGCCTGCCGCCAAGCCCGGAGCTCGCTTTGGCGTACCGGTACCAGAGTTACCTACGGATGCTCGACCGTGACAACGACGAGGCCGTCGCGTGGGGGCAGCGCGCCATCGAGGTCGCACGAGCGTTCGACGAACGCGAGACCATGGTGCACGCCTACAACGCCATCGGGTCGGCCTGGATGGTGTCAGGGGAGGTGGAGCGGGGGCGCGAGGCGCTGGAGGAGAGCTTGCGGCTGGCGGAGGCCGAGAACCTCGAGTTCCACGTCGTCAACGCGTACAGCAACCTCGGTAGTGGTGCCGGGGAGGTCTACCGTTTCGACGTTGCCGACCCGTTCCTGGCCAAGGCCGCGACGTTCGCCGAAGAACATGACCTGGTGTACAACGCCGACTACGCACGGTCGTGGCAGGCGCTGTCCGCCACCTACCAAGGGCGGTGGGACGAGGCCGTGGCGCTGGCGCGCGGTGTGCTCGCTCGGCCCAGTACCCCGGCCATCGGCCGGATCATGGCGCTGATCGCCTTGGGGCGGGTGCGTGCCCGCCGGGGCGATCCCGAGGTAGCGACGCTGCTCGACGAAGCCCTCACCCTGGCCCGGCGTACCGGCACGTTGCAGCGGCTCGGTCCGGTGCACGCTGCCCGAGCGGAGGCGGCGTGGCTGAGTGGCGACGAGGAGGCCACACGCACCGAGGCGCGGGCTGCCTACGACCTGGCGCTGCGCAAGCGCCACGCCTGGTTCGCGGGCGAACTCGCGTACTGGCGGTGGAAGGCGGGCGACCTCGCTTCCGCGCCGGACGGTATCGCCGAACCGTATGCCCTGCAGATCGGCGGTGACGCGCGCGGGGCTGCGGAAGCGTGGACGCGGCTGCGCTGCCCGTACGAGGCGGCGCGCGCCTTGGCCGAGGCCGACGACGAGGACGCACTGCGATCGGCCATGGCTGCCTTCGAGGCGCTCGGTGCGCGGCCCGCAGCGTCGTCGGTCGCGACCGGGATGCGCGAGCGAGGGATCGCGGGCATCCCCCGCGGACCCCGTCCTTCCACGCGCGGCAACCCCGCCATGTTGACGCGCAGGCAGATGGAGGTGGTGCGCTTGATGGCGGACGGCCTTTCCAACTCGGAGATCGCGGAGCGGCTGATCCGCTCTCCCAAGACCGTCGAGCACCACGTCTCGGCGATCTTGACGAAGCTGGAGGCGCGCAACCGCGTCGAGGCGGTGCGTGAGGCCTCCAGACTCGGTCTTCTGGAAGACGCCGAGTAGCGCGAACCGGCCCAGGCGCACATCGTCCGCCGGGCCGTCAGCCAAGTTGGAACCGGCCCGGGCGCACGTCGTTCGACCGGGCGCCACCCAAGCCGGAACCGACCCGGGCGCACGTCGTTCGACCGGGCGCAACGCAAGTTGGGGGTAGCCGGAGCGCAAGCTAGGGGGGGTCCCCGATGCGGGTCGCTCACCTGCTCCCGCATCATCGAAGGGCCGATCGGCGCAAGCGAGGCGTGCTCAAGCCTTGGCGCGCGAGGCACTTCGAAGGGAGAACCACCATGCCCCGTTACGTGGTCGAACGCACGTTCCAAGACGGTCTGCACATCCCGCTCACCGACCAAGGCGCGGAAGCGTGCCTCACGACGGTGTCCAAGATCGGCGACGTCGGTGTCAGCTGGGTGCACTCGTACGTCAGCGAGGACAAGTCGAAGACGTTCTGCGTCTACGACGGTCCCGATCCGGAGAGCATCCGCCGTGCGGCCGAACTCACCGGCCTTCCGGTGGACCGCATCACCAAGGTGTCGGTGCTCGACCCGTACTTCTACCGCTGACGCGGATCCGCCGACGCGGCTCGCGGCGTTCCGGCCGCGGTAGACCCGCACGAGCGCGACCGCTGTAGCAATGCTGCCGAGGCGCGCCCGCCGAGGCGCGTCCGCCAAGCCAAGACCTGGAGGCACCATGATCCGTAACCTGCTCACGTTCCAGAGCCATGGCCGCGGGGTCGGCCGCGCGATCCTCGCTGCGTTCGTCACGTTGGCCGCGGTCGTCGTGGTCACGGTGTCGGCGCAAGACGGCGCCACGGCCGACCCACTGGCCGGCACCACCGTCGAGGCGCTGGGAAGCATCGGCCCGGAGGCCGCGCCGGATCACGCGCTCTCGTACCTCCGCCTGACGCTCGCGCCGGGCGAGACCATCCCCGCCCACCACCACCCGGGCGCGGTGGTCCTGGTGGTGGAGTCGGGCCTGTTCGAGACGACGTTCACCGAAGGCGAGGCCGTCGTCATGCGCAGCGCCGGCATGGTCGAGGAGACCGTGTCGGCCGGGGATACGGCGCTGCTCGAGCCCGACGACAGTCTGGCCTACGAGAACGCCTCGCACACCATGACCAACGCCGGCGACGATCCGCTGGTCCTGCGCGTGGCGGCGTTGTTGGCCGCAGGGGAGCCCGGTTTCATCTTCCACGATCACTGATCTTGGAACTTCGCAACGAGCATCTGCCTGCGACCGGTCGGCGGCGCGCCGACCGGTCGCTCGTGGTAAGACCGTGGGCGTCATGCGCGTCGCCTCACCTGCACTACGCTCTCTTCTGCGACGCGCGTGAACGTTCTGCTTCCGACGCTCGCGCCGATCGCCCTCATCGTGGCCGTCGGCGCGATCGCGCAGCGCTTCCTGTCGTTCGACGTGCGGGCGCTGTCACGATTGACCCTCTACCTTCTTTCCCCGGCCCTGGTGCTCTCGACCATGGCCTCCCGCGACGTGTCCGGGGGCAGCGCAGCCCGGATCGCGCTCGCGTTCGCGGGCGCGACGCTCGTGCTGTACCTGATCGCCGTCGTCATCGGCCGGTCGGCGAGGCTGCCCGACGTTCGGCGCAAGACCCTCGTCGCCACCACGCTCTTCGGCAACACCGGCAACATGGGCCTGCCCCTGGTCTTCTTCGCCCTCGGGGAGGCAGGGTTCGAGCACGCCGTGGTGGTGTTCGTGGCCTCCGGCATCCTGGTCTTCGGTTTCGGGCCGGCGTTGGTGCAGGGCCAGGGCCTGGTATCGGGCGTCCGCACGGTCCTGCGCCTTCCGCTGATCTGGGCGTTGACCGCAGGCGTGTTGCTGAGCGTGTCGGGTGCGCAGCTACCCTGGCGCCTGGACGAAGGTGTCGACATGCTGGGGCGCGCCACCATCCCGGTGCTGCTGCTGGTGCTTGGCATGCAGATCGCCCGCAGCCGGCTCCGTCCCACACCGTTCGTGCTGGGCGCGAGCGTCCTGCGACTGGTCGCGAGCCCGCTCGCGGCGTACGTCGTCGGCAGGTTGGTGGGGCTCGACGTGCTCGGTCTTCAGGTGCTGGTGCTGCAGTTCGCGACTCCCACGGCGGTCAACGCCATGCTCGTGGCCACCGAGTTCGGCGGCGACGGCACGCGCACGGCGCAAGTGGTGGTCACGTCGACGCTGTTGTCGCTGGCGACGATCCCGCTCGTGCTGTGGTGGATCGGCTGAGCCGCGCCAGGGCGATCCGGCGATCAGCGAGGGAGCGATCGCGCCGTGTAGGTCACGCCCCTTCGACGACCTGCCGCAACCCATGGATGTCGTACGACAGCTCGCCTTTCAGCAGACGCTCGCGCATGGCCGCCTCGCGCCCGACTCGGGCGCGCGCCCCGAGGCGCACTTCTTCGAGACGCTCGGCGGGCACGCAGACGCCCCCGTCGGCGTCGAGCACCACGATGTCACCAGGGTCGATGTCGCAGCCGCCGACCGTGACGAGCGCGTCGAGGCGGCCGACGACGTTCTTGGTGGCGCCCCGCACGCGCACGTAGCGGGCCCAGATCGGTAGGCCGAGCGCGACCAGTTCCTCGACGTCTCGCACCGAAGCGTCGATCAGCATGCCGGCGGCGCCTCGCACCTTGGCTTGGGTGGCGAGCAGGTCACCCACCAGCGCCACCGGCGCGGGGTCGGGCATGGTCAATACCAGCACCTCGCCCGGCTGCACGTGGGCCATGGCCGCGTGCACCATGAGGTTGTCCCCCTGGCCGCACGCGACCGTGCGCGCTGGGCCGGCCACGCGCGTCCCTGGCACGATCTGGTGCAGGGGAGCGTCGATGAGGCCTTGCCGACCGGCGGCCTCGTAGACGGTGGCGACGCCGTGCTGGCGGAGCTCCGCCAGCGCGTCGGCCACGTCGGGTTCGCGAACGTCCTTCACAGCGCCTCCATCACCCACGGCAGAACGCGCTGGTACGCCTCGGCCTGCTTCACGTGCTGCTTGCCGGAGATCCGCCTGGCGTGGTTGCCGCGCCTGCCGCCCAACTCGGTGTAGTAGGCCTTCAGGTAGCTCTGCGCCCCCATCACGCCCATCGCCTCGACCTTCTTGTCGAACACGGCGGTGATGTCGAGGAACGCGTTGGGCTCGAACCCGGATAGCTCGGGTTGGTGCGGCTCGAACAGGTAGAACTCGGGCGGCGTGATGCGCTCGAAGGCGCTGGCCACGCCGGCGCCGGAGGCGAGCAGGCGGGCGCGCTGCACGACCTCGTACGCCACCGGATGGTCGGGGTTGAACGGGTCCTTGGGTGTGTGCGTCATGACGACGTCGGGCGCGAAGTCGCGGAACACCGCTACGAGCGACGTCATCGCGTCGTCGTTCAGCACGAGAGGGTAGTCGCCCAGGTCGAGGCAGCGGAACTCGCCTCCGAGGATGCGCGCCGCCTCGGCGGCTTGCTCGTGTCGGATGCGCTTCACGTTCTCGACGGTCTGCCCCGGCTCCTTCCAGAGCTCACCCGACTCGCCGCGTTCCCCGTAGCTGAGCGCCAAGACCAGCGCCTCTCCGCCATGGGCGGTCACACTCGCGACGGCGCCGCCTGCGCGCCAGACGAAGTCGGCCGAGTGCGCCCCTACCACCAGAAGACGCTTCGTGCTCATGGCATGGCGCCTCGTGCCAGCAACCGGCTGTTGTCGTGTGCCATGACGCGCACCTCGTCCTCGGTGAAGCCTGCTTCGAGGAAGCGATCGACGAACAGCGCCAGGCCGTCTTCGACACGCGGGTTGTCGGGCTGCCCTAAGTCCGTGGTCAGCAGGGAGCGCTCGGGGCCGG
>CAZOTV010000003.1:0-10753 GCA_964582795.1 uncultured bacterium
CTGTTCGATACGCTGGCGCGGCGCGGCAACTAGCGCGCTGCTCACCACCCATCGACGAGGTGAGGCCCATCGGGTGCGCCCATGCGGTCGTCGTCGGCCCAGACGTGCTCGGCATCGGACGGCGACGCGCGTTCGGACGACGCGCGGCCACGTACCGTACAGGCATGGCCCGTCGGCGCGCCCGCTCGTCTCGCGCCGCGCGGGCCGCCTGCGTACTGCGATCGATGGTCCGGCGAGCACGGCGTCCTGATGCGGTGTTCGTGCGTACCGCCAGTCACGCCGCCGCCCATGTGACGCCCCTGCTGCATGCGTTCGCCCGGAGTTGGATGAGGTGTCCCGCTTGTCGTCTACGTCCGGCAGGCGAGACGGCGCTGTGCTCGGTATGTCGTCGCGAGCTGGCCGCCGCGGTCGCCGGGCTGCCCGCGACCGCGGGCGACGTCGTGCACCTCGGGCCGCACGCGGGCCGTTGGCGCAGCCTGGTGCACGCGCTGAAGTTTCGGGGTGCCCGGCGCCTTGCGGAGCCGTTGGGCGCGCTTCTGGCCGCCAGGTTGCGGCGCTGCGGTTGGCTGCCGGACGTCGTGACCCACCTCCCCACCGACCCAGGACGGCGTGCTTCTCGGGGGTACGACCAGGCCGAAGCGTTGGCGCGCGCCGTAGCGAGTGCCGCCGGCCTTCCCTACCGAACGCTGTTGACGCGCACGCGATCGGCGCCGCGCCAAGCCGGGCTGGGCCGCGCGGCGCGGGCGGCGAACGTGCGCGGCGCGTTCCGCGTCACGCCGCTAGGCAGCAGCAGCGCGCTCGGTCGCGTGCTGATCGTCGACGACGTCCTGACCACCGGGGCGAGCTTGGAGGCTTGCCGTCGCGTGCTCGCGTCAGCGGGCGCCGTCGAGGTGCGCTTCGCCGTGGTGGCGCGCACGGCCGCCACGACGAACGATGACGTCACGTCATGGGCCACCACGGCACGAGACGCTCCCTGACCCCGGAGCGCACCCAGGCGCCTGGCTCACAGCAAGATGGTCAACGCCGTGACGACGCCGAGTACGGCGCCGACGAATACCTGCGGGTAGGTGTGCCCCAGCAACGTCTTGAGCACCTGCGGCTGGTACCCGTCCTGGAACAGGTGACCGAGTTCGCCCACGAGTTCGTTGATGAGCTCGGCCTGCATGCCGGCCGCGCGGCGGATGCCGGTGGCGTCGTACATCACGATGGACCCGAACACGGCCGCGATCGCGAAGTGCGGGCTCGCCCAGCCGTACTCGAGCCCCATCGCGGTTCCGAGCGCCGTCACGGCGGCCGAGTGCGACGATGGCATCCCACCCGTCTCCAGCAGACGCTCGAACACCCAGCGACGCTCGGTGAGCGCGACCACCAGCACCTTCACGACCTGGGCAACCACCGTCGCCACGACCGCCACCAGCAGCGGCGTGTTGGCCCAGACCGGGTTCATGCCCGACTGCGCCTTCGGCGCGCCGCCGTCACCGTCGTGGCGATGACCATGGCCACGGTCATCAGCCCGGTGCCGCCCGGCATCGGCGTGAGGTACCCCGCCGTCCGCGCCACGTCCGGATGCACGTCGCCCGCGATGCCTTCCTCTTCACGGGTGATGCCCACGTCCAGAACGGCGGCGCCGGGCTTCACCATGTCCGCGGTGATCAGGCGCGGACGACCCACGGCCGCCACCAGCACGTCGGCACGGCGCGTCACCTCACCGAGGTCGTGGGTGCGCGAATGCGCCAGCGTCACGGTGGCGTGGCGCTCGAGGAGCAACGCCGCCAACGGCTTGCCGACCAGGTTCGAGCGCCCGACCACGACCGCTTCGCGACCTTGGAGCTCCACCCCGTAGTGATCGAGCAGCGCCATCACGCCCAGCGGCGTGGCGGGAACGAGCGCGTTGCGCCCCGACCACAAGCGCCCGACGTTGACCGGGTGGAGCCCGTCGACGTCCTTCGCGGGGTCGATCGCGTCGATGACGCGGTTGGCGTCGAGCCCCGGTATGGGCAACTGCACGAGGATCCCGTCGACGTCGTCGTCGGCGTTGAGGGACGCGATCAGGTCGAGTACCTCCGCCTCCGCCGTGCCTTCTGGCAAGACATGGGTCACCGACGTGACGCCGACCCGCTCCGCCATGCGCTCCTTCGAGCGGACGTAGTAGGCGCTGGCGGGGTCTTCACCGACGCGCACGAACACCAGCTTCGGCTGGAACGCGAGCGAGGCGACTTCGGCCTTCACCCGTTCGACCACCGCTGCCGAGACCACCTTGCCGTCCAGACGCTCAGCGACCACTACTACCCTCCTCGGCCAGCGGGCGCGGAGAGGCGCGCAATACCTTCGCGAGCACGCCGTTCACGAACCGGCCGGATTCGTCCCCACCGAACTTCTTCGCCAACCTCACGGCCATCTCGATCGGCACCTGCGGCGGGCCTTGGACGTACCGCATCTCCGTCACGGCCAAGCGGAGCACGTTGAGATCGGTCTGCGACATCTGCCCGAACGTCCAGCCGCTGATCGCCTCTTCGAGCATCCCATCGACGTCGGTGCGATGGGCGTCGTACGAGCGCAGCAGGCCGTCGGCGAACGCGATCGCTTCGGCATCGAGCGCCTCGCCGTAAGCGTCGTCCTCTTCCTCTTCTTGTGCCTCGGCCAGTTCGGTGCGAACGGAGTGCCACACCTCGAGCAGCGGTTCGGCGCCCCGCTCGGATTGGAAGAGTGTACGGAACGCCAGTTCACGCGCCGACCGTCTACCCACGCCTAGTCACCCTGCTCGTTCTCCTCGAGGTCCACGCTCTCGACCGACACGTCGACGCTCACCACGTTCAGGCCCGCCATCGACGCCACCGCTTCCCGCACGGCCCTTTGCGCCGCCGCGGCCACCTTCGGGATCTCGACGCCGTAGGTGACGGCAACGGTCAGGTCGACCCAGACGTCGGCCCCCTCGCGCTCGATGTTGATGCCGCGCGCCCTGCGCCCGCTCAGGATCTCACCCACGCGTGGCGCGGGTTGGATGGGCCTTACGCCGTCTACGCGCTCGAGCGCCAACTGCGCGATGCCGTAGAGAACGTCCGGGGAGATCTCCAAGTCTCGTCCTTCGTTCACGAGCTCATCCTCCGTGCGATGAAGTTGGTGTACACCGCCCCGCGCCGGAAGAAGGCGTTGTCGAGCACCTTCATGTGGAACGGGATGGTCGTCTTGACACCCTCGATGACCGTCTCGCGCAACGCGCGCTCCATGCGCGCGATGGCGGCCTCGCGCGTCGGCGCCCATGCGATGATCTTCGCCACCAGGCTGTCGTAGTTGGGTGGGATGCGATACCCCGAGTACACGTGTGAGTCGACGCGGATGCCGGGCCCGCCGGGCCAATGGACGTCGGTGATCACGCCGGCGGACGGCCGGAAGTCGTGGTCGGGGTCCTCGGCGTTCACGCGCACCTCGATCGCGTGGCCCTCGACGCGCACGTCGTCTTGCTCGAACGACATCGGCTCGCCGGCCGCTAGGCGGATCTGCTCCTGCACCAGGTCGATGCGGGTGATCATCTCGGTGACGGGATGCTCGACCTGGATGCGCGTGTTCATCTCCGAGAAGTAGAACTTCCCCTCGCGGTCGACGAGGAACTCGCACGTACCGGCGCCGCGGTAGTGGATGTGCTGCGCCAACCGTACGGCTGCGTCGGCGATGTCGGCACGAAGACCAGCGTCGAGCCCGCTCGGGCCTTCTTCCAGCACCTTCTGGTAGCGCCGCTGGATCGAGCAGTCGCGCTCGAAGAGGTGCACCACACGACCGTTGCCGTCGCCGAACACTTGGATCTCGATGTGCTTCGGCTCCTCGATGTACTTCTCCATGTACAGCTCGGGGTTGCCGAAGGCGGCGCGCGCTTCTTCCTGCGCGTTGACGAACTGCCGCTCTAAGTCGGCATGACTCTGGACGACGCGCATGCCGCGCCCACCGCCGCCTGCCGACGCCTTCAGGATCGCCGGGAAGCCGATGCGATCGACGAACGCTCCTGCCTCTTCGAGACTCTTCAACGGTCCGCTACCGGGCGTGACCGGCACGCCCGCCTCGGCGGCGAGCGCGCGCGCCGCGGCCTTGTCGCCGATGCGGCGGATGTTCTCGGGCCTGGGACCGATGAACGCCAGGTTGTGCTCCTCGCACATGGCAGCGAACTCGGCGTTCTCGGCCAGGAACCCGTATCCCGGGTGGATGGCCTCGGCGCCCGTGACGATGGCGGCCGCCATCAGGTTCCTGACGTTCAGGTAACTGGCCGAAGCGGAAGCGGGGCCGATGCAGATCGCCTCGTCGGCGAGAAGAACGGGCAGCGACTTCTCGTCTGCCTGGGAGTAGACCACGACGGTCTGGACGCCGAGCTCGCGCGCCGCGCGCAGGACGCGCAGGGCGATCTCGCCGCGGTTGGCGATGAGGATCTTGCGGAACACGCTACGCTCCGCCGACTCAGTCCGGTTCGATCCGGAACAGCACCTGCCCGTACTCGACCGGCTCTTCGTTGCTCACGAGGATCTCGCGCACCACGCCGCCGGTGTCCGCTTCGATCTCGTTCATGAGCTTCATCGCCTCGATGATGCACAACACCGCGCCGGCCTTGACGCGGTCGCCGACCTTGACGTACTCCGGCGCGTCCGGCGACGGCGCCGAGTAGAACGTCCCTACGATGGGCGCGGTGACCTCGACGAAGCGTTCGTCGCGTGTAGGTTCGGGCTCGGGTGGGTGGTGGCTGGGTTCCGGCGCGGCGGTCTGCGCGACCGCAGGGCCGGCGACGCCGGCAGCCATGCCGACGGCCGCGTTCCCGGGCTGCGTCGTGGCCGGGGCGGAGACCTGCGTGATGGCCTCCTGCCCGCGGCGCAGGCTCAGCTTGTAGTCGCCCGTCTCGTAGCTGAACTCGCGCACGTCGGCAGCGGCCAAGGCGTCTAGAAGGCGCTTGATGTCCTTGACTTCCATCATGCCCGCCCCAGGTACTCACCCGAACGGGTGTCGACGCGGATGGTCTCGCCTTGGTCGATGAACAACGGCACCGCTACCGTGGCGCCCGACTCGAGCTCGGCCGGCTTCGAACCGCCCGAGACGGTATCACCCCGCACGCCGGGATCGGTGCGCGTGATGGTGAGCTCGACGACGTTGGGCAACGTCACCTTCAGCGGGCGACTCTGGTAGTAGTCCACCGTCACCTCCACGTTCTCCTTGAGGAAGCGGGCGCCGTCGCCGATCTGCTCGCGCGACAACGTCGGCTGTTCGAACGTCTCGAGGTCCATGAAGGTGTACTGATCACCGTCTGCGTATAGGAACGACATCTGGCGATACTCGATGAAGATGTCCTGCAGCTTCTCGGTGGCGTTGAAGGACCGCTCCACGATGCCGCCGGACTCGAGACTGCGGAACTTGGCCACGACCTTCGCGCCGCCTCTGCCGATCTTCTGATGCTGGTAGTCGACGCACTCCCACAGGCCGCCGTCCATCTCGACCTTCGTGCCGTTCCGCAGGTCCGTCACACTGATCATCCACTAGCCTCCGACGTTCCATGCCGCGCCGACTCGTTCATGAGGTGATCGTGCTCGATCGTCTCGCTGGGTCTTCCCACCGTCGCGCGGCAGCAGGGTTCAAGACGGTCCAGTGTACCATCCGTGAACCGGCCCGAAACGCCATGCTGGTGTACGCATCGGCACTTCGTGGGGCGCCCTTCGCGACGCCCAGGCGGGCGCGCTCAGGCGGGCGCGCTCGGGCGAGCGTGCTCGGGCGCAAGGTCCAAGGCGGTGGGCACGATCCCGGCTTGCTCGACCAACGCCGCGTAGCGTTCGCTCGGAAGCTCGCCCTCTGCCCCCTCGAGCGCGACGAACGCCGCCTCCAACAGGTTGGTGCCCACGCTCCGGCCTGCGAAGCGCGGTGTGGTGGTGACGAGGCGCGCGGCGCCTCTGCCCGCCAGGAACGCGACGTCCTCGGCCGTGGTCGTGTTGGTCAGGATGGTCTTCCCATCGAGCCGCGCCGGCGCGTGGCGCTTGATGTAGTGCCAGTCGCCCGCGACCACCTCCGCCCACTCGTAGTACCGGTCGAACCGACCGCCCGACGGCGCTCGTTCCTGTGCGGCCCCGACGGGGTAGAGCCAGCGGAACGGTAGGCGCACCAGGACCGGCAGCAACGTGCGCGCAAGCGCGTCGAGGGTCCGGATGCTCCGCACCGGCACCGGCAGGCCGAGCGCGAACGCCATGTCGCCGAAGAGCAGGTCGGCGCCGCGCAGCGAGAGCTCCTCGGCCATCCCGAAGCGGTCCACGGCGGAGACCATGAGCACCTTGCGCCCCTGCCACTTCAGGGTCGGGTCGAGCGCACGCACGGCCATCCGCTCCAGGCTGTTCTTGAGGCCGGAGCCGCACACGACCGGCGTGTTCGGCGCCATCCGCTTCAGGCGAAGCGCGTCTTTGAAGGTGTAGCGACGGTCGCGCACCTGCACGTAGAGGTCGATGCCGCCGAGCCCGATGGCGTCGACGCGGCCGTCGAGCTCCGCCATGATCGCAGCGGCCGCGCGCAGGTCACCCCCGGTGCCGCGACGCTCGATGTGCACCTCGCGACCCAAGAGCTCGACGACCTGGTCGGTGTCTCGCGTGGCCGAGCCGAGAGAGACGCTGACGACGTGGAGCATGAGAGGAGCCTACCGCAGCGAGGCGCCGGCCGCGACCCGCCGGCCGCGACACAGCGGCGGAGACCCGCCGGCCGCGACCCACCAGCCCGGACCCAGCGCGGCCGGCGCGTTTCGCGTCGGCCGCGCTGGGCGACGCGTTGCGAGCGCCGCTCGATCGAGCGCCGCTCAGTCGAGCTGTTTGGCGTACCAGTCGAGGATGGGGCGCGCGTCGATCGCGAAGACGTACCCCAGGTTCTCCCAGAAGCGGCGAGCGCGCGGGTTCTCGCCGTAGATGCTGGCGAGGAGCCGTCTCGCTCGGCCCCGCAACCGCGACTCCAGGTCGAGTGCGCACGCCCCCCCGATGCCGCGGCTCTGGAGCCCGCCGCGCACCAACAAGAGGTTCACGGTGGCGTCGCCGGGATCGGGGTAGTCCAGTTTGTAGTCGAGGTAGGCGGCGACCGGCATGCCGGTGCTCGGATCGATGACGGGATCTGGGCCGCCGATCGTCGCGCCGACGGACACGGCGGCAACGCCGCGCTTCGCTTCGCCGTTCGAAGATCGGGCGCCGTTCTCGAGCAGCACGAGCTCGATGCGACGGCGCGGGTCGGCCGCGGCGGTCTCGAGATCGGTACGGACCTCATCGACGGTGGGTACCGGGATCGAGATGATGTCGAAGTACTCGGGTGTCGCGGCGTACAGCCCGCGCACCAACTCGGCGTCACCCGAGCCGGCGGGCCGCGTTCGTATCGCTACGGCATGGGTCTTGGTCGTCACGTTCGTCGACTCCCCGAGCTGAACGTCGGTAACGTGCGGGAATGACGCGCCGGTCCTCGAGTGCACGCCTGAGTCTACCAAGGCACGTGAGAAGTTTCCGTGCTGGAACCGTCATCGCCGTGCGAACCTAGGCCCCGGTCGAGGGCGTCGGTGCCTTGCAGAACGCCATGCCGATGGCATAGGGTGACGCATGCTGACGGAGGCGCGACACCAAGGCGCCCGGGCCGAGTCATGCCCGGGCGCCGTCGGCGCCACCCCAGGAGGAGCTCTTGTCTGACGTCGCGCAATCCGGACCGGAGGGCGTGCCGGCTATCCGACCGGCCAACGACGCCTTCGCCAAGGCATACCAGTTCCGCCGGGCCGACGAGGCCGCGGCGGCGGGCATGCACCCCTACTTCAAGCCCATCGCCGCGCAGCACGGGGGTACCGTGCGCGTCAACGGCAACGAGATGGTCATCACGGGGTCGAACGACTACCTCGGCCTGACCCAGGATCCGCGCTTGAAAGAGGCGGCGCGGGCGGCGCTCGACGACTTCGGCACCAGTTGCACCGGCTCGCGCTTCCTCACCGGCACGCTCACACTGCACGAAGAGCTCGAGTTGCGCCTCGCGGCGTTCTTCCGCAAGGAGGCGTCCCTCACGTTCAGCGCCGGTTTCCTCGGGTGCTTGTCGGTGGTGGCCGCGCTTGCGGGCAGACACGACATCCTGTACTACGACCGCGAGAACCACGCGTCGCTATACGACGCAGCGCGCCTCTCGTTCGCCACCCTTCGCAAGTTCGAGCACAACGACTTGGCGCACCTCGAGCGCCTGCTCCGCGCGGACGAAGGCAAGCCTGGCGGCCGGATCATCGTCTCCGACGGCGTCTTCTCGATGAGTGGGCACATCGCGAAACTACCTGGTCTGGTCGAACTGAAGAAGCGCTACGGGGCGCGCCTGATCCTCGACGAAGCTCACGCAACCGGCGTGCTGGGCGCGAACGGCCGCGGAACCGGCGAGCACTTCGGGCTCGAGGACGAGGTCGACGTGATCGTCGGGACGTTCTCGAAGTCGTTCGCCAGCGTGGGTGGCTTCATGGTCGCCGATCGCCCGGTGGTGCAGTACGTGAAACACCAGGCGCGTCCGTTCATCTTCACGGCGGCGCTGCCTGCCATGCAGATGGCCGCCGCGTTGCGGGCGCTCGACATCATGGAGACCGAACCGGAGCACCGTGAGCGGTTGTGGCGCAACGTCGCTCGCCTTCGCGGCGGCATGGACGCCCTCGGGTTCGACACCATGGGCTCGGAGACGCCGATCGTACCGGTCCTGGTGGGCCCCGACGAGTTGGCGATGGCGTTCTGGCGCGGCCTTTGGGACGAGGGCATCTTCACCACGCCCGCGCTCCCACCCGGCGTGCCGAACGGGCAGGCCATCATCCGGACCAGTGTGAACGCGAACCACACCGACGAGCAGCTCGACAAGCTACTGGCCGCGTTCGAGGTGGTCGGTCGGCGCCTCGGCGTCATCTGAGGCCACCAACGTGACGCTCGAAGTCTCGACGGTCGCGTCGCGCAGCGACCTGCGCCAGTTCGTGCTCTACCCCTACCGGAAGTACCAAGGCGACCCGACCTGGGTGGCGCCCCTGCGCATGGCGCAGTTCGAACTGCTGGATCCCGCCAAGAACCCGTTCTGGCAGCACGCGCGCCACACGCTCTACTTGGCGCGGGCCGAGGGCGCCGTGGTCGGGCGGATCGCCTTCATCGACGACGACCTTCACAACCGGACGCACGACGAGAACATCGCGTTCTTCGGGTTCTTCGAGGCCGACGACGAGGCGGTCGCCAAGGCGCTGTTCGCGGCGGTGGAACGAGAAGCCGAAGCGTTGGGACGAAGCGCCGTGAGAGGACCCGTCAACCCCACCATGAACGACGGGGCCGGGTTCCAACTCGACGCCTTCGACCAGAAGCCCTACGTGATGATGCCGCAGAGCCCGCCGGAGTACCCGGTCTGGTCGCAGGCCGCGGGTTACGAGAAGATCAAGGACCTCTACACCTTCTACTTCGCCAACGACGGCACCGTGCCCGAGCGCGTCCAGCGCCTCACGGAGCGGTCTCGTCAACGCTACCGCCCCGTGATCCGACCCGCGGACTTGAAACACTTCCAGGACGAGGTCCAGATCCTGAAACGGATCCACGACGCCGCCTGGGAGAAGAACTGGGGCAACGTCGCGTTCACGGACGCCGAGATGGCACACTTGGCAAGCGAACTCAAGATGATCCTCGATCCCGACCTGGCGCTCTTCCTCGAGTACAAGGGGGAGCCGGTGGCGGTCTGCGTCGCGGTGCCGGACGTGAACCAGGTGTTCGCCCGCTTCGACGGCCGGCTGTTCCCGTTCGGGATCTTCCATCTCCTGCGCCGTAAGAGCATCATCGATCGCGCGCGCCTCGTGATGCTCGGCGTGCTGCCGGAGCACCGCAACAAGGGCTTCGACCTGATGCTCATCGAGGAAGTCGTGAAGCGCGCGCACGCGAACGGCATCGTCGGCGGCGAGTGCGGCTGGACGCTCGAAGACAACGGCGCCATCAATCGCGCCATCGAAGCGGTAGGCGGGGTCCGCTCGAAGACGTATCGCATGGTGCAGAAGGAGCTATGACACCCTTGCGGGCGCTCCGCCGCGTCTTGGCGGACGTGGCGGCGCTGGCCCCGCGTGGTGACGTGACCTGGTTCTTGCTGCTCGCCGCTCTCGTGCTGCAAGTAGCCTTCTGGTACTTGGCGACGCCCGGGCCGAACGTGCTCGGAGCCGCGGGCCGTGATCCGTCGACGGCCCTCACGACGGTGGCCTGGACGGTCCTCACGCTGTTCCTCGTTCCGATGGCGCTCATGCGCTGGGTCGGCATCCGGCCCGCCGACGCCGGTCTGGGCGTCGGGAACGCGCGCTTCGGGCTGGCCGCCGTCGCGGCTCTCGCGATCCTCGCCGTTCCGGTCGTGCTCGTCGCGAGCGGCGACGCGTCGCTGCAAGCGAGTTACCCTTGGGCGGGCGCATGGCCGGGCGAACGCTGGGCGACGCTCGCTACCTGGGCACTCACGTACGCGCTGTACTACGTGTCGTTCGAGTTCTTCTACCGCGGGTTCGTCATGCGCATCGTCGGCGCTCCTTGGGGCGCGGGCGCCGCGATGTGGCTGCAGGTCGTCATGTCGACCATGGTCCACTTGGGCAAGCCGCTCCCCGAGACGCTCGCCGCCGCGCCCGCCAGCCTGGTGTTCGGCGTCCTCGCCATGCGCAGCCGCTCCGTGCTCTACCCCGCCTTCGTGCATTGGATCATCGGGCTGACGCTCGACGTCGCCATCCTGTACCGCCTGGGTCTTCTCCTGCCATGACCGGCCA
>CAZOTV010000003.1:10853-26344 GCA_964582795.1 uncultured bacterium
ACGCTCGACGTCGCCATCCTGTACCGCCTGGGTCTTCTCCTGCCATGACCGGCCATGCCCTAGGGTGGTGCCACTACGGGCCAGAACGCGTCTCGCGGGCCGTGAAGGTGACGCGATGAAGGTGTTGGTCACCGGGGCCCACGGTTTCCTCGGCAGCCACATCACCGAGCGGTTGATCGCCGCAGGCGACGCGGTGAGAGCGCTTGCGACGCCTTGGGGTGACGTCAGGAACTTGAGCGAAGTGCGCGACCATCCCGGGCTCGAACTGGTCCGCGCCGACGTCACCGACGAGGGAAGCATCGCAGGCCTGTGTGACGGCGTGGACGCGGTGGTGCACGCCGCCGGACGCGTTGCCGACTGGGGACCGTGGGACGCCTTCTACCGCACCAACGTGATCGGCACGCAGCACCTGCTCCAGGAAGCCGTCGCCTCGGGCAGCAACCGCTTCGTGTTCATCTCGAGCGTCGCGGTGCATAGGTACCGCGGCTTTCGCGACGCGGACCCGCGCACGCTGCCGCGCGACAACCTTCGCAACCCGTACGCGTACTCGAAGATCCTGGCCGAGGACCTCGTCTTGGCCCAACGCCGACTGGGGCCGGTGGTCATGCGCCCGGGCCTATGGCCGTTCGGAGCCCGGGACGCCACCTTCCAACGCGTGCTTCGCGCCATCGAACGCGGCATGTTGCCGGTCATGAAGCACGGGGACCGGGTACTGAACACCGCCTACGCGGAGAACTTCGCGGAGGGCGTGTTCTTGGCCGTGCATGTGGACCGGGCCGCAGGCAACGTCTACCTCGTCGCCGACGAGGGCATGCCTCGTTGGCGCGACGTCTTCGACACCATCGCCGAGGTGGCCGGCGAGTCGCCGCCGCGGCTGAACGTGCCAAGGCGCCCGGCCACGGCGCTCGCCACCGGCGTAGAGGTGACCTGGAGCGCGTTGTTCCCGCGCGTCGAGCCGCCGGTCACGCGCTACCGTGCCGGCCTCATGGCTCATGACGTGCACTTCAGCATTCGTCACGCGCGCGACGAGCTGGGCTACGAACCACCGGTGACGTGGCGCGAAGGGATACGACGCAGCTTCGGTGCGCTGGAACGGCCGCGGTCATGGCGCCCATGAGAGAACGCCGCCTCGTCCTGTTCGCCACCATCGCAGCGGGCGGAGGCCACGTCGCGACCGCCGAGGCGATGGCCGAGGCGTTGGGGCAGCGTCACGGCGACGCCTTCACGTCCCGGGTGAGCGACTTCATGTACGAGTTCGGTCCCGGATGGCTCGACCGGAGGCACAAGGCGGCGTGGAAGCGCATGCTGGGTCGTCCGCGTGGGATACGCATCGCCCAACGCGTCATGGACTCAGCGCCGCGGGCGACGCAAGCCTGGCAGAGTGTCCTGCTTGACGGCTTCGCACGTAGGGCGGCGCGCGCCGTGAACGCGATCGACCCGGTTCTGGTCGTCGCCAATCACGGTTGGCTGGCAACCGGGTTCGCGGCCGCGCGCCGGTACGGCTTGCGTGCGCCCGTGGTGGTGTATGAGACCGAACCGTTCGACGCGTCGGCCCTCTGGTTCGCGCCTGGCGTCGAGCGCTTCGTCGCCCCGTCGATGGCGGCCCGGAACGCGCTCGTCCGGTTGGGCGTTCGCCCCACCTGCATCGACGTGCTGGGCTATCCGGTGCGCGACGGCTTCGTCACCGCGCCCGATCGCGCCGAGGCACGACGCGCGCTCGGTCTGGAAGACCGCTTCACCTGCTTGCTGAGTCTCGGCGCAGAAGGGGTATCGGGGCGCGCGCTCGACGTCGCTCGCACCATCGCGGAAGCCGGCCACGCCGTCATCGCGGTGGCGGGTCGGAACCGCGACCTCGAGCAGGCGTTCGGGGCGTTGTCGCGCGTGCACCCGAACGTACGCGCCGTCGGCTTCAGCCGCGAGATGCCCAGACTGCTCGCTGCCTGTGACGTGGTGGTGGGCAAGGCCGGCCCCGCCAGCGTGATGGAGGCGCTCGCGGTCGGGAGGCCGGTGGTCGTGACCGGGTACGCGGGGCTGAACGAGGAGGCGGTCGTGCGCTTCCTCGTGAGCCGCGGACTAGGAAGTCACGCTCCCGACGCAGCCGCCCTCCGCTCGGAGCTGAACGCGTGGTCGTCGTCGCCCGAGCGACGTGCTGGCGCGGCCCTCGCCTGCGGGCGGCTGGCCTTCCCCGCCATGCGACACGCGATCGCGGACGCCCTGGTCGCGTACGCGACGCGAGGTGTAAGCAGTGCTTCGCTGGTGCCGAACCCGGGCGGCGCCGCTGCGGTGGAAGACCTCGACCACGAGCGCCTGGGAGCGTCGAGGTGAAACGGCTGATCGCGCTGTTCTTGCTGAGTGTCGGGTTGGGCCTCGCCGGGCTCTACCTGGCCACGCGCGAGGCGGTGTTCTCCCCTGCCATCTACAGGCCGACCAACCCGCGACCCGCGTTGTTGGTGGTGGCGGCGGTCGCTACGGTCCTTCTGTGGACGGCGCCGGTGGCCAAACTGACGCTGTTGGCGCGCGCCCAGAAGCTGCACGTGAGGCCGGGCCACGCCTTCTTGGCGCATGTCGCCCAGGTGTTCGGGACCGCCATGACACCAAGCGGCACCGGAGGTGGTCCTGCGCTGGTGATGGCGCTCGAGCGCGTCGGGGTGCCCGTCGGCACCGGGCTCGGCATCGCGGTGCAGCTCTTCGTGCTCGACCTGGCCGCACTCGGCGTCCTCATCCCGGTGGCGCTTCTGTACCTGATCGTGTTCTCACCGTTGCAGATGCCGCCCTTGCTCACCGTCCTGGCGGCCGTCGCGGCGGTGGCGGCGCTCGTCGTCTCGGTGCTGTTGGTGCGCTTCCCACGTCCGGTCTACGGCCTCATCCGGGCCGTGGCACGTTGGCGCGCGCTGAGGCGCTTCGAGGAGCGCCTCTCGCGCGTTGCGCGCGAGTACTACGTGAGTGCCGTGGGGTTCCGGGACATGCCGCTCTCCCGATGGTCGGCTTTACATGTCTCGAACTTCGTCGCCTGGTTGGCGAACTTCACGGCGTTCTGGGCCGCGCTCGCCATCTACGGCGCGCAAGCGCGCCTCTTGGACGTGCTCTCGGTACTGAGCATCATCACCTTGTTCGCGTTCTTCGTTCCCACGCCGGGCGCTTCGGGCTTCATGGAGCTGCTCGTCGGCCTGAGCGTGAATGCCCGCAGCGTTGCCGACGGAATCGCGGCGCCGGTCGTTGCCTGGCGCGCCGCGACGTTCTACGTCGCCTACCTACTCGGGCCGCTCAGCGCCTGGCTCCTGCTCGCGCATCGGCCGCCCGCTTGGCTCAGGCGCCGCCAGGAGCGACGTCGCGGCGCGCCCGGGACGATCGACGTCAACGACGTAGGCGACGTAGGCGACGTCACCGACGTGACGGACGTCGGCGCCGAGGTCGCCCGAGACCCAACGGACGAGCGAAGTACGCGTCCTTGAGGCGGTCGGGCAAGAGGGCGAAAAGCTTCACGAACGGCACGTCGCCCGTCGCGCGAACCCGCGCCGGCGCCCGGCGGGCCATCACGGCGCGCGCGACGACCCGTGCCACCGCCGCGGGATCTGCTGCGTTCCGCTCGCCCCATAGGTCCGAGGCTTCGAGGCGGCGCAGGTACGGCGCCCACGGTTCCCCCACGCGTGCCGCCTCGTCCCGAAGACGTTCCTTGGCGGCGCCCGCGAAGCCGGTCCGCATCGCGCCCGGTTGAACCAGGACGACCTCCACGCCGAACGGCGCGAGCTCCTGCCGCAGGGCGTCGCTGAACGCCTCCAAGGCGTACTTGCCGGCCGAGTACGCACCCATGAACGGGGTGACGAGGAACCCGTTCGTCGAGCCCACCTGCACCAACCGTCCTCGACCGCGGCGGCGCATGCCGGGAGCGGCGGCGCGCGCCACCCGGACGGGTCCCAACGCGTTGAGCTCGATCTGGAGTTCGATGTCGGCGGCCGCCTGCGTCTCCAACGCGCCCGGTCGCAACATGCCGACGGTGGTGACGACCGCGTCGAGGTCGTCTTCGGGCCCCTCCGCTTCGGCCACGGCGCGGCTCAGGCTGGCTTCGTCGCGCGCGTCGGCCCGCACGGTCACGAAGCCTTCTGCTCGAAGCGTGGCCAACGCGCCCTCGTCGACATCCGCCGCGACGACGCGCACGAACCTCTGCCGCAACGCCCTGGCCACCTCGAGGCCGAGGCCCCTCCCTCCGCCGACCACCAACGCAGTGCGGGGTCCGGGCACCTCTCCCACCGACCGTAGCCAGTGCGCGGTGCGCGACATGCCGGTCTCGAGGTCGACCACGGGTCGGTAGCGAAGCGCGTCGCGCGCAGCGGAGCCATCGAACGTCGCCGTGCTCATCATCACTCCGACCATCTCGGGTACCACGTCGGGCACGCCAGGCAGGGCCTGCGTGAGCGTTCCCGCCACGTTCACGCCGAAGCGCACGAGCCCGGCGGGCAGCCGCCTGAGCCTGGTGCCCAGCATGGCGGCGTACGCCCCTAGGAACGCGTTCCAGGTGGTTGCGGCGCCGGTCACGTTGAAGGCGCGACCGGCCACGTCGTCAGCCTCGCCCGCCGCGATGAACGCTTGGGCCACGTCGTCGACGTACACCGCGTCGAGCAGCGCCTCGCCGTCGCCGAACACCAAGGGCACGCCGCGCGCCAGCGCGCGCACCGGCGTCAGCGTCCAGGACGCGGTGGCTGGGCCGTACACCATGGTGGGACGCAGGATGACGACCTCGACACTACCGGCGGTCTCTCGCGCCACGCGCTCGGCGGCGATCTTGGAGTCTCCGTACGCGTCACCCACCGACCACGGCTCACTTGCTTCGTCGACGACGCCCGAGCGGACGGGTCCGTACACGGCGACGCTGCTGGCCAACACCACGCGCCGCGCGCCCGCATCCTGCGCCGCGCGAACGACACGGCGCGTGCCGTCGACGTTGACGGCCGTCGCGCGGGCGCTGCCACCGCCGCCGCCCATCCAGGCAGCCAGATGGTGCACCACCTCCGCGCCGTGGCACAGGGTAGCCAGGGCGCTCTTGGCGCCTTCCTCGTCGGCGAGGTCGCCCACCACGGCGGTGGCCCCGAGGCCTTGCAGCAGCCGTGCGCCCGCTTCGGACCGGGTCAGTCCACGCACGACGAAGCCTCTCTCGACAAGCGCGCGCACCACCGCTCGACCGATCCCGCCGCTGGCCCCCGTCACCGCCACTACCCGACTCATGCCGCCACGCGCAGCGCTTGCGCCTCCCGACCGGCCACCAGGCGCCGGTAGTGCGCCTCGAGGATCTTCGCCACCTCGCCGAGGTCGTGCGCCGCGGCGTAGGCGGCGGCCCTGGCGCGGGCGTCACCGAGCGCTCGCGTGTCATGCAGTAACGCACGCAGTGCTTGCGCCTGCGCCCGCGCGTCGCCGACCGGCAACACGACTCCCGCGCCGCTGTCGCGGACGATCCCTGGCACGGCGCTGGTGTCGTACCCGACCGTCGCCACGGCGCAACCGACCGCCATCGCTTCGAGCGTGGCGATGCTCTGAAGCTCGGCCGGCGACGGCATCACGAAGACGTCGGCTTCGGCAAGCAGCGCCCGCTTCTGTGTCTCCGTCACGTAGCCGAGTACGCGCACGCGCCCTGCCAGCGGCGGCGCAGCCACGCGACGTCGGAGGTCGCCCTCGAGCGGTCCGGTGCCGGCGATGGCGAGCTCGTACCCGTCGCCGAGGCAGGCGATGAGATCGAGAAGGTCCTGCGGCCGCTTCTCGGCCGACAGGCGCCCGACGTACACCAGGCGCTTCACGCCGTCACGGGGCCGGTCATCGCCACGCGTCCGCCACGCCGCCACGTCGATGCCGTTGGAGACGACCTCGCAGTCGCGGTGGGTGAACGCCCTGGCCGTGGCACGGGCGAACGTCGTCGGCGCGACGAGCAGGTCCGCTCGCGCGAAGACTCCTCGGTACCAGGCGGCCAGGGCGGGCGCCAGCAGCGGCCCGACCAACGGCACCTGCAGCGTGCTCGTCTCGATCTGCGTGTGCACGCCCATCACGAACGGCACGCCCGCCCGCTTGGCGATACGCGCCGTGACGACCGCCAACGGTGTGGGCGTGTTGACGTGCACGACGTCGGCCGCCTCGACCTCGGCAGCGACCCTCCGGTACGCGGGCCACGCGAACCGCGTCTGTGCCCGGAAGAGGCGCACCGACGGAAGGCGTACGACCCGCACGCCGTCAGGCGGCCGCGTCGGCTCGGGTTCCCGTCCCGCGATGACGACGATCCGGTGGCCGCGCGCCGTCAGCGCTGCGATGTGACCCTCCGTCGCCCGAGCCTGTCCCCCGAAACCCGGGTAGAGGTCGTCTGCGACGAACAAGATCCGCATGGAGTACCTTCCTGCCTGGGGGGCCGGGCGCCACGGTACTGGCGCGGCGTTCTCGTGGCGCCCGGCGACCCGGTTCGGGCGTGACCCTACCACGCACACCGATGAGAGCGGTCCGCCAAGGTGCGGAAGTGTCCCGGCGGTCCACCGTGGAGCGGCCGCGTCGCGGCGATCCATCGGGGAGCGGCCGCGTCGCGGCGATCCGTCCAGGAGCGGCCGAGTCCGGCCGGTCCACCAAGAAGCGCCAGTTGCCACCCTTCGCTTCATCGCGCGTCCGGACGGGCGAGCGACGCACGCCGCGGGTAGACTGGTCGCGTGAGCACCGTCGGTCGGCTGGCCCTGCGCAACCTCCTTCGTCACCCTTGGCGCAGCGTCGCCACCATGCTCGGGATCGGACTCGGGATCGCGGCAGTTCTCACCACGCTGTCGGTCGGCGACAACGTTCAGGCGAACCTTCGCAGCGCGCTGCAGGCCGCGTCAGGCAAAGCCGATCTGCTGCTGACGCCGGGCGCGGGCGGGCGGGCGATCTTCGAGGCCGAGCCTTTGATGTCCCAGGTGCGGGCGGTTCCCGGCGTGCAGGACGTGCAACCGGTGTTGCTGACGCGCGCAGAGCCGCTGCGCGACATAGAAGACTTCGAGCGGAGCGTCGTTCCGGGGATCGACAGCGGCTTCCAGCTGCAGGGGCGTGACACTTCCGCCCCCGATGCACTCCCACTGGAGTTGAGCAGCGGCAGCCTGCCGAGCGCCGGGTCGATGGGGATCGTCATCGCAGACGGCTTCGCGGCCTCGCGCGGCATCGCCGTGGGAGACACCGTCGACTTCGCCACCTCCGGCGGTGACGCAACCTTCCTCGTCACCGGCCTGCTCGACGAAGGCGTCGGCGTGGCCAGCACCAACGGCGGCCGCATCGGCGTGATGCACATCGGCGACTTGGCCGAGGTGCTGCGCTTGAGCGGCCGGGTCTCCCACCTCGAGATCCAGGCTTCCAGCGCTGCCGAGGTCGAACCGTTGCGGCAGGCGCTGACCGAGCTCGCGGGCGACGCCTACGCCGTGACCTACCCTTCGAGCAGTGGCGACTTCGCTTCGGGCATCGTGCAGACGCTTCAGTCGGGGCTCAGCGTGCTGGCGGCCACGCTCTTGGCGCTCGGGGCGTTCCTTGCCTACAACACCTTCATGGCGTCTGTGGTCGAACGGCGCAGCGAAGTCGCGCTGCTTCGCACCATCTGCATGACACGCGCGGGCATCATGAGACTCGCCCTGTACGAAGCGTTGTTCCTCTCGCTGGCCGGCATCGTGGCCGGAGTCGTGCTGGGGGTCGGCCTGTCGTACCTCGTCACGGCGCTCAACGCAGCAGCACTCGGCTTCGAACTTCGTACGCTTGCCTTCCCGCTCGACAACCTGCTGTTGGCAAGCGGTCTCGGGGTCGTAGCCGCCGTCACCGCCGGCGTGCTGCCGGCCCGTAGCGCGTCCTTGGTGTCACCCATGGCCGCCATCCAGAGCGTCGAGCCGCCGCCACCCAAGTGGCACGCGCTGCTCGGGTTGGGTCTGTTGGCCGCCGGGTCTGCCATGGCGCTCGCCTCCTGGCCGGGGAACGTCGCGCTGATCGCCAGCACGGCGGCGCTCGGGCTCTTCTTCGCCGGTGTCTCCTTGGCCTCGCCGGTGCTCCTCGGCCCGGCCCTACGACTGCTACGTCCGCTGCTGATGCGCCTGTTCGGACCGATCGGGAAGCTCGGCGCCGGCTTCGCGGCCAGGAACGCGGCCCGCAACGGCGTCGCCATCGGTACCGTGGTGGTCGGCACCGGGCTGGTGATCGGGGTGGGGAGCATGGTGGCGAGCACGAACCGGGCGATCTCGGACTGGATCGACACGACGGTCGTCGGCGACCTCTTCATCACCACGCCCATCAGCTTCCCCACCGACTTCGGCGAGCGCGCGGAAACCGTGCCAGGCGTGGATGTCGCCAGCGGCGTGGGGATCCGCGTCGTGCGGTTCGCCTCCGAGATGGAGCCGCGGGGCCGCTCCGTCGCGCTGGTGCTGGTCGACCCGGCGCGGTTCGAACCGACGACCGGATTCGGCCGCTTCCAGTACATCCAAGGTCAGGGGGACGACGCCACGGGGTACGCGGCGCTGCAACGTGGTGACGAGGTGCTCGTCGCCAACACGATGCTCGACCGCTATGGGATCGGCTCGGGAGACACCATCTCGCTTCGCACCGTCGACGGCTTCCGCGACTACCGCGTGGCGGGCGTGGTGGTGGACTTCACCGGTGGCGGCGAGACGGTCGTTGCGAGCATCCGCGACATGGAGGCGTTCGGCGGCGGCTCGCCCGACCTCTTCGTGCTCACGATCGAGCCGGGCGAATCGCAGGAGGCGGTGCGGGACCGCCTGCTCGAGACGTTCCCGAACCTCCATCTCGACGTCACCCTGAACGCCGATTATCGGCGCTACATCATGGACGTGACCAGCCAAGCGTTCAGCACCACTCGCTTGCTGCTGCTGATCGCCGTGATCGTGGCGTCCCTTGGCGTTTCGAACACGCTTGGCATGAACCTCGTCGCGCGCGGCCACGAGATCGCCGTGTTGCGAACGCTGGGACTCTCGCGCGGCGGCGTGCGGCGCGTGATCGCCAGCGAGGGCGTCGTCGTGACGCTCATCGGCGCCGCTTTGGGGGCGGTGTTCGGCCTGATCCTCGCGCGCGTCGTCACTGCTGGGGCCGGCGCGCTCACCGGCTTCCACTTGGAGCCGGTCGTGCCTTGGTCGTTGGCGCTACTCGCGCTCGTCGCCTCACCGTTGGTCGGCCTCATCGCGTCGATCCTTCCCGCGCGTAGGGCGGCTCGATTGTCGCCGACGCGCGCTCTGGCATCCTGGAGTGAGCATGTCTGAATCGAACCCAAGCGCGCTGCGAGCGGACGGCCTCAGCAAGTCGTTCCATCTCGGCGAGATGATCATCCAGGCGCTCGACCAGGTCAGCCTCGACGTGGCCGAGGGCGAGTTCGTTGCGGTGATGGGACCGAGCGGTTCGGGTAAGAGCACGCTGCTTCACCTCCTCGGTTTGCTGGACGTGCCCGATGCCGGCACGGTGCGGATCGAGGGGAGGGAGACCGCGGGCTTGAGCGACGACGCGCTCACGGCCATCCGGCGCACGCGCCTCGGCTTCCTGTTCCAGACTTTCGAACTGATCCCGAACTTGAGCGCGCGCGAGAACATCCTGCTGCCCGCCGAGATCGCCGGACGACGATCCGAGGCAGAGGAGCGGCTCGAGGACCTCAGTCATCAACTCGGCATCGAGGAACGTCTCGGGCACCGTCCCCGGCAACTCTCGGGCGGACAACGCCAGCGCGTGGCGCTCGCGCGCGCGCTCATCAACGCCCCGGCCGTGGTCTTGGCGGACGAACCGACGGGGAACCTCGACACCAAGACCGGGAACGAGGTCTTGGCGCTGTTGCGCCACGGTGTCGACATGCTGGGCTGGACCGTGGTGATGGTCACGCACGACCCGATCGCCGCCCTCACCGCCGACCGCGTGGTGTTCCTACGTGACGGCCGCATCGCCGGCGAGACCCCGACCCACGTCGACGACGTGCGGGCACGGATCGACCGCTTCCTGAACGTCTGAGCCAGGGAGAGGGCCAAGCAGTGTTCGGCATCCTGGGAACCGTCGTCTCACGCTACCCGCGTTGGGTGTTGCTGGCGTGGCTCGTGGCGGTGGCGGCCTCGCTGCCGTTCGCAGCTCGCGTGGGCGAGGTACTCACCGGGCAGCCGGACGCGCCGATGGAAGGCGAGGCAGCGGCCGTACGGAACGTGCTGGCGACGTCCTTCGCGCAGGCAGAAGAAGAGACGATGGTCGCGATCGCGTACGAAGGCGCGGTGGAGGCGGGAACCCCCGAGTTCGATGCCGCCATCGCTGCCGCCAAGGACCGCGTCCTCGTCCTCGACGGCGTGACGTACGTCCGGGATCATCGCGGCACGACGGGGCTCGATCTCCTGAGCGAAGAGCACGGGTTCTCGGTGATGCTGATCGGCCTCGACGCGTCGGGTCTGGCGGAGGCGAAGGCCGTGGCGACCGCCGTGCGGCGCGCCCTCGACGAGGTGACCGGGCTCACGTTCGACCTCTCCGGCGGGCCCGCGACGGTGCTCGAGCTCGAGCGGGTGAGCCAGGCGGACGCGCGCAGGGCCGAAGTCTTCGGCTTGCCCATCTCGCTGGTCATCCTGATGATCGCGTTCGGCGCCGTCGTGGCGTCGGGTCTACCGTTGTTGAGCGCCGTCACGACCATCGTGGTGTCCCTCGCGCTGCTGTTCGCGCTCGGCAGCGCGGTCGAGTTCGCGGTGTTCACGCAGACGATCGTCACCATGCTGGGCTTGGCGACCGGGATCGACTACGCGCTTCTGATCGTGAACCGCTTCCGCGAGGAGCTGCGCTCGTCCTTCGACGCGCGCCTGGCGGCCGAGCGCACCGCCCGGAGCGCCGGCAAGGCGGTGGCGTTCAGCGGCCTGACGGTGATGGTCGCGTTGGCCGCGCTGCTGGTGCCGCCCGTGGCGTTCATCCGCTCCATCGGGTTCGGCACCATCATCGTGTTGACCGTGAGCGTGCTCGTCGCGGTCACCGCGGTCCCGGCGACCCTCGCGCTGCTCGGTCATCGCGTGAACTGGCTGAAGCTGACGCGGCGTGAGCCGGGGCTTCGCAGTCGCGCGTTCTGGCGCGCACGGGCCCTGGCGATCATGAAGCGGCCCTGGCTCTGGACGTTCGTCGGCGTCGGCGTGTTGCTGGCGTTGGCCCTCCCCTCGCTGCGGATGCAGGTGGCCGATCCCGGCGCGCGGGGGCTCTCGCCGTCCACCGAGGCGCGGCGCACCGTCACCGCCCTCGAACGGCTCGGACTGGAGGGCCTGCTCAACCCGTTCGACGTGGTAGTGGACTTCGGCCAGCGCGGCTTCTATCACCCCACCAGCGTGCGCGCGGTCTCGCTGCTGGCTCGGGACGTCGGTCTGCTGCCAGGCGTGGGCACGCTGACGTCGCCCCTCGCCCTCGAGGGCGTGCCGCGACTCTTCCTGTACCAGTACTACGCTTCGCGCGAGGTCGCGATGGAAAGCGAGGTGGCGCCGCTGGCGCGCGCCACCGTGAGCGAGGACGGGCGCTTCGTGTTGCTGCGCGTCTTCCCCGCCGGCGCCTTGACCCCGGCGGAAGGCGGTTCGTTGCAGCGTGGCATCACGTCGGCGCTGACGGCGCGAGGGCTCGAAGCACACGTAGGCGGGCTGTACGTCCAGAGCACGGAGTGGACCCAGGCCCTCTACCGGGCGTTCCCGCTGGCGCTGGCGCTGGTGGCGGCGGCCACCGCGTTACTCCTGGGAATCGCGTTCCGGTCGGTGCTGATCCCCTTGAAAGCGATCGTCCTGAACGTTCTGACCGTCGGCGCGGCCTTCGGGGTGCTCACCCTGGTCATGCAGTACGGCGTGCTGAGCGCACTGTTCGGTGGCGGCCCGGCGCTCGGGTACATCGACACGTCGGCGCCGCTGTTCATCTTCGCGATCGTGTTCGGTCTGAGCATGGACTACGAGGTGTTCCTCGTGGCGCGCATCCACGAGGCGCACGAGCGCGGCCTGGACGATCGCGAGGCGGTGGCGACCGCGCTCTCCGCCACCGGCGGCGTGATCACCTCCGCGGCGGCGGTGATGGTGACGGTGTTCAGTCTGCTGATGTTCAGCCACGTCGAGCTGATCCGTACCCTCGGGCTCGGCCTCACGGTGGCGATCCTGCTCGACGCCACGTTGGTGCGCATGGCGTTGGTGCCCTCGTTCATGACGCTGGCAGGACGCTGGAACTGGTGGGTCCCGCCGCCCTTCCGCCGGCGGGCGCGCACGGACGTCTCCGCTGCCGAGCGGAACGCGAGGAAGTAGCCGCGCGCGACCCGCCTCCGCTCAGCGCAGCACGTCTTGTAGCAGCACGGTCGGCTCGAGCCCGAGCGTGGCGATGCCGGGCGCCTCCAGGCGCCATTGCCCCCGGAGCGTCACGTTCAACCCGCCCGCGCCCGCCGCCGCTGCCTGAACCTGCGCAGCGAGCGCCGCTCCCAGGGACAACGGATCGAAGGCGAACGTCAAGCCGAGGAGCGCGTCGCTCTGCGCCGGGACATCGATGGCGCTCAACGACGCGCTCGCCGCCTCGGAGCCGCCGATGACGAGCGCCACCGCGGGCGCCTGGGCCCGGTACCCGATGATGCCGCCGTTGACGATGCGCAGGTCCAGGCGCATCTCGACGTTGCGGACCGACACGAAGCGCAAGGAGCTGCCCGCTAGCTCGAGCTTCGGCGCGGCCAGACCGGGAAGTCCGGTCACCTCACCGCGCGCGAGCGTGAAACTGGGGAAACGCTGCGGCGCCCCGAACACGTCGACCGTGACAGCGGCGTCGAGCCGGTACGGCAGCGGGGTGCCGCCGACCAGGGCGGAGATCGCGCTCAGCACGTCCTCGGCCGCCCCCAGCGGCACGACCACGTCGAGGGTGAGCGGCGCGCTCCCGCGGGCGGGTAGGTCGATGCCGCCTCGGAAGCTGGCGCCTGCTGCGCGGCGATCGCGCAGGTAGAGGTCGCCATCGAGGCCCGCCAGACGCAGCCCCACGGGGTTCGAGTTCTCCACCGTCAGCGCCAACCGGAACGTCGCGGTGCCGGCGCCCACCCCGGGCGGGTCGATGCGCACGAAACCCGACCCGCTCGGCGCGAGTCGGAAGGTCGGCGGGGAGAGCACTTGCGCTCCCGGCGCGCAGGCGCCAACGAGCAGCAGCAAGACGAGCGATGCGGCCGCGGAGATACGACGAACGAGCCTTGGCACGGACGGGCCTCCTTCACGCCCCTGCCGGGGCGCTGGGTACGTCATGGCAGCCTACGCCGCCACCTCCTGCCCGGGCCGTCGGTTCCTTCGCAAGCCCTCGTATGATGCGACCATGCCCGAAGTCACCGTTCGTCAGGAAGGCGCGGTTCGCGTCCTGACCCTGAACCGCCCCAAGGTGCGCAACGCCATGTCCCCCGCCCTGCGGCGTCGACTCGCCGAGGCGCTCACCGCAGCCGAGGGCGACGCTGCCGTGCGGTCCGTCGTGATCACCGGTGCGGGTGACGCGTTCTGCTCGGGGCTGGACCTTGCCGAGCTGGGATCGCTGCTGGAGCGGAGCACCGAGGAGAACCGAGCGGACTCGCGCGCGCTGGCCGACCTCTTCTTGCAGATGGTCCGGTTCTCGAAGCCGTTGCTCGCCGCCGTGAACGGCCCCGCGGTTGCCGGGGGAGCCGGCCTGGTGACGGCGTGCGACGTCGCGGTGGCTGCCGACAGCGCGCGGATCGGCTACACCGAGGCGCGCATCGGCTTCGTGGCCGCACTGGTGGCTGTGCTGCTGGTCCGGCAGGTGGGCGAGAAGCACGCTCGTGACCTGCTACTCAGCGCGCGTCTGGTATCCGCCGCCGAAGCGAAAGAGATGGGCTTGGTGAACGAGGTCGTGCCTGCCGACGAGGTGCTGCCTCACACGTTGGCGCGAGCGCAGGCCATGGCGCGCAACGCCCCGGGCTCGATCGCGCTCACCAAGCAGTTGCTCGCCGGGCTCCCGGCGGTCGGGCTGGAGGACGGGATGCGCTGGGCGGTCGAGGTGAACGCGCTCGCCCGCGCCACGGACGACATGGCCGAAGGCGTGCGGGCGTTCCTCGAGAAACGGGACCCGTCGTGGCGCTCCTGACGTCGCTTGACCACGACCCAGCATCGGCGTAGCATACAGCAGATGTGTAACTTACACATACGAGGTGGCGGATGACGGGCGCGTCTCCACGGGTGCTCCTGCTCTGCGGCGGGCAGTCCGAAGAACACGACGTTTCACTGGCGTCCGCTCGGTCCGTCCTGGAGGCGGCCTCCGACCTCGACGTCACCGCACTCGTCATCGGACGGGACGGTCGGCTGTCGTCAGCCGACTCGTCGCGCGAGGTCCTTGGTCTGGCGCCAGCGAACTCGGTGCCGCACGTCGGAGCCGACGCGAATGCCGCCGTCGGCCTCGAAGAGACCCACGACGCAGATCGACCGGACGGTGATGCTCGCTCGGACCGAAGACCCGCGAGCAACGACCTTGCGCAGCGTCGCGACGGCGCCTTCGTGGCGGCCGCGCTACCGCCCTTGCGGGATCGGTTCGACGTCGTCTTCCCGTTGCTCCACGGACCCTACGGTGAGGACGGCAGCGTGCAGGGCCTCTTGAAGACCATGGGCCTGCCGTTCGTCGGCTCAGGGGTGCTCGGGAGCGCCGTGGGGATGGACAAACTCACCATGAAGGCGGTGTTCGCCGCCTACGGACTCCCACAGGTCGCCTACCGCGGCGTGACGCGAAGTGCCTGGGCTCGCGACCGCGAGGCCGTGCTGGCGACGCTGCGCGAGCTGCCACTACCCCTGTTCGTCAAGCCCGCCAACCTCGGCTCCAGCATCGGCATCCGCCGCGTCGACGAAGGCGCTCGGTTGGAGACCGCGGTCGAGCACGCCTTGAGCTTCGATCGCCGGGTGATCGTGGAGCAGGGCGTCACGAGAGCCCGCGAGCTGGAGGTCGCGGTGCTGGGGAACGACGAGCCCGAAGCCAGCCCCGTGGGCGAGATCCGCTACGGCGCCGGGTTCTACGACTACGACACGAAATACACCGACGGCCGCGCCGAGCTGATCATCCCGGCGGACCTGCCCGACGCGGTCGCGGAGCGTTGCCGTGACATGGCCCTGCGCGCGTTCCAGGCCATCGACGCAGCGGGCATGGCGCGCGTCGACTTCTTCCTGACGCAAGACGGAACGCTCCTTCTCAACGAGATCAACACCATCCCGGGGTTCACCCGCCACAGCATGTACCCGCGCCTCTGGGCCGCTGCCGGCCTGCCGTATCGAGACCTCGTCCTCCGCCTCGTGCACCTCGCGCTCGAAGCGCGCTGAGACGGCCGCCACCGGCGCGCTCGCGCCAGCGACGCAACCTCCTAACGCCGCACCGACACGCGCACCACCGCCGCCACCGGCGCGCTCGCGCCAACGCCGCAACCTCCCGACGCCGCACCGACACGCTTACCACCGCCGCTACCGGCGCGCTCGCAGCGGTCGCTGCTATACTCCTGCACAGCGCCACCCACGGAGGTCTTGCCGCCAGCC
>CAZOTV010000003.1:26444-33636 GCA_964582795.1 uncultured bacterium
GCGGTCGCTGCTATACTCCTGCACAGCGCCACCCACGGAGGTCTTGCCGCCAGCCAGCCGGAGTACGACGTCGAGGTCGCCATCGCCGCGGAGCCCCTGGAGCACGCTGGCATGGACGCGTTCGGCTCGTTCGGCGCTGAAGACGAACCCGTCGCGGCGCCCGAAGAGGCGCCGAGCTCGGCCGAAACCGCCGACGCGCAGGACGGTCCGGGCGCTCCTCTCCTCAACGTCAACGCGGCACGGGTACTCATCCTCAACGCCAGCTTCGAACCGCTCCACGTCTGTTCCGTCAAACGGGCCGTGACGCTGCTGATGCACGAGGTGGCGGAGCGAGTGGAAGACTCGGACCGCGTCCTGCGCTCCCCTCGTCAGGTCTTCCCCGTGCCGAGCGTGATCCGACTACGCCGCTTCGTGCGCGGCCCGTTCCGTCAGCGAGTGGCCTTCAACCGCAAGAACGTCTTCCGCCGCGACGATCACACCTGCCAGTACTGCGCCACGCGCACACACGACCTGACGCTCGATCACGTCATGCCCCGCAGCCGCGGCGGTCCTACCAGCTGGGAGAACGTGGTGGCGTGCTGCAAGCGCTGCAACGCCCGGAAGCGGGACCGAACGCCGGAGGAGGCAGCGATGGCGTTGCGTCGCAAGCCGTACGCGCCGCGCTTCATGTTCTCTTCCGCCTACGGCGTGCTGCCCGACATCGACCCGATCTGGGAGAAGTACCTGCCGCGGCCCAAACGCGCGATCTGACATCCCGACGTAGAACGGGCGCCGCGTGCCTTGCGGTCCGCGCGGTGTACGGCCTCAGCGCTTGCCGTCGCGGAACAACCGGGCCAGGAGCGAGTTGACGATACTGAGCACCAGCGCGCCAAGTATGGCGCCGAAGAACCCGTGCACCTGCAGCGGCGTCACCGCGGCGACCACGGCCAGCGCCAACGCGTTCACGACCAACAGGAACAGGCCGAGCGTCAGCACGGTGAGCGGCAACGTCAGCAGCACCATCACCGGTCGCACGACCGCGTTCACCAGACCCAGCACCAGCGCCGAGACGAGTAACGGCCCCAGTCCGTCTTGGCCCATCGACACGCCGACGCCGAGTTGCACCGTGATCCAGAGCGCGAGTGCGGACAGGCCCCATCGGATGAGCAAGTTCATGCAGGCGAGTATAGCGAGTCGTGACGCGCGCTCTCAGATCGGCATGCGAAGAAGCGCCGGCGTGCGGTCCACTTCGACGAACCCGAGCGAGGCCAGGATGTCGACCAACTTCGGATCTCCCAGGCCCAACTCCGTGTCCACGACCCCCATGGGGCTCATGCTCGAGAGCTCCTGCAGCGTGGAGACGAGCAGCCGGCGCAGCATCTCGCTGTCGCCCCTGAGTTCTTGGAGAACGCCGACCGCGTCGAGCGTGTAGCTGGCGTCGACACCGCGGGCACGCGTCCCGCAGAAGGCGTACCCGACGGGGTCCTGATCGAGCGTCTCGCGCGCGAGGAACCACAGGTCGGGCCGGAACGGGCCGTGTCTGCGCTTCAAGAACGCCCATGCGGCATCACCGACGGGCCGGGCCTCCGCGTGCTGGTAGAAAGCCCTGAACGCGGTGTCGGTGTCAGGCTGCCACGCCTCCAGCACCAACGGCGTGCCGATCGGCGGAACGTCGCTGAGCTCGAACCGCAGGCGCCGCAACTCGTCGGCCACGAAACCGAGCGGTTCGATCAACCGCCTCAGGTCGTCACGGCGCGCTTCGCTCACCGAGTGAAGCCGGATCAGGACCGCCTCGTGCGGGTTCGTTCGCAACATCGCGTTCAGGAGCTCCACGAACGCCTCGGGATCGTCGTCGTGCCACGGGCTGGTGATTACCATCGTGCGCACGTCGTCCGCCGGATCCGGCGCGACGACGTGCATGCCGGCACTGGGGGCCGACGCTTCGCGTTCCAGCACGAAGCAGTGACGAGCGTCTTGAACGGCGTCCCGCAGGCGGTTGCCGAGCCGCATGGACAACGCGTGGGGCTCGGGATGACCTAGGAACGCGAGCGCTCTCCCGATGAACCACACCACCTCGTCCGGGCCCAGGTTCCTGATCACGACCGCTCAGTCTACCGCAGCGGCCGTCGCGCCCTGCCCGGTATGCTCGGCGCCATGGCCAAGCCGCGCATCGTCGGTGGCAGCGCCCGAGGGCGCGAACTCGAGACGCCCAGGAAGGGCACCCGGCCGAGCCCCGCACGGCTGAGGGAGGCGCTCTTCGACGTGTTGGCGTTCGAGCCGCGCGGGCCCTTCCTCGACCTCTTCTCGGGCTCCGGCGCCGTCGGACTCGAGGCCGCCAGCCGCGGCTGGGAGCCCGTCGTTCTGGTCGACCTCTCGGCAGATGCCTGCGCCGTGATGCGCCGCAACGCCGCCCGGCTGGACTTGCCCGTCACGGTGGTGAAAGACGACGCCGTTCGGTTCGTGAGATCGCGGCCAGCGGCGTTCGACGTGGTGTTCGCAGCGCCGCCGTACCCCGCCGACCTCGTCCGGCTCTTCCAGGGCATCCTCGCCTCGGGAGCCGCGCGTCCGGGCGGGCTGTACGTGCTGCAACATCCGAGCAACCACACCTTCGAACCCGACCGCATGGGGCCGTTGGCGGGCGCGCAGGTACGCACCCGGCGCTACGGCTCGAACGCCGTGACGTTCGTCCGCGTCCCGAACGGCTCCGACGAGCCGGACGCGCCCGATGGCCCCGTCGCGCCCTAGGATCCGAACGTGGTCGACGATCAGGATGCGTCTTGGTCCCCGAACGCGCGTGGCGTCTCGGTCGCGTCCGACCCACTCGGACATGCTCGACGCCCAGGTCATGTCCGACGACACTGACTTGCCCGACGACCCGGTCCCATGCCGCCTGGGGCACGCTCGGGTAGAGTGCTACACTGATACGTTGATTCCGCAGCCGGTGCGATCCGGCGCGGCGCCGGCCGTACCGGCGGCTCCGCGCGACACCAGCGCGCCCACCGTCGCTCACCGCGACGCATGCCGGCCCCGATGGGGAAGCATGACACCCCCGAAGGGTTCGAGCGCTCGCCGGCCTGCGCGGAAAGGTCCTTGACGCATGCTCGGATTCGTACAGAAGCTCTTCGACAACAACGAACGCGAGGTCAAGCGGTTGCAGGCCGACGTCGTCGGCCGCGTCAACGACCTCGAATCACGGATGGAGCAGGTCGACGACCTCGCAGCCGCCTACGACGAACTGCGAAAGCGCCACGTCGAGGGCGGTGAGGACCTCGAGACGCTCCTACCCGAGGTGTTCGCGCTCACGCGCGAGTCGGCCAAGCGCTTCCTCGGCCTGCGGCACTACGACGTGCAGCTCATCGGCGGGGCGGCGCTCCACTTCGGGCGCATCGCCGAGATGAAGACGGGCGAAGGCAAGACGCTCGTGGCCACCTTGGCGCTGGCGCTCAACGCGTTGGGCGGCAAGGGATCGCACCTCGTCACCACCAACGACTACCTTGCGCGCGTCGGCGCGGAGTGGATGGGCCCCGTCTACCGCGGCCTCGGCCTGCGCGTGGGCATCATCCAGCACGACTCGGACGGCGCGGCGCGGCGCGAAGCCTACCGCTCGGACATCACCTACATCACCAACTCCGAGCTCGGCTTCGACTACCTGCGGGACAACATGGCGTTCCGCCCCGACCAGCTGGTGCTGCGCGAGGACAACCCGCTTCACTACGCCATCGTCGACGAGGTCGACTCGATCCTCATCGACGAGGCCCGCACGCCGCTGATCATCTCCGGCCCGGCCGAGGTCGCTACCGACAAGTACTACACCATGGCCAAGGTCTCCCAGCAACTGCAGAAGGGCGAACCGGCCGAGGGTGACACCCCGGCTACGGGCGACTACTCGGCCGACGCCAAGGCCAAGGACATCCACCTCACGGAGCAGGGCATCGAGAAGGCCGAGAAGTTGCTCGGGATCGAGAACATCTTCAGCCCCGAGAACATGGAGACGGGCCACATGCTCCGCCAAGCGCTCCGCGCTCGCGAGCACTACCACCTGGACCAGCAGTACGTGAAGGACGACAACGGGCAGATCGTCATCGTCGACGAGTTCACCGGCCGCCTGATGCCCGGAAGGCGCTTCGGTGAAGGGCTCCATCAAGCGATCGAGGCGAAGGAAGGCGTGAAGATCGAGCGCGAGAACCAGACGCTCGCGACCATCACCTACCAGAACTTCTTCAAGCTCTACGACAAGATCGCGGGCATGACCGGCACCGCCAAGACCGAGGAGAAAGAGTTCCAGGAGATCTACGGCTCCGACGTGCTCGTCATCCCCACCAACCGGCCGGTGGTGCGCCAAGACCACGAAGACATAGTCTACCGCACCCAGAAGGGCAAGTACGAGGCGGTGGTCGACGAGATCGTCGAGGTGCACGCCACCGGCCAGCCGATGCTGGTCGGCACCGTGACCATCGAGGCGTCCGAGTTGCTCTCGCGCATGCTTAAGCGCCGCGGCATCGAGCACGAGGTGCTGAACGCGAAGTATCACGGGCGCGAGGCCGAGATCGTGGCGCAGGCAGGGCGCAGCGGAGCGGTCACGATCAGCACGAACATGGCCGGCCGCGGTACCGACATCGTGCTCGGCGGCAACGCCGAGTGGTTGTCGCGCCAGTTGCTCGAACGCGAAGGGTTCGACCGCTACGACACCGACACCGAGCTCTTCATCAAGGCGATCATGATGAAGAAGCCCGACGAGGCGCGCGAGCTCGCGCGCAAGATGGAGGGGCTGCCCGAGGACGTCCTTGGCAAGCTCGAGCGACTCCGTGACGAGGCGGCGGCCGACCACGAGAAGGTCGTGTCGTTGGGCGGTCTTCACATCATCGGCACCGAACGCCACGAGGCGCGCCGCATCGACAACCAGTTGCGCGGCCGCGCGGGCCGCCAAGGCGACCCGGGCTCCAGCCGCTTCTACGTCAGCTTCGAAGACGACCTGATGCGCTTGTTCGCCAACGAGCGCGTGCTCGGCATGATGGACCGTTTGGGGATGGACGACGCCCAGCCGATCGAGGCGCGCATGGTCACCGGCGCCATCGAGCGCGCGCAGAAACGCGTCGAGGACCGCAACTTCGGCATCCGCAAGCAACTGCTCGAGTACGACAACGTCATGAGCAAGCAGCGCGAGGTGATCTACGCTCAGCGCCGCGAGGTCCTGCTCGGCCACGACATCTCCGATGACGTGCAGGACATGATCGCCGAGTACGTCGACTCGCAGGTGCAGCGCTACCTGAACCCGCAACTCGAACCCGAGGAGCAGGAGGTCGCCACGCTTCGCACCGCCGTGCTCGACGCCGTCCCGGCCCTCGATCACGTCGACTTCGAAGCGTTCCGCGGCCACCAACCCGACGAGGTCACCGACGCGCTCGTGAAGGACATCGAATCCGCCTACAAGACGCGCGAAGAGGAACTCGGCGCGCCGCTGCTGCGCGAGCTGGAGCGCTTCATCGTCCTGCAGGTCGTCGACCAGCACTGGAAGGAACACCTGCACTCGATGGACGTGCTGCGCCAAGGCATCGGCCTGCGCGGGTACGGTCAACGCAACCCGCTGCAGGAGTACGCCTTCGAGGGCTTCAACCTGTTCGAGGAGATGAAGGCGAACATCCGCCTCAACGTCGCCAAACTGCTCTTCCGGGTGCAGGTCCAGACCGACCAGCGCCTCGAGCGCAGGCAGGCGCGCGCGGCGCCGGTGCAGTACAGCGGTGCGGCCCAGTCGGGCGTGGCGGCCGCGGCAGCGGCGGGCGCCGTCATGGGCCAGCGCGCCCAGGCGGCGGGCCCGGCACGCGGAAGCGGGCCGACCTCGCCCATCCGCGTCGACGAGAAGGTGGGCCGCAACGATCCTTGCCCCTGCGGCAGCGGCAAGAAGTACAAGCACTGCCACGGCCGCGCCGCGGCGGACGACTGAGGTCGCGGCCATGGTCGCGGGCACGGTCGCGGGCACGGTCGCGGGCACGGTCGCGGGCACGGTCGCGGGCAGTGACGACGGTGGGCCGCGGACGTCGCGCAGCGACGCTGCCCCCGCCGACGCCCACGCGGGTACGGACAGCGATACGCACCGAGGATCGCACGACGGCCTTGCGTCGTTCGCCGAGCGTCTCGCTGCCCACGCCCGCGAGACGCGCTCGGTCGTGTGCCTCGGCCTCGACCCGCGCCCGGAAGCGCACGACCTGACCCATCCGGCGCGCTTCGGCCAGGACCCTGCGCAGGTCGCCGCCGCCGTCGGCAACTACCTGGTGGCGGTGCTCGACGCCACGCACGACGTCGTGGCGTGCTGCAAACCGCAATCCGCCTTCTTCGAGGCGCTCGGACTCCCCGGACTCCAGGCGCTCGCGCGCGTGCTGCGCTACGCGCGGGCGCTCGGGCTACCCGTCATCCTCGACGCGAAGCGCGGCGACATCGGCTCGACGGCCGAAGCGTACGCCCACGCCTACCTAGAAGACGGCGACTTCGCAGCGGACGCGCTCACCGTCAACCCGTACCTTGGTCTCGATACCATCGAGCCGTTCGTGGCGTCGGCGGAGGCGAACGGTCGGGGTCTGTTCGTGTTGGTGCGGACTTCGAACCCGGGCAGCGCCGACCTCCAAGAGGCCGAGCTGGTAGGCGACACGCGCCTCTACCAGCGCCTGGCGCGGCAGCTGGCCGAACGAGCCGCCACGCTGCCCCTGCACGCCGGGTACACGTCGTTGGGAGCCGTGGCCGGCGCGACGTACCCGGCGGCGCTCGCCGAGCTCAGACGATCTCTCCCCAACTCGCTGCTGTTGGTGCCCGGTTACGGCGCCCAGGGTGGCACGGCCGCTGACGTCGCGGCCGCGTTCGACGAGGACGACTGGGGTGCGGTGGTGAACGCCAGCCGCGCACTCACCTACGGCCCGGCCGCGAGGGCCGCGCGCACGTTGGATGACGTCGGTCGCGCGGTGCGCGACGCTGCGCTCGCGATGCGCGACGACCTTCGCCGCGCCCTCGACGGACGCCACACCTGAACGGTCGGCACGCAGGAACGCCGGGCAGGCAGGAACGGCGGGCAGGCGAGAACGGGTGCGTGGCGGGAACACCCGGCACACGGAACGCCCAGGGCGCGGGAACACGGGGCGCGAGAGCGCCCTTCGCGTCCGGCGTCAGGGTGTGCGCAGGTACCCCAGCAAGGTGGTGGGCGCCATGTTCGTACGCACGCGAGTGA
>CAZOTV010000003.1:33736-66380 GCA_964582795.1 uncultured bacterium
GTGCGCAGGTACCCCAGCAAGGTGGTGGGCGCCATGTTCGTACGCACGCGAGTGAGCATCCCGAGCATCGTCCCGACCCCGACTTGCGGACCGTCGAAGACCGCGGCGTAGAGCTGCACGCCGCTCAACTCGGCCAGCTCGAAGCCGAACGCCGCCAACTCCTCGCCTGACGGCACCTGATACGGCCACGCAGCCTCTCGCTCGGGGCGGCTCGCCACTAAGTACATGCGCGACGTGTTGTGCGTCAGGAACAGCCGCTTGGCGGTCTCCTCCGGCGCGGTCACGTAGTGGTGCAGCTGCACCGCGCAGTTGCTCATGGCGCGAAGGGCGTCGCGTGGTTCCGAACGCTCCAGCTCGCCGTCGGGGCGAAGCACCAGAAGGCGCGGGTAGACGGTCCAGTTCCAGATGATCGCCCAGAACGACAAGCGGCCCTGGTCGGTGGGATCGGTCGCGAGCAGGGCGGCCGGCTTGATCGTGCGCGACACCCGCTGCAGCACCGTCGCCATGTCGTTCACGGCGTCGCCTACGGAAGCGGGGGCGTCGGCCAGCGAGGCGTCCAGTTGGTACCAGGCCAGGAAGCGATCGAGCATGCCGGCCCACGTCTCACCGTCGAGCGCTTCCGCCTGCCAGCTGGAGGGCAGGAGCTTGCGCTCGGCCAGGTACAGCACGGCGCCGTAGTCCGGGTCACCCGGGTCGAGCGGAACCGTGGCGCTAAGGTGCATCCGCGGCAACGCCGGCTCGACGAGTTGCACCGCACGGTGAAGCAGCACCGCCGCGTCGACGCCCGTAGCGGGTCGGTCGAAGTTCGGGTCGCCAACGGCGGCGCGCAACTCCGGCTCGCAGACTTGTGCGGAAGCGACCGCGGCGAACGCGAACGGCAGCGCCGTCAAGGCGACGAGCAACAACCTGCGTGGGAACGAAGAACGCCGCATGGGCCGAGTGTACCGGCCCATGCGGCGAAGGCGGTGAGAGGCCGCGTTAGCGCGCCAGCGAAGAAGCGCCTGCCTCGGCCCGTGTCACCGGCTCGACGGCGCCGTTCAGGGCGCGCCGAGGTAGTAGACGCTCTTGGCGGACGCGGCGGCCCGCTCCGTGACGGACCTCACCCGGACGTACTCGCCGTTGAAGACCTCGAACTGATCGCCGGACGTGTAGGGACCGGCCACGACCACGCCGTTGCTGTCGAGAGCGTGCGCCTCCAGGCTGAGTGCCGGACTCCCGGCGTCGAACGCGATGGTGCCGGATCCGGACACGTACCAGAAGTCGACGTCGTTGATGGTCTCGATGGCGCCGGAGACGTTCGACCCCACGACGAGCGTCGGCGCGCTCCCACGGCTGCCGTTGGCCGGCTCGGTGTCGTCTTGAAGGACGTCACCGAACACGTAGAGTTCGTACGAGACGGGAGCGCCGCTGTCGTTCTTGACGCGGGCGTAGTAGGTCGAGCTGGTGGGTTCGAAGATGACGCAGCTACCGCGGCAGTTCACAAGGCTCGTGATGGCTTGCGAGTCGAGGTCGGCGTCCAGCGCCTGCAGGCCGGTCGCGTACCGCCCGAAGTACTCGCTGGAGTTGCTCGACATCAGCACCGAGGCGTAGTTCGCGGCTCGAAGCTCGAGCTCGATGTCCGTGTCGAGCTCGACGTACACGACGTCGTAGCCGTCCTGCACGGCCTGTGGGATGGTGATCTCGAAGACCTCGGCGGCGCCCGCGGAAAGGGAGTCGCCGTACACGGGGGTGTTCGGGTTCTCGTTGGCCGTGACCTTCACCGCGTTCGGCGGGATGACCGGCTCGATGGTGATGGTGCAACCTGCAAGGACCAGCGCGATGACGGCGCCGAGGACGGGGAACAAGATGCGTCTCATGCCAATGCCTCCTTCGTTCCAGTGTACGAGCAGGTGGCCGCACTGGATGGGCTGTTCTTCATGAACCGCTCACGACGACCGACGGTGCGGTAAGGCACCGTGCTCCCCGCGTTCACTCCAGCACCATGAGGTACGGGTACAGGTCGGGCGCGCCGGCGTGCAGTTCGACCTCGAGCCCAGGGTACTGCTCCGCCAAGGCCCCTACCAAGGTGGCAGCGGCGCCTGCCGGCACCTCGGTGGAGTGGAACAACGAGGCGACCTCGTACTCCTCCGCGCGCCCTTCGAGCAAGCGCAGCAGACAGGCGTCGGGCGAAGGCGCCGACGCGACCAGCGTGCCGTTCACCAACCCGATGGCGTCGCCCTCGCGTACCTCGACGCCATCGATGGTGGCGTCCCGGCTCGCGTGCGTGACCTCGAGCGTCAACGCGTGTTCGGCCGCGGCTTCCATGTCCTCGACGAGATCATCGACCGCGGCGCTCTCCTGGAACAGGACCGCTGCCGCCAACCCCTGACCGAGGGTGCGGGTCGGGAGCACGTGGACGTTCTTCTCCGGCACGAGTTCGGCGACGCGCTCGGCCGCCATGATGATGTTCTTGTTGTTCGGCATGACGATGACGTCGCGCGCGCCGACGCTGCGCACCGCGTCTGCGATGTCCTGGACGGATGGGTTGTCGCTCTGCCCCCCGCCCACGACCCTCACGCCGAGGCTGCGCAACGCGCGCGTGAGACCGTACCCACTGGCCACCGCCACCGCTGCGGAGCGCGGCGCTTCCGCCTCGCTGGCGTCCACGTCGGCGAGGATCTCCGAGTGCTGCTCGCTCATGTCTTCGACCTTCGAACGCACCATGCGCCCGAACCGCGCGACCTCGGCCAGTAGCTTCTCGGGTTCCTCCGTGTGGATGTGCCCTTTGACGAAGCCTTCGGCGCCGACCACCAGCAAGGAGTCGCCGTAGGGCGCCACGAGGTCCTGGATCTCGCGCGTCGGAACCGTGACGTCCGCCAGCAGGAACTCGGTGCAGAACCCGAACTCCTCCTCCTCGAACTGCTGTTGAGCGCGCCGTTCCACTTTCGGGGGCGGCGGAAGGTCGCGCCCTTCGAAGTGGGCGATGCAGCCTTCCAGCACCCGTAGGAAACCGAGGCCGCCGGCATCGACGACGCCCGCCTGCTTCAGGATGGGAAGCATCTCGGGTGTGCGAGCGAGCGCATCGTGCCCGGCGTCGCGCGCGACCTCGAGCACCTCGAGCGGCAGCCGTCCGCCGGCGCCGTTGGCGGCCTCGGCGGCTTCGCGTACCACCGTCAGGATGGTGCCCTCCACCGGCTTCATCACCGCCGAGTACGCCGTCGCGGCGCCCGCAACCAGCGCGTCCGCCACGTCCGCCCCGGTCAGGCTCTTGCGTTCCTTGATGCTCTCGGCGAACCCTTTGAGGATCTGCGAGAGGATGACGCCGGAGTTCCCGCGCGCTCCCAACAGCGAGCCGTACGAAAGCGCGTGCGCCACCCCTGCCATGTTCTGTGGGTTCTCGTCCGTGAGTTGTCGCCGGACCGACTGCATGGTGAGATGCATGTTCGTGCCCGTGTCACCGTCGGGCACGGGGTACACGTTGAGCGCGTTCACTTCGTCGACGTGCACGCCGAGCCACTGCGTCGCGAAGATGAACGCGTGGCCGACGTCCTTGGGTTCGAGCTTTTTCCAGCGTCGCGTCTTGTCGCCACCCACGGTCTTGTCGTCAACCACGACTGACACCCTCGACGTGGACGCGCACCTCGTCGAGCGCGACACCCGCGTACTGCTTCGCTGCGTATCGCACGCGATCCCGGACGCCCTCTGCCACGACGGGGATGTTCACTCCGTACGCGACCACCACGTGGATGTCGACGTTCGCCCGGTCCTCGCCGTGGGGGTGTTCGACCGACACGCCCTCGTCGACTTGGCGCGCTCCCAAGATCCGGCGCAGGCCCTCGCCGATGTTCACGGGCGCCATCCCAACCACGCCCGGCACTTCGTGCGCGGCCAATCCGATGATGCTTCGTAGTGCGCCGTCTGCCACGCGTACGTGGTCGACGGGTCGCGTCCGTTCCGCACGTGGTGACTTCTGGTTGCGGCCTCGGCGCACGCTGGGCTTCTTGGCCTTCGCGCCTTCCGGGGCGCCCTTCCTCGCGGGCGACACGTCCGCGCCCGCTCGCTCGCTCTTCGACGCGTTCGCGTCGTTCGCGTCGTTCGCGACCGAGGCCTTGCCGGCCGCCTCGTGGGCGACGCCCTCGCCATGGTCCTTGCCAGTATCGGCCGTGGCAGCATCTCGCTCGCCGCGGCGCTGCTTGTCGTTCTCCATCGAGGCAACCCTCCAGACCGAATCGTCTCGGCCGCGGTCGACGCGGCAACGTCGACCCCTCGGAAGACGACGCTCGGTCTGCGCCATTGTACCGTCCGGCCGCGATCCCGTTCCTACCGCGGTACCTGCCGGTCGAAGGCGCTCAGTCGGCGTCCCAGCGTTCGACGGTGATCTCGCTGTCGCGCACGGCGAGCCCGCGCGCGATCACGAACGATAGCGCCGACGCGAGGGTGCGCTCCACCCACTCGCGGTCGGCGCTGATGGTCGCTACGCCGACACGCTCCCAGTCGTGCGCGTCGAGACCATCGAGGCGTGCGACCGTCACGGCGAACCGCGCCTTCAGCCGCTCCGTCACGGGCTTCACCTGAGCGCGCTTCTCCTTGAGCGACCGGACGCCCGGGAAGTCGAGCGTCAACATCAGCACGCCGACGTACGTGGCGGCGGTCGTGCTCAAGACGCTCTACTCCATCCCGGCCAGGAACCCGATGCGACGCAGCGCTCGGATGAGGTCCATGACCGTCGCCTCGCTCGGGTCGTAGTCCACGACCATGCGGGCTTCGTCCGCCGGCTGAACGTCGCGCACCCCGCGAACGCCCGCCAAGGCCTCCACCACTCGCCGGCGCGCGTCGTCCGTGTCCATCCCGCGGACCCCGACCAGCGCCCTTGCGATCTCCTCAGCCATGCTCCTCACCCCCAGAACCACGTCCCGCGCTCATCTCAGGCGCGCTTGGTCCAAGCGCGTTTGCTTCGGGCGCGCTTGCTCCAAGCGCGCTTGCGTCACCCGCGCTCGCGTCACCCGCGCTCGCGTCACCCGCGCTCGCGTCACCCGCGCTCGGGTCAGCCACCCGTCGGGCCGCCACTCCACGCGACCCGAGCGTGCGTGACAACGTCACCACGTCCGTCACCTGGAACGACCCTTGCTCCAGAGCCTCGACCGACCGATCGTCGCTGCGCGGGACCGTGGCCGTCAGGTCGTAGACGCCGGCGTCGTAGGCGCTCTTCGTGAGCGCCGCGACGAGCGCGCCAAGCGCCTCCGTCCCACCGTCCTCCGTCACCGCCAGTCGCGCCACTTGCACCGCCGCCCGGTCTCCACGCCAGACGGCCTGCGCGAAGACGAAGCCGACGGTAGCGGACGCCTCGGGCGCTGCCGCACGGTCCGTCGCCCTCTTGTCGGAGCGCTCTACCCGGACTCCGCCCTCGCGTTCCGCAACCCGCTCCGCCACCCGCTCCGCCACCCGCTCGGCCACGAAGCTGTGTCCGCTGCGAGCGAAGAACCGGGTCGAGGCCATGTTCACGACGCGGTCCACACCGTGCGATGCGGCGTAGGCGGAATCGATCGCTTCCATGGCCGTCACGTCGCTCTCGAGGGGGGGCCGCACCCGGATCGTCATCGCGACGCCCGCTCACCAGGGGTCACCGACCGCCCGACGGCGCCGATCCGCGAGACGAGGGCGTCTCCGGTAGCGCGCGGCGGTCCTGACCGTGCTCGACATCGCGCGTGGGTCACGACCGCCAGTATACGCGCCACGCTCGGCCGTTCCGGCGCGCAGTACGAGGACGCGCCCTGTCGTGGCGCCGTTCCCACCTCACTCACAGCACGAGATCGGCGGCGTGCTCCTCCGAGCGCTTCGCGTCCCAGGGTTCGTATCCCGCCTCGACGAAGTAGAGGCCGTGTGCCGCGACGTTGTGTCCCGCTCGGCGCCGGTCGCGTGCCGCCAAGAGCCTCGGCATGTCATCCGGCGTGAGCTTGCCCTTCCCGACCCACAGAAGCGTGCCCACGATCGTGCGGACCATGCCGCGCAGGAACCCGTCCGCAGCGACATGCAGTCGGATCTCCTTGCCTTCCTCCCGCAGGTCGCAAAGATGCACCGTCCGCACCGTGGTGCGCGTCTCCTGCGTGGCGAACGTCGCGAAGTCGTGGGTGCCGAGAAGGTGTCGCGTGGCCGCCTGCATCGCCGGGACGTCTAGTTGACGGAACACGGGCAGGACACGCCGCCGCAACAGCGCGAGGCCCCGTGGGTCGCCTCGCATGACGCGCATCCGGTAGAGGTAGCGGCGGTACATGCAGTGGAACTGCGCCTCGAAGTCGGGCGTGGTGGTCGACACCGCGAGGACCGCCACATCGCGCGGTAAGTGGGCGTTGAGCGCGAGCCGGAGCTTCTCGTCAGGGATGGCACTGGTCGTGTCCACGTGGGCGACCATCGCCAGCGCGTGCACGCCCGCGTCGGTTCGCCCGGCCGCAAGCACCGAGCCGTGCGTTCCGGGCAAGCGCGCCAGCGCCGCCTCCAGCGCCCCCTGCACGGTCCGTTCACCGGTGGCTTGGCGCTGCCAACCGAAGAAGTCGGTGCCGTCGTACTCGAGCGTCAGACGAATTCGCCGCGTGGCGTCGCTCATCGCTTCGCCGGCGGCGTCCGGTGCGCCCCGGGGCTCGTCGAGGTCCCGCTCGGGGGGCGCCTCGCTCGAGCGGCCCTCGGGCCTCACGTTCGCGCGGGCGACAACCGCAGTAGCCGGCCGAGCAGGGGAACGAGCACGGTGCCGGCGTACCCCACCACCAAGTACCGGAAGTACGAGCCGACCGCGCTGTGTCGCAGATCGTCGGGGATGGTCGCCGACGTCACCGCCAACACCCCGAACACGACGGCCACTCCGAGCACGGCCAGCACGGCCCGGCCGAGCCAGGGGCCACGCGTCTCGTGCCGAACGAACTCGGGGCCGGTGATGAACGCCGCGCCAGCGCCCATGAACAAGGCCGACTCCGGTGTCGGCAGCAGCAGATGCAACGCCAACGGCACCGCGATGCCGAGCACGATCACCCAAGCGCGTTCCGACCGGACGCGAACGGGCGCGCTCCTGGGTTCGCGAGTGCCCCTGAGAGCGCTGCGGGTTCCGCGTCCGGAGGTACGGTCCACGGCGCGGGCGATCGTCACGCCCAGCGCTACGACCACCAGACCGATGAGGATCCCGCCGATCACGTCGACCGGCAGGTGCAAGCCGAGGTAGAGCCGCGATATCGACACCACGGCGATCAGCACGGAGGCGAGCAGCGTGAACCAACTGCGCCTCGCGTAGGCGGCTGCGAGGCCCCAGAACGTGGTGCTCGCCTGGGCATGCCCCGACGGGAAGCCGGCGCCGAGCGCGGTGGCGACCGCCTCGGGGCTCCGCGCGACGGCCGGATCGAGCTCGAACGGCCGCGCCGTGGTGAAGGTGCCCTTCAGCAACTGGTTCAAGTGGTAGCCGGCCAAGAACGCGATGGCGATCTTCCGTCCCGCGCTGGCGTCGATGGCGACGAACGTCACGACCAGCAAGACGATGTACGTTTGCTCGGAGCCGAGGTTCGTGATCCACAGGAAGGCGCGGTCGAGCGCGGGCGAAGCGACGCTCTGTAGGGCGTTGATGACGTCCACGATTCCTCCATGACGCCGCGATCGGGCGGGTGCACGGCGATTCTAGCAGCGCGCGGAGACACGACCCACCCACGCGCCGTCGCCCGGTTCGCCGGCCGGGGGCCGACGGCGTGCGAGCATGGGACGTCATGGACACGCGACGCTCCGAAGCGCTCTTCGCCCGCGCCCTCGCCGTCACGCCAGGAGGCGTCAACTCGCCCGTGCGCGCGTTCGGCGCCGTGGGTGGCACCCCCCGCTTCCTCGCCCGCGGACGCGGGCCGCACGTCTGGGACGTCGACGGCAACCGCTACGTCGACCTCGTCGGCTCGTGGGGACCGTTGCTGCTCGGCCACGCGCACCCGGCCGTGGTGGCGGCCGTGCGGGAGGCGGCGGCCGATGGAACGTCGTTCGGTGCGCCGAGCGAGCGCGAGGTCGCGCTGGCCGAGGCCGTGTTGGACAGTTACCCCACGTGTGACTCGGTGCGTTTCGTGAACTCGGGCACCGAGGCGACGATGAGCGCTCTCAGGCTCGCTCGTGGCTTCACGGGCCGGGACCTGATCGTGAAGTTCGAGGGCAACTACCATGGCCACGCGGACGGCCTTCTCGTCGCTGCCGGTTCTGGCGCCGCGACGACCGGCGTGCCGTCGTCTTCCGGGGTGCCGGCGGCCACGGCCGCTACGACGCTGGTGGCGCCCTACAACGACCTGCCGGAACTGGAGGCGCTTCTCGGCGCACACGCCGGGCGCGTGGCGGCGGTGATCTTGGAACCGGTCGTGGGGAACATGGGTGTCGTGCCGCCCGAGCCCGGCTTCCACGAGGGCGTGCGCGCCCTCACCCGGCGCCACGGAGCGCTTTTGGTGATCGACGAGGTCATGACCGGCTTCCGCCTCGCTCGCGGCGGCGCGGTCGAGCGGCTACGACTCGAGCCCGACCTGGTGACCTGGGGCAAGGTGATCGGCGGCGGACTGCCGGTGGGCGCGTACGGCGGCCGCGGCGACGTGATGGCCATGGTCTCCCCCCTCGGGCCCGTGTACCAGGCCGGGACGCTCTCGGGCAACCCACTGGCGATGGCCGCGGGGCTGGCGACGCTCGACGCCATCGATGCCGAAGGCGACGTGTACGAGAGGCTCGAGGCCACGGGCGCGCGCCTGCAGGACGGACTCGAGCGCGCCGCGCAAGCGGCCGGCGTGCCCGCCAGGGTCCAGCGGGTAGGGTCGATGCTCACGGTGTTCTTCACCGACCGGCCCGTGCGCGGCTACCGCGACGCTGCGAGCACCGACACGCTCCGGTTCGGCCGCTGGTTCCACGCCATGCTCGACGCCGGCGTCTCGTGGCCCCCGAGCGCGTACGAGGCGGCCTTCCTAGGCGCCGCCCATGACGACGACGCCATCGACACGGTGATCCGGGCAGCGGAGTCGGCGTTCGCCGTCGTTGCCTGACGCCATGGCGCAACTGCCTCCGACGAACGACACCATCGCGGCCGTCGCCACCGCTCCCGGCACGGGCGCCGTCGGCATCGTCCGGCTTTCCGGACCGGAGGCGTACTCCGTGGCGGACACCATGTTCGTCGCTCGCGGCGGCGTGAAGCCGAGTCGCATCGCTGCCGGGCGCGCGCGCTACGGTGCCGTGCACGACGACGGCGAGACGATCGACGAGGCGGTGCTGGTCACGTTCCGCGCCCCCCACTCGTACACCGGGCAGGACGTGGTGGAGTTCCAGACCCACGGCGGTCCGGCCGTGCTGCGGGCGGTGCTCGACCTGTGCGTGAAGAGCGGCGCACGGTTGGCCGGCCCGGGCGAGTTCACGCTGCGTGCCTACCTTGGCGGCCGGCTCGACTTGGCGCAAGCCGAGAGCGTGCTCGAGCTGGTGAACGCCCAGACCGACAGCGCGCGGCGCAACGCGACGCTCGGTCTGACGGGCGCGTTGGGGGCGCGCCTCGGGCAGATCCAGACGGACGTCACGCACGCCTACGCGGCCGTTCAAGCAGCGTTCGACTACCCCGACGAAGGTGTGCCGGAAGCGGACCTCGAGGCGCCGCTCACGCGCGCGGCGGAGGACTTGCGTACGCTGCTGGCCACCGCCGCTGCCGGGCGCCTGGCGCGCAACGGCGCCCGATTGGCGCTGCTCGGACGGCCCAACGCAGGCAAGTCGAGCCTCCTGAACGCGCTGTTGGGGTACGAGCGCTCGATCGTGTCGGAGATGCCGGGAACCACGCGCGACTACCTCGAGGCCCCCCTCGTCCTGGCCGGGATCCCGCTGACCGCCATCGACACCGCGGGGATCCGCTCGACCGCGGACGTCATCGAGGCGAGCGGCGTGGCGGTGGCGCGTCGCATCGCCGCCAACGCCGATCTGCGCTTGGCCCTGTTCGACCGCTCCGCGCCGCTCCACGAAGACGACCTCGCCCTGTTGCGGGAGATGCCGGCCGATCGCACCCTGGTCGTGGCGACCAAGGCCGACCTGCCGCCTGCGTGGGACGTGACCCGACTCGAGGAGTCCGGTTCTCAGGTCACGCCGCTGGTGGTGTCCGCCCGCACCGGGCACGGGATGGAGGCGCTCCAGACCGCCATCTCCGACACCCTCCTCGGGGACGCCGCGGGCACGGAAGTCTGGCTGACGCAGGAGCGACACGTGAGCGCGTTGACGACAGCTCTCGAGCGCGTAGAGGGCGCCTTCCGTGCTGCCCACGCTGGGGGTCACGACATCGCGTCGTGGGAGCTGCAGGAGGCTCTGACGGCGCTGGCCGGCGTGACCGGCCGAGGCGAGATCGCCGAGGAGACCCTCGCCTCGATCTTCGCGCGGTTCTGCGTCGGGAAGTAGTCGGGGTAATGCCCCGGCGGCACCGCGTGTGCCCGTTGGTCAGACGCCGCCCGAGACCGGCGCGGCTTCCTCGGCGGCGCGCCGCACGGCCTGCGGGAAGCGACTCATGACGTCTTGCAGCACGGTGCGCGCGGTGAACGCGATCATCTTCAACAGCGCCTGCGTACCCCACTTGTCCGCGCTGGGAACGCGCAGTCGGATGGTGACACGGAACGCGTAGTCGACCGTGCTGCCGCTTCCGTTCGGCCGCACCACGGCCTCGCCATCGACCTCGGCCCAACCGGGCCCGTCCGGCTCGATCTCGAGCGCGGTCAAGGTGGCGCCGTCCGCCGTGTCGCGCAAGACGCTGCGGAACGGCAACTCGCGTTGCCCGAACAGCGCCGCGTTCACCGGCAACGTCGCGACGACCACGCGCGGCTCCCCCTCCAGGACCTGCAGATCGCTCAAGAAGTCGGCCATCCGAAGCGAACGCGGAACGTCCCGCACGAACGCCCGCGCCGCGGCCGGGGCCATCGCCACGGGCAGCGAGAAGCGGATCTCGTGCGTCAGGTCCATGGCTACGTTCCGTTCGCCCGCTCGCCCGAGCGGGGGCGGGCGCCGACCCACTCGACCTTGATCGCCGACTCGCGCACCGCCGTCTCGATCTCGCTGTCCGAAGCGCCACGAAGGCGCGGCAGGTGCTGGAACAACGCCGCACTGGAAGCCAGACCGACGCGCACGGTCACCGGCCCGTCGTCGGAGACGCGCCCGATGCGCCACAGCAAGTTCGACGCCAACTCCTCGAGCACGCCCGGCTCCAGGCCGACGTCCGCCAGACGGCTTCTCAGTTGCTCGTGCAAGCGATCCGGTCCGTACGCGTCGCTCATGCGCCTTGCTCCACGGCACTAGCCTACAGCACGCCCGCTGCGTTGCGAGGTCAGATGTCCCCACGACGCTCGCCCGGTGCGCCGGGACCCGCCAAGCCATCGTGGTAGCATCCGCGCGTGCAGGACGACATCCACGACGATCGAGCGGAGGACGGACAGGATCCTGGGCGTGGGCGCGCGCGACGTCACCCGATCGGTCTGGTGATGCGAGGGCTGGCGATCGGCACGTCCGACTTGATCCCCGGGGTGTCGGGCGGCACCATGGCGCTCATCCTCGGCGTCTACCAGGAGTTGATCCTCACGCTCGGCACACTGTCGCGGCCCGAGTTCGTCGGCGCGCTGCTGCGCGGAGCGTGGCGACGCGCGTTCCGGTTGGCGAACGGCCGCTTCCTGGTGCTGCTCGGCGCGGGGATCCTCGTCGCCATCGGCACCCTCGCGCCGCTCCTGCACTTCCTGCTCGAACACTACCCGCAGCACGTCGCCGGTTTCTTCTTCGGCCTGGTGGCGGCGTCCACCATGTTGGTCGGCAGACGTGTCCGGCGGTGGTCGGCATGGACGGTCGTCGTGTTCCTCATGGGCGCCGTTGGCGCGTTCCTGCTGGTGGGAGCGACGCCGGCGAGCACGCCCACAACGCCCGTCACCCTGACGCTGTCCGGCATGGTCGCGATCTGCGCGTTGGTCCTGCCTGGCATCTCCGGCGCGTTCATCCTCGTGCTACTTGGCAAGTACGACACCATGCTAGCGGCCGTGAGCCGCTTCGACCTCGCGATCATCTTGCCGTTCGCCATCGGTGCCGGGGTCGGTCTCCTCAGCTTCGCGCGTGTGCTCGCCTATCTGCTACGGCGTCATCACGACGTCACGCTCGCCGTGCTCACCGGGTTCCTGCTCGGCAGCCTACGCAAGGTCTGGCCCTTCGTCGCCTCGGACGCAGGCCCGGTCCTTCCGTGGTCGACCGGCATGCCCGGCACCGCCATCGCTTCCGCCGCCCTCGGTCTGTTCGGCGCCGCGCTGGTGGCGGTCCTGGAGCGCGCCGGCCGCGAGCGCAAGAGCTGAACCGTTCGACGACGACCCACGGCGGGAATCGAGAACGCGACCGGGCGTTCGCGGGCGGCCCCGCGGCCGCGTTAACGTTCCTCACCTTCTGCTACCTGCGGCTTCACTAAGAGGTCGTATCTTCGTCGTAGACGCGAACCCCGCCCGCCGCACGACATACGGCGGCGGCAGTTGCGCGCCGGTTCCGGATCAACCTGGAAGGAGGACCTTCGTGCATCGCATCCGTACTTGGCTCCTACTCTCACTGGCCCTGGTCGCCGTGGCCGCGGCCGCGACATGGACGGCCCAGCCGCCCGCTTCGGCCCAAGGCGTCACGGCGCCCGACCGCGCCACCTCGCTCATCGAGGACGAGCGCAACACCATCGACGTCGTGGACGCGTACGGCCCGAGCGTCGTTGCCGTGAACGTCGAGGTCCGCGGCGAGCGGGTCAGCCCGTTCGAGGACGTCTTGCCCTACCTGCCGCCGGAGTTCCGCCGGTTCTTCCCCGACCCCTCCACCCCCGAAGTGCGGCAGAGCAGCGGCTCCGGCTTCGTCATCGACGCGTCGGGCCAGATCGTCACGAACTATCACGTGGTGCAGAGCGCGCTCGAGGAGAACGGTGTCGCGCTGCGCGAGGGGGCGTCCATCCGTGTCACCTTCCCGGGCAGCGACGAGGAGTTCGAGGTCGTGGTGGTCGGAGCGAACCCCGACTACGACCTCGCCTTAATGGAACTCCGCGATCCAGCAGCGATGCCTGGAGGCGTCCGTCCCATCGAGCTCGCCGATTCCGGCAACGTGCAGGTCGGCCAGAAGGCCATCGCCATCGGCAACCCGTTCGGACTTCAGTCGACGGTGACCCAAGGGATCGTGTCGGCCATCGGTCGCGAGCTGCCTTCCATCGGCCGCATCGAGATCCCGATGATCCAGACCGACGCCGCCATCAACCCGGGCAACAGCGGCGGCCCGCTGCTCGACTCGAGCGGGCGGTTGATCGGCGTGAACACGATGATCGTTCCGGGCATGACCGCCGCAGGGGGCGCGGGCAACATCGGCATCGGGTTCGCCGTGCCCAGCGCCTTGCTCGCCGACGCGCTGCCCGCCATGCGCGAAGGCGGCTTGGTGGGGCTGTACGCCGACTCGCTCGACATCGTGAACCGGCCCCGCATCGGCATCACCGGCCAGGCGGCGTCCGACTTCCCGCGCCAGGTGCGCGAGGTGCTCGACATGCCCGACCACGGCGTGGTCGTCATGAGCGTCACCCCCGGCGGACCGGCGGACGAAGCCGGGTTGATCGGCCCGACGTACCAGGCCAACATCGGCGGTCAACTCTTCCCGGCAGGTGGCGACATCATCCTGAGCGCCAACGGCCGTCGGCTCGAGCAGGTCACCGACCTGCAGCGCGTGGTACTCACTGGCAAGGAAGGTGACGAGGTCGTGCTCGAGGTGTGGCGCGGCGGCCAGGAACGCACGGTCACCCTGACCCTGCGCGTCGTCGAGGAGGACGTCGGGAACGGCAACTGAGCCTCGCCGCCCGAGACGAGGAGGCCGACGGGAGCGTGCTAGCATCGCGCCATGGAGCGCCCTTCGCAGCACCTCTGCGTCGGCCTCGTCCTATCGGGAGGGGGCGCGCGCGGGTTCGCGCACATCGGCGCCCTTCGGGCGCTCGAGCGCGCGGGCGCGACGTTCGACGTCATCTCCGGCACGTCGATGGGCGCCATCCTCGGCGCGCTCTACGCCTCGGGACTTCGCGCCGACGACCTCTTCGACCTGGCCAGCACCACGTCCTGGCGTGACGTGGTCGACCTGTCGCTCAAGACGGGCGTGTTCAAAGGGGACCGGTTGCAGACCTTCCTTGCCGAACACATCCCCGCGACCTTCGAGGAACTCGAGGTCCCTCTCGCCGTCACCGTCACGGACATCGAGTCGGGCGAAGCGCTGGTGCTCACGGACGGCGATCTCGTACGCGCCGTGCGAGCCTCCAGCAGCTTTCCCGGGGCCTTCGAACCGATCGAGCTGAACGGTCGCACGGTCGCCGACGGCGGCATCGTGAACAACCTGCCCGTGGCGGCGGCCACCTACCTGGGCGCCAACCGGACCGTGGCTTCGGACGTCACCTCCCCTCGGCACTCCGTGTACCGCACGCCCGACGAGGAAGGCTCCTGGTGGGAGCGGATGGTCGCCACCGTGAAGCTCGAGCGCCGCAACCCGATGGCGCAGATGCTGTTCCGAGCCAGCGAGATCCAGCAGTCGATCCTGGCCGACATCCACGCCAGCATGCACCCCGCCGACCTCCGCATCCGGATCCCCATGCCGGAGTTCCGCATCGAGTCGTTCGGGGAGTTCGAGCGCATCGTCGAGGCCGGTGAGGCGGCGGCCGAACGAGCGCTGCATGACGCCGGCGGCTGGCGCGCGCTGATCGAGCGCGACGTGCTCGTCCACAGGCCGCATCGGGGCGGCGACGCACGCCATGCCACGGTTCACAAGACCGAACGGCGAACCGGTGATGACGACACCGAGGGTCGGCCCACACGCGCAGACGAAGGCGGCAAGCCCGACGAGGACGGACTCACCATCGGCTCCGCCGCACGGGCTGCGCTCTCGCTGATGCGCCCGCGGCCGGCGAGCGGGAAGCGCAAGGGCTCCTGAACCGTACATACCGTCGGCACCGTCCGCCTCGCGTTGGCCGCCCGATTCGCTGGACGTCCGGCGTCGCGGTGGCCCTTGGCCTGGCGCTCGGCGTTGCGATCACCCAGTTCGCCGTCACCGTCATGCGCGTCCGCGGCGACAGCATGCTCCCGAACCTGAAGGACGGGTCGCTGGTCGTCGTCGTGCGGCCGCCACTGGTGCGCTTGCTCGAGCTGCACGCCGGGGAAGCGGGTCAGGGGAGCCTCAGCGCAGGAGACGTCGTGGTGGTCCTCGACCCTCTCGACGACGGCCGCGCCCCGTACGTCAAGCGCGTGATCGCCCTCGGGGGACAGTCAGTGGAACTGCAGGACGGGGTGACGATCGTGAACGACGAGGTGCTGCCGGAACCGTGGCTAGCGCCGCAGCACCGCGGCGCGTCCACCTTCCCACGCTCGGTGCTCCCGCCCGCCTCGATCTTCGTGCTCGGCGACAACCGACTGCCGCTGGCCAGCCGTGATTCGCGCGCGTTCGGGCCGGTGCCGAAGGCTCTGTGGCGAGGACGCGTGACGGCTCGCCTGACCTCCCCCGTTCGCGACGGCGGCGGCCTGCGATCGCCGTTCGCCCCCGTGGGCTCCTTCGCGCCAACAGGGTCGCTCGCACCCGAAGGGTCGCTCGTACCCGCAAGGTCGCTCGCGCCCGCGTCGTCGTTCGCACGAGCGTAGCGCTACCCGCCGGAGCAGCCCCTCGGCCGGGGTACTCGCGGCCTACCCTTCGAGGCCCAGCACGTCGGCTCGCGCCTGCATCGCTTCCAGTACCGTCTGCACGTGCTCCCAGAGCTCGACTCCGAGCTCCTCGGCGCCGCGCTGCACGTCTTCGCGTCCGACGCCGCGAGCGAACGCCTTGTCCTTGAACTTCTTCTTCAGGCTCTTGATGGTCAATCCTGCGATGTCCTTGTCGGGCCGAACCAGCACCGCGGCCGTGATCAGCCCGGTGATCTCGTCACAGGCGTAGAGCACCTTCGCGAGCGGGGTGGTGCGGGGCACGCCGGTGTAGTCGGCGTGGCCGAGGATGGCGTCCAGCACCTCGTCCGGGTAGCCGAGACGGCGCAACTCCTGCACGCCCACGTACGGGTGACCCGTCTCGTCGCGGTTCGGGTTCGGGTGCTTCTCGTAGTCGAAGTCGTGCAGCAACGCCGCGACCGACCAGAGTTCCACGTCCTCGCCCATCCGCTCGGCGTAGGCAGCGACCGCGGCCTCGACCGAGAGCATGTGCTTGCGGAGGCTCTCCGACTCCGTCCAGGACTCCATCAAGGCGAGCGCGTCCGCGCGTGTGGGTTTCATGGAGCGAGTGTACCGAACGCGCAGGGGGCGCTCACGCCCAACGGATGGCGTGCGCGTCGAACGGTGAGACCAGAAGCGGATGCGTCGCGTAGGCGCGGACGCCGTAGGCCAGGCTTCCGCTGATGGTCGGCCGGAACCGCGCCACGTACTGATGTCCGCCGTCCTCGTACCCGTTCACGCGTTCCATCGGCACGGTGCGAATGTTCGTCTGCAGGCCGTCCTCGGCCGGTCCGTAGACGACCTCGACGCGCACGTGCTCCTCGGACAGCCCGCGCGGGTTCAGCACCGCCGTGACCTCGACCTCGTCACCCACGGCGCGCACACGGTCCTCGACGGGCGTCGCGGCGAAGTAGACGGACGGCCACTGCTCGGCGACGTGTTTGCGCCACGCGGCGAGTTCCCGTGCCGCCTGGTGATCGTTCGCCGCCATGTGCTCGCCGCGGCGGCTCGCGGGGGCGTAGAAGCGTGTGACGTACTCCCTGACCATGCGCTGGGCGTTGAACCGCGGGGTGACGCTCGCGACCGCATCGGCGGCGCGCCGCATCCACTCGCGTGGCACGCCCTGCTCGTCGCGGTCGTAGTACAGCGGCACGACCTCACGCTGAAGCAACGCGTACAGGCCGTCGGCGTCGCTCTCGTCGGCCCGTTCGAGGTCTTCGTAGGATCGGCCGCCCCCGATGGCCCAGCCGTTGACGCCGTCGAATCCCTCGGGCCACCAGCCGTCCAGGACCGAGAGGTTCAACACGCCGTTCATCGCGGCCTTCTGTCCGCTGGTGCCGGAGGCCTCCATGGGCCTTCGCGGGTTGTTCAGCCACACGTCGACGCCGCGCGTCAACGATCGGCCGATGGCCATGTCGTAGTCCTCGATGAACAGGACGCGACCACGGAATCGCTCGTCCTTGGAGAGGTTGTGGATCTGGGCGATCAGCGCCTGGCCAGGCTCGTCGGCCGGGTGCGCCTTGCCGGCGAACACCAGCTGCACCGGTCGATCCGGATCGCCGAGGATGGCCGCCAGGCGGTCTAAGTCCCGGAAGATCAGCGTGGCCCGCTTGTAGCTCGCGAAGCGCCGGGCGAAACCGATGGTGAGGGCGTCGGGATCGAAGATCGCGCCCGAGTCCTGCATCACGGTGGGGCTCGCCTCCTGGCGATCCAGCTGCCGCAGCACGCGGCGCCGAAGGAAACGCACCGCCTGCGCCTTCAAGTAGCGCCTCACCTGCCAAAGCCGCTCCGGAGGAACGTCACGGAGCTCCGACCAGAGCTCGACGTCGTCGAGCCGCGACCGCCAACCGGCAGGAAGCACCTCGTCGACCAGCTCCTGCATCTCGGGCGCCATCCAACTGCCGACGTGAACACCGTTGGTGACGTGCGTGATCGGGACCTCTTCGTGCGGAACCTCGGGCCACAGGTTCGACCAGATCCGTCGACTCGTGGCGCCGTGCAGTTCGGCCACGCCGTTCCTTCCGGTCGAGAAGCGCAGGGCGAGCGCGGGCATGCTGAACACGGGTCCCCAGCCGTGATCGAACTTCCCGAGCTCGTGGAACTCGTGCTGGCGAAGCCCGAGGCTCCCCCAGTACCCGCCGAAGCTCTGGTTGACGAGGTCGGACGGGAACGCGTCGTTCCCTGCCGCCACCGGCGTGTGCACCGTGAACAGCGTGCTGGCCGCGACCACTTCGCGCGCCTCGTCGAACCCGAGACCGCGCTCGACCAGCTCCCGCGCGCGCTCGAGCACCATGAAGGCGCTGTGCCCTTCGTTCATGTGCCACGCCGTGGGGCGAACGCCGATCGCGCGCAGCATGCGCACGCCGCCGATGCCCAGAACGATCTCTTGCGCCACGCGGGTCCGCTGATCGCCGCCGTAGAGACGCGCGAGGATGCGTCTGTCGTCGGGATGGTTGCCCGCGACGTCGACATCGAGCAAGACCACACGCACGCGGCCGACGCAGGTCTCCCAGGCGCCAACCTGCACCTCACGGCCTGCGATGACGACGGGAACGCGAACCGGATCGCCGTCTTCGTTCTCGACGCGCCGGAACGGAAGGTCGTGAGCGTTGGTCCGGACGTAGACCGCTTCCTGCTGCCCGTTCGCGCCCACGCGTTGATGGAAGTAGCCTTCCGGGTAGAAGAGCCCGACGGCCACGAAAGGCACGCCGAGGTCGGCGGCGGCCTTGGTGTGGTCCCCCGCCAGGACGCCGAGGCCGCCGGAGTACAGCGCGATTGACTCGTGCCAGCCGTACTCCGCGCAGAAGTACGCGTACATGTGCTCCTCGCCGACCTCGTGGTCGAACCAGCGGTGGTTGGAGCGGTAAGCGTCGAAGCGCTCGAGCACCTTGCGGTACTGCGCCAGGTAGGCGGGGTCGGCGGCGGCCTGTTCGAGGCGTTCTTGCCGCACGTCTCGTAGCAGCACGACCGGGTTGTGCAACACCTCTTCCCACAACTCGCGGTCGAGCTCGCGGAACAGCTTGCGCGCATCGGGTTGCCAGCTCCAGTAGAGGTCCCCGGCGATCTCGCGGAGTCGTTCCAGTGATTCGGGCAGGTGCGGTAGGACGGTGAGCTGACCAAGGATGTTCATGAAGATGCTCTCGATTCCCGGGCCGTTTCGGCCGGCGGGCATTCTAGCACTAAGGCGGAAGAGGACCGGCATCGGGTACGAACACGAGCTCCAGCACCGGGCCGGCCGCTGCGGTACGCTCGCGCATGGACGAACGTACCGGATCCCGAGAACGAACCGGAACTCCGGCACGCGGGCCCTCGAGCGTCCGCCCCTTCGCCACGGCGCTCGTCGTGGCGTTCGCGCTGCTCTCGGCCGCGCGCGCGCAGATCGCTCCCAGCGGCCAGGTCGCGATCACCCTCGGAGCGTCGGCCGCGTCCTCGGCATCGGCGTCGGTGCTGGAGCGCCCGTTCGCCGTCGCCACCGTCGCCTTCGAAGGCGTGCGGGTGGAAGGCGGAACCGTCGGCTTCTCCGTGGGCTTCGTAGGCGCACCGCTCCTGGCGCTCGACCTCTCGACCAACCGCACCTTCGGGCCGATCGGCAACGTCGTGCTGGACGCGCGCGGCGCCCTTCGCTCCGACGGCCTCGGTGAGGCCGACCTCAGCGTGCGCGGCGTGGCGGGCCCGGTCGCGATCCGCGTGACCGCGTCCGCCTTCGGGGCCGAGGCTCAGCGCTTCCGGCCGCTGGCCGTAGCGAGCGACGACCGCCCGACCTGGACGCGCAGCGGGGTCGGCCTCGGCATCGGCGTCACGGGGAGGCTGGGGCGCACCGTCGTGCTGGAGGTGGAGCCGGACGTGCACTTCACGCCCGTGGGCACCGGTTGGCGCGCCGCCGTGGCCCTGCGCCTCCTCCGCGCCTGGCAGCAGAACGAGATCCGCGTCGTGGCGCGCGGGTCGCTGTCGCCGGGAACGCACGCGGCGGAGGGGGCGGTCGGCGTCGGCCTGGTCCTGCCGCGCGGCCGCGCGCCCGACCTCGCGTTCGCTACGTATCTGGGCGCCTCGGCGAAGGGCGTTCGCCCTGGCGCGACGTTGGACGTAGCGGAAGACCTAGGAGCCGGCGCTCGCCTTGCCGTTCGCGCAGCCTACGAGCCGTACCGCCTCGACGCCGACCCGCTTCGCATCGCGACGGATCTGACGCTCCCCGCTTCCACCTTCGGTCTGCCGTCGCTGCCGGCGGACGCGCGTCTCGTGGTGTCTGCGGCGTTGACCCTGCCGCAGTGGGACGCCGTCCCGCGTTGGGCGGCCACGACGACGTTCCGCTGGCCGTTCGCCGGTCGTTGACGCACGTGCTTCGAGCGTCGATGGCGCTGACCGTTCGCTGGCCGTTCGCCGGCCGTTGACGCACTAGCTTCGAGCGTCGATGGCGCAGCCCCCGCGTCGCTCGGTGACGCTTCCCGCAGCGACCGGCGCGGCGAGGTTCCGACGAAGCGTCCGACGCGGCGAGGCGTCCAGCGGCCTCAAGGACGAAGCGGCACCAGCTCCCCCGTCTCGAGGTCCAGACGGTACACCCCGGTGGTCGGCACGGCGCGAAGGTACGAGCGCGTGTCACCGCCGCGTCGCAACTCGAAGGTCCGCAGTCCGGGCTGGATGTCTTCGGCATGAGCGCCCGGCTGGAACACCCCGTCGATGAACACCAGCACCTCGCGCCGTTCGTCCCAGAACACCAACGGGTCCATGGCGGGCTCGAGTTCCGCAGCGACCCGGGACACGCGGTAGTTGCGAACCAGCACGTCGATGGTCTGCGACACGAAGCCCTCGCGCTGGAGCGTCACGCGATGCGTACCTGGCAGTGCGGGCACCGTCGCAGGCGTCGACCCCACCTCCACCCCGTCGAGGAAGACCGCGGCGTTGGGCGTCGCGGAGATCTGGATGCTGCCACCCGAGATCGCCGTCAGGATGACGTGCACGAAGGCGGTGTCGTCGGCGCGAAGGTCGACCATCCGGACCTCCGGCAGGAACCCTTCCTTGCGCACCTCGAGTTGATAGCGGCCGGGCGCGAGCATGGCCACGTCGAGGCGGGAAGTGCGCCCCAGCGCGACTCCGTCCACGAACACCTGGGCGTCGCCCGGCTCGCTCGAAACGAAGAGGCCGGCGCTCCCCCGTTCCAGATCGACGACCGCGCTGGTGAAGGCGCCGACCGCGGCAGCGAGATCGGTGACCGTCTGCGCCATGGCCTCGGGGTCGAGCGGCAGCGAGATCAGGTCGGTCACGCGCGAGCGTTCGGCGTCGACGACGATGAGGTTCACTGCGAACGGTTCGCCGCCCGCCTCGGTGATCCGCGCGATCTCGCCGCTGATGGCGAAGCGCGCGTTGTCGAGCTCGGCGATCAGGAGCGCGAACTCGGGCTCGAGGCTGCCTGCGATCCCCGGCGTGATCAGCTCGCCGCTGCGCACCTCCACGCCCGTGGCTTCCCCCACGGCGAAGCGGAAACTCGGCATGAACGCCTCGACCAACTCGTCAGGCACGCCGCCGCGCGTCCCGAACGTCGGCACCGAGATCTGCGCGTACGCGGACGCTCCGACGAAGACCACCAGCAGCAAGAGCGAACGGATGGCGACACGTGCCTGCGAGAAGGCGGAAGTCGGGGCAGCCGGCATCGGGCACAGTATAGCCGTTCGCATCGGGAATCCCGCCTGCCATGGCCGGCAGCGTCGTTGGCGCCGCGTCCACCCGGGCACCATCCGCCCGCGGCCGTTCCCTCGAGGGGCGCGCTTCCGCGCCCAGGCGTGTTGGTATCCTGAACGCCATGCGGCACTTGGTGCTCAGCGACGTGCATGCCAACCTCCCAGCCCTCGATGCCGTCCTCGCGCACGCCCGCGGACGCGGCTACGACGACGTCGTATTCCTTGGAGACGCCGTCGGGTACTACCCGCACCCCGAACAGGCGGTCCAGCGCCTGATCGAGCTTGCGCCGCGCGTCGCGATCCTCGGGAACCACGACGCCACCCTGCTCGCCATCCTCGATGGCGAGGTCGTCCAACAGCGGGACGCCGGCCTGGTGGTCGACGTGCTCATGCGTCAGGCCGACAAGATGAGCGACGAAAGCATCGCGTTCCTCCGCGGCCTGCGTACGCACGTGCTCACAGGCAGCTGGGAAGCCGCACACGGCGCCTTGCGCCAGCCATGGGAGTACATCACCAGCCTGGCGGCCGCCCAGGCGAACCTCGAGCGCATGGAGAGACCGCTGCTGTTCGTGGGGCACACGCACACGCCCAAGATCTTCGCAGCGGTCGAGTCCGGCGGTCAGGTGCTGTGGCGCACCGTGACCTTCCGGCACGACCTCGGTCACTACCGGCTGCCACCGTTCGCGCGCGTGCTGGCGAACCCTGGCGCGGTCGGCCAACCTCGCGACCACATCCCCCTAGCCGCATACGCGTTGTTCGACGAGGACGCCCGCACGATCGAGTTCCACCGCGTCGCCTTCGACATCGGGTCGGTGCAGTCCGACGTGCGTGCCGCCGGGTACCCGGACGTCTTGGCGGCGCGCCTGGAGGTGGGTCGGTGACCTTCGACCTCGGTGTCCACGGGCACGCGCCGGTGATGAGCACGTTGCGCCGCGTCTGGGCCGACGGCTCGGGTCCGCGCACGCTGCTGTTCTCCGGACCCGACGGCGTCGGCCGTCGGCCGGTGGCACGTTGGTTCGCCGCCTTGGTCAACTGCGAGCACGGCGCGCCGGCGGAGCGACCCTGCGGGACGTGCCGAAGTTGCGCCGCCATGGCGGCCGGCGTGCATCCGGACCTGCGTGAGGTCGCGCCAGCGACGACGACCCGCACGGGTAGGAGCAAGCGTCGGGTCGAGATCACCATCGATCAGCTGGTGGAGCGAGAGCAAGGCGACCCGGAGCCGCTCACACCGTGGCTCCGGTCGCGTCCGCGCCATCGTGTGCGTGTCGGCGTGATCGACCACGCCGACGCCATGAACCAGAGCGCGGCGAACGCGTTCTTGAAGATGCTGGAAGAGCCGCCGGCGTGGGCGGCGATCGTGCTGATCGCTCCCGGGCCCGACGCCGTGTTGCCGACGGTCGCGTCGCGCAGCACGGTGATCCGCTTCGGAGCGGTCGCGCCGGAGGTGCTATCGACGCTCGTAGGTGACGACGCGCTGCGCGGTCACCCTGCCTTCCGCACCGGGCAAGCCGGGGCTCTGCTGAGGGCACGGCTCGCGCCGGAATCCACGGCCGCCGCTCGCGATGCGGCGCGCGCGTACCTCGATGCGCTGGAAGGCGACCTGCTCGACTCTTTGGAGGGCGCCGAAGAACTGGCGAAGGCGCTCGCCGCCGCGGCGGACGCCGGCGCCGATCCCGACCCGCTCGGTTGGCTGCGCGAGCCGCTTCGGAAGCACCCACCCACCGTCTACGCCGCAGCGCTCGAGCAGATCGAGTCGTGTGAGGACGCGCTGGCGGCGTACGCGCAGCCGTCGCTTGCCTGCTCGGTGCTGACGTTGCGCCTTCGCGCCTTGCTCAGTTCCGCACCCGGCTGACCTCAGCGGCGGGGTACTCCTCGACCGCGCCCTCTTCCGTGCGCAGGTCGACGGTCCCCTTCAACGGGTTGAGCTTCACCACGCGGCCGCACGTGCCGCTCTCGTCGTGGCAGGCCCGCCCGCCCTTCTTCGGCATGCCCTTGAGCAGCTCCCGGTACATCTCGTGCTCGTACTGCAGGCAGCACATCAAGCGGCCGCACGGGCCGCTGATCTTCTCCGGGTTGAGGGGCAGTTGCTGGTCGCGCGCCATGCGGATGCTGACCGCGCTGAAGCTCTGCAGCCACGTCGAGCTGCACGAGCCGTCACCGCACACGCCCAACGTTCCCAGCATCCGCGCCTGATCGCGCGGGCCGACGTTGGCGAACTCGATCCGCGCACTCGTGTGCTGGATGAGTTCCTGGGCGAGCACCCGCAGAGGCGCCTGCCGGTCGCTCGTGTAGCTCACCACCAGCAACGTCTCGTCGACCGTGAACTCCAGGGCGACGATCTTCAACTCGGGATCGACCTGGCGCGCCCTGGCGCGCAGGAGCCACTTCAGGTCCTCGGACTTGCGGCGAAGCTCCGCGTGCCGTTCGAGATCGTCCTCCTGCGCGTCACGCACGTAGTGACCGTGCGGCTTCGGCACGTCTCTTACTGCGGTGCGCACTCGGCCCACCTCGAGTCCGCGTCTCGTCGCCACCACGCAGAGCGTGCCGAGCGCGGGCGGCGTCGGTGGCGCCTCCATGTAGTGGATCTTCGGTCCGTTGTCGAACTTCACGCCGACGCAATCGGGCATGGTGGCATTGTACGTGCTGGCCGCGTCAGGCGCTTGGCTCGAAGAGCGGCACGCTCAGCACGCGGCCGAACGTGCGGCGATGCGCCGAGCACGGGCCGATCCGCGCCAGCGCCGCGAGGTGGCTTGGCGCCGCGTACCCCTTGTGGCGGTCGAACCCGTACGCCGGGTGCTCGTGATGCAGAGCGACCATGAGCTCGTCGCGCGTGACCTTGGCCAGGATGCTCGCGGCAGCGACCTGGTAGCTGAGGGCGTCCGCCCGCGGGGGCGTGACCTCGGGCACGCCGTACGCCAGCGGCAGGTAGTCGGTCACCAGCGCGTCGGGCGCAAGCGCGAGGGCGTCGAGCGCTCGCCTCGCGGCGTTCTTGGTGGCGTTCAGGATGCCGATCGCGTCGATCTCGTCCGCACCGGCCATGCCGACTGCGCAGGCCAACGCGACCTCCCGCACTTGCTCGGCAAGCAGGGCGCGCCTTCGCGGGGGCACCGTCTTGGAGTCACGGAAGGGGTATGCGCGGTCCGGCGGAAGGATCACCGCGGCGGCCACCACCGGTCCGGCCAAGGCGCCACGCCCGGCCTCGTCCACGCCGGCCACGCGGAGCGCGCCGTCGTCCCACAACGATCGCTCCAGCGACCAATCGGGGCCGACGGCCTCGACGGCGTTCTCGGGATCAGACGCTCGAGGCACCGACCTCGCTCGGTCCTGCGTCTGCCGGCACCTTGTCGGGGATGGTGAAGTAGAACGTGCTGCCACGGCCCACCTTCGACTCGACCCAGATGCGGCCGCCGTGCTTCTCGACGGCGAGCTTGCAGAACGTCAGCCCCATCCCCGTGTCGTAGCGGTCGTGGATGGTGTGGCGCGACTGCTCGAAGGCGTTGAAGATCCGCTTCTGATCGGCATCGGGGATCCCTTCGCCGTCGTCGCGTACGCTCAACACGAAGCCGTCGTCCTGACGCCACGCGCGGAAGTCGATGTACCCGCCCCGCCGGGTGTGCTTGATGGCGTTCGCCATCAGGTTCGCCAGCACGCGCCTGAGCAGCTTCGGGTCCCCCACGACCCGTTCGGCCTCGGGCCGCACCAGGAACCCGAAGTTGCGGTCACGCGGGCCGCCGCTGACGTCGCCGAGGGCGTCCTTCGCGAGCTCAGTGAGGCTGTCGATGACCGCCGGCTCGTACGGCATCTGCCCTTCCTTCATGCGCCGGACGTCGAGGATGTTCGCCGCTAGGTTGAGCAGGTGCTGCGACTCGCTCCGCGCCAGGCTCAGCAGGTCCTCGACACCGGCGTCGCCGTCCCCTCGCATCATCTCCAGGCTGTGATCCAGCAGTCCCATGACGCTGGCGATGGGGCTCTTGAGGTCGTGCACCAGCATGTGGATGAGGTCGTCTTTCATCCGCTCGCTCTGCTGATACGCCTGCTCGAAGTGTCGCGCCTGTTCCAGCGCCGTGCGCAACGCGCGTTCCGCGCTGCGTCGGTCGAGCATCCGTTGCAGGTACGCCTTGACGACGGCGGGACGCGTCGGCAGGGTCAGGAAGACGTCGGCGCCCGAAGCGACGACGGCGCCGTGCACGTCCGCGTCGTTCGGGCCTAAGTACACGAACGGCACGTCGGCGAGCGCCTTGCGTCGCCTCAGTAGGGCGACGAGATCGAGCTGGGGCACCTTCGCAGCCACCCCGTGCTCCATCACGAGCGCCTCGGGCACGCTCCCGCGGGTGTGGTAGAGCAGCTGCTCCACGTCGGTGAACACCTGACTGTCCAAGCCGATCTCGTCCACGACGGCGCGAAGACCTCGACCGCGCGACTCCGTCGTCATCGCGATGAGCACGTAGGGAGGTTGCTCGGCCATCCTCGCCATCTTAGCAGGCGCCCTAGGAATCTACGCCCTGCCCGACGCGCTTCGTCCCGTCCGGCCTGCACCGTCCGGCCGGGCTCGAACGGGCCCGCGTTCACCGTGCCCTGAGACGCGCTCCTCGGCCGTTGCCGGGCTCGTCGGGGACCGCGCCCGCTCCAGGAAGACCTCGTGTGCCTCCGACTGATAGCATGCGCGTGCCGTGAACACGCCCATCGCCTCGCTTCTTCCAGCCGGCACCGGTTTCGCCGCTCCCTGGTTCCTGCTCGGAGCGATCGCCGTCGTCGCGTTGGTGGCGCTCCTGCCTCGTCGCCGCGGCTGGGGCCTGCGTGCCGTGGCGCTCACCGCGCTCGTGGTCGCGCTTGCCCAGCCATGGCGCACGGTGCCGGGCGGTCACACCGCGTTGCTGGTCGACGTCTCGGACAGCGTCGGCGACACCGCGCTGCGCCAGGCGCGCATGCTCGAGATCGACACGACCCAGGCGCGCGAGGTCTACCTGGTGGGCGCCGAGTCGACGCGCGTCACGAGCCTCTCGGCGGCGCCTCCCGGCTTCGTGGACACCAGCGGAACCGATCTGGCGCGGGCACTTCAGGTCGCTGCCGCCGGGGGTGCCGGTCGGATCCTGTTGGTGTCGGACGGCGTCGCCCCGCGCGAGGCGGTACTCGCATCGTTGCCGGACGTGCCCGTGGACGTGGTGACGGTGACCGGCGTTCCGGACGTGCGCGTGATCGACCTGCTCGTCCCCGACCACGCCTCTCCCGGGCAACCGGTAGAGGCGGTGGCGGTCATCGAGAGCGACCTCGAGACGAGCGTGACCGTCAGGCCCTCGGCCGGCGACACCATCCTCGACCCCATCGAACGCGATGTCGGCGTCGGCCGCACGGCGGTTCCGTTCCGCTTCGTGGTGGGAACGAACGCCACCGTGCCCGTGTCGGTCGCGCTCGACGTTCCGGTGGAGCAGCACCTGGGGAACGACCGCGGCCAGGCCAACATCACGGTGCGCACGCGTCCGCCCGTGTTGGTGATCGGTGATCCTGCGGCGGCTTCCTTGCTGCGCGTGCAAGGCATCGACGTCGTGGAAGGCAGCGCGGCCGACTTGGTCGCCCCGATCGCTTACAGCGCCGTCGTGGTGCGCGGGGCCTCGGTGCAGTTCACGCCCGGCCAGCTCGAGTTGTTGCGCGGCTACGTCGAGTCGGGCGGCGGTCTGCTCATGACGGGAGGGCCGGAGAGCTTCGGCTTCGGAGCCTGGTACCGCACGGCCGTCGAGGACGTCTTGCCGGTCACGACCGACCTGCGCACCGAGGTCACGTTGCCGTTGGTGGCCCTGGTGATGGTCATCGACCGGTCGCAATCGATGAGCACCGGCTCCCCTCCCAAGATCGAGTTGGCCAAGGAGGGCGCCGTGCAGGTAGTGGAGCTCGCCTACCAGGACGATCTCCTCGGGTTGATCGCGTTCAGCGACGAATCGAGTACGCGCTGGGTGTTCGAAGTGCGTCAGGCAACCGAACGCGGCAAACGTGAGATGCTTCAAGGCATCCTCGCGCTCGACACGGGTGGCGGCACGGTGCTCGGCCCGGCGCTCGAGCGCGCGCTCGCCGCGCTCGACGCAACGGACGCCGCGGTGAAGCACGTGATCGTCCTTTCCGACGGGAAGCTCTACGACGGGCAGGGCCCGTTCGCCGGGGTTGCGGGGCCCGACTTCGACGCCATGGCACGCGCGGCGCTGGGGAACGGCATCACCATCTCGACGATCGCGATCGGCGAGGCGGCCGACTTCGAACGGCTGCGAGGAATCGCCGCGGCAGGCGGAGGGCGCTACTACGAGGCGCTCGACGCCAGCACCCTGCCGCGCATCTTCACCAACGAGGCGCTCACCGCCACACGTGCTCTCTTGGTCGAGGAACCGACCGCGCCGAGGCCCCGTCCGAACCCCTTGGTGACCTTCCCGAACGCTCTGCCGCCCGTAGACGCCTACGTCGCCACGACACTCAAGTCCGACGCCCAGGAGATGCTGGGTGGGCGTGACGGCGAGCCGCTCTTGGCCACCCGCCGGGCCGGACTCGGCCGAACGGCCGCCCTCACCACCGACCTCAACGGTTGGGCAGGGGCGTGGGGAGCGTGGGAAGGGACGCCCGGGGCGCTCGGTACCGTGGTGCGCTGGCTGCAGTCCAACCCGTTGGCGTACGAGGCCACCGCCCGACGAGACGGCGCCGAGTTGGCGATCGTGGTCGACGCGGTACGCGCGGGCGAGTACGTGAACGGTGAGCGGATCGAGGCGCGCTACGAAGGGGCCGTTACGATCCTCGACCAGGTCGCACCCGGTCGGTACGTCGGGCGCCTGCCGTGGCGGCCGGCGAACGGCGGCGAGGTCGTTCTGGCAGCCGGCGGCGAGGTCGTTGCACGTGCGCGTGTGAGCGGGCCCGATCCGGAGTTCGCCGACGTCGACGGCGCCGCCCTGCTACGCACGGTCGCCGAGCGCACCGGCGGCGCCGTGCTCGACCCGACGGTCCCGTATGCACCGGCGTTGGCGAGCACGCGCTTCCCGCTCTGGCAGTGGCCCGCCGCCTTCGCCCTTGCGCTCTTCTTGATCGAACTCGTGTGGCGCCGTTTCGCCCCGGCTCGCGCTTGAGCGGATCAGCCGTCCGCGCCGATGTCACCGTCGTCGTCATCGCCATCGTCAGCACCGGCACCGGCGTCGGCGCCGGCCGGCCCCGCGAGCGGCTCGTCGACGTCGACCTTCATCACTTCGCGCAACACCGCCGTCGCGTACGAGCCTTTGGGCAGGTCGAAGGCGAGGGTGACGGCGTCCTCCTCGCGCGCTACGCTCGCGTTCGCCAAGGTCACCCGCGTGATGCGGCGGTCGCCACGACGCGAACCGAACTGCGGCCAGCGAAGACCGTAGGACGAGAGCACCGCCTGCTCGAGCGCTCCGGCATCTTCACCCGACATGCGGACCTTGCGCCCGTAGAGCGGGATCGTCGCGCTGATCTCCATCCGGGCCGCGCGTGGCGCCTCGACAGCAGCGTCCGTGACGCAGAAGGTCCCGCCCGTGTCGTGTTTGCGCGCCCAGTCCCCTTCGACGACGGTGTCGAACCAGCCGCGCCGGATCCGCTCGGCCAACATGGCGTTGAACAACAGCGACTGCAGCGCCGAAACGAAGAAGCGGCGCAGCCGATGACCACCCGGCACACGTTCGCCGCGCAGGACCCTGAGCCCGTCCCAGGCGTTGCCGCCGAACCTACCGAAGCGTTGCGGTCCGAACCAGTTCGGCGCACCATGCTCGGCGAGCGCAGCGAGCGCCGCGTTGGCGGACGCGACCGCGTCCGGTGCGACGTCACGGATCCGGATCACGAAGCGGTTGCCGCGCAGATGTCCGAGCCCGAGCTTGTTGCCGTGGTAGCTCTCCTCCAACACGGCCACGCCAGGTAACGCAGTCAGCTCCGCTACCGCGCCCGCATGCCGCTTCGGCAGGCTGAGCCACTGCGTCGTGACCGCCGCTTTGTCCTTGAGGCCCGCCACGCCGATGGCGCTCTCCTCCGCCCCGCCGCGAACGAGCGCCTGCACGAGCTCACGGGTCGTGAGCCCGCGCTTGCGTACCCATAGGTAGAGGTGCGAACCGCTGCCCTCCGGGAGATACACGGGCAGTTCCTCGACCTGGAAGTCTTCGGGCTGGATGCGGATGGCGCCGCCCGTGCCAGGCAAATGACCGGTGACGAGAGGAAGGTCGGCCCAGCGGAAGCGGAACTGCTCGCGCTCGCCCTCCTGCGATCCATCGGATGCGGCGGCGCCGGAGCCAGGGATCGCGTCGCCGTCGGCCGTCAAGCGCGTCCTCTGCGAACGCGCGCCTTCGGCTCCATGCGCTCCTTCATCAACGCCCGCGCCAGGTCGAGCCGTTCGCGCAGCGACTTCGCCTCCAGCAGCGACTGCTTCGACGACGGCGGCACCAGGATGTTGGCGCAAACGAACGACGCCTGGTAGAAGGGGTCCTCGGGCAGGTGCGCGTCGATCTCGTCTTCCGCGTCTCCGCGGAAGCGCTTCCCGGCGTAATCCCGGAAGGTGTCCACCGCGTCCCAGGCCGCGACCGCCTCGGCGTTCGGGTCGTCGCGCCCGAGCGGCGCCGGCCGCTCCTCGGTGAAGTACAGGGGGCGAGGTTCCCCTCCTGGCTCGGGCACCCGCTCGATGCGCGCGATGCTCACCTCACAGCGCTCCTGCCCGTGCACCAGGAGGTCGTAGGTGCCGTCCTCGTTCTCTTCGACGCTGAGCACGTGAACGATGGTGCCATAGCGCGCGAGATGATCCGGCGTGTCGCGGATGGGGGCGTTCCCGCTGCTCCATACGATGACGAAGCGCTTCGGCTCCTGCTCCTGAGCCAGCACCTCGCGCACGAGCCGGCGGTAACGCTCCTCGAACACGTGTAGCGGCACCGTCATGCCGGGGAACACCACGATGTCCAGGGGGAACAGGGGAAGCTCCATCTCGCACTCACGGTAGCAGGCTGAGGCCATACGGTTTGCAGCGTGCGCCGCGATGCGGGAACGACCCGACATCACGAAGTCGGCCGGCCCTTTCCAGGACCGGCCGATCTGGCGGAGCCGACGGGATTCGAACCCGCGACCTTCTGCGTGACAGGCAGATATGCTCACCGCTACACTACGGCTCCGAGCGCGAGACCAAGCCTAACGGCTCTCCTGCTGCGGTGTCAACGAGCCGTATGCGTTCAGGACCTGTGACTCGTCGTGCCGGGCGCGGGGACGAGTTCCCGTCCCCGCGCCGCGTCACCGCGCGCCGGCGCGGTCTCCCGACGACCGGGTGCGGCGCGCTCACCACCCGATGTCGGTCAAGAACGACACGACCGCTTCGTTGAACGCTTCCGAACGTTCCTCGTTCGGGAGCACCTTCGCCCCTCGCAGCGGCAGGAAGCGGGCATCCGGCCGCGCCAGCAAGAACGGCTCGGCGTCCTCGATCCGGGTGAAGCTCGGTTCGGTGCCGAACACGATCAGGCTCGGCTGGGTGGTCGCGGGCCAGAGTTCGCTGACGTCCTGGTCGAGGTTGCCGGTCACGAACGAGAACACCACCCAGCGCGCGTCGCGCGCCTTGAGGTTGGTGTCGAAGGAGGCGCGCACCTCGGGCGTGAGCGACGCCGGGTCTGCGTACGATTGCAGCAGGTAGTAGAGCTGGCCGTCCTCTTCCACCAGGAAGCTGGTGAGGAGCTCGCCCAACGGACCCCGGAGGAGCTCGAACGTCTGCGCCCTGGCCGGCGTCTGAGGACGTGCCAGGCGCTCGTACCCGGTGGGGCCGATCAAGACCAATCCCGTCACCAGCTCCGGCCTTTTGGCGGCGATGCGGATGGCGTGGGCCGCCGCCAGACCGTTCGCGACCAGCACCGCGGGTTCCCCCACCACCTCTTCGAGGAAGGCGGTCACCTGCGCGACCATGACGTCGGCGTCGAGCCGCACGTCCGGCCGTGTGGAGCGTCCGAAGCCGAGAAGGTCGAGCGCGTAGACCCGGTACCCGGCCGCAGCGACTTCGGGCGCGTTGAGGCGGTACTGGAACAAGCTCGAGCCGCCACCGATGCCGTGGATCATCACCACGGGTCGACCGCGACCGACGACCTCGTACCCGGTATGCCAGACCTCCCCGTTCCCTCGATCGGGCCCCGCGACCGCGGGGTCGAGCGGCGCCGTAGCGAACGAGGCGCCTTCGATGATCGGCTCGGGGCCGTAGTTCTCGACGACGGGGACACATGCGCTCGTCCCCAGAAGAACGAGCGCGGCGAGAATGGAACGTTTCATGCCTCGAAGCTACGCGTCGGCTTCGAACATCACCGTAGTCCTGGCCCATAACGGGCGACCGGGGTCGCCGCGCTTCCCGAACCGCGGACGCAGGTTGGCGCCACCACTCGGTGCCCGGCGCTCAGGTCCGGGACGCCAACCCCGCGACGATGCCGATGAGCATGAGCGCGCCGATCACCAGGTTGGCGTTGAAAGCGCGCAGCACCTGCCCCACCGACGTGCGCCGCAGCATGACGTGCTGCCACGTGAGCACCCCGGCCGTAGCGCCCAGCGCCAACGCGTACGGCCAACCCAACGGCACGAGGAACGGCACCGCGGCAAGCGCGAGCACCGCCACCACATGGGCGAAGGCGGCGATGCGAAGCGCTCCGCGTTCCCCGAATCGCACGGGAACGCTGTGGACGCCGTGGCTCCGATCGAAGTCGAGATCGAGCAGCGCGTAGACGACGTCGAAACCCGCCACCCAGGCCCCGACGCCCAGCCAGAGCGCCCAGGCAACGCCATCGAACGCGGCGCTGACGGCGATGTACCCTCCTGCCGCGGCGGCGCCGATGGTGACCCCGAGCCACCCGTGACAGAGCCACGAGAAGCGCTTCGTGTACGGGTACGCGACCAGGAAGACCACCGCGATCGGTAGGAGCAGCAGCGTCAGGCGGTTCAGCGAAGCGCCGGCAACGGTCAGAAGCGCGAGGCCTGCCAACGTCAGCGCCCAGCCGTCGGCCCCCGTGAGTTTGCCGCTCGGGATCTCGCGGTCTCGGGTGCGAGGGTTGGCGGCGTCGATGCGCGCGTCGATGACCCGGTTCGCGGCCATGGCGGCGGTGCGCGCGCCCACCATGGCCAAGGTGATCCACCAGAACGTGCTCCAGCCAGGCCAACCGCCGGCCGCCAGCAGCATCCCACCGTACGCGAACGGGAGCGCGAACAGGGTGTGCTCGAACTTCACGAACGCGAGGTAGGTTCGCAGGGAGCGGCGCTCCATCGGCACGGACGAGTTCACGCGCACCACCTTACCGTGCGCTC
>CAZOTV010000003.1:66480-69558 GCA_964582795.1 uncultured bacterium
GCGCTCGTTGCGTAGCGCATCGCGCCCCTTCCGCACCGCGCCGAAGGGTTCAGGCGGCATCCGCGAAGCGCGTCGAGTGAGGGTTCGTACGCCGCTCAATGCTGTTTGGCGGCTTCCTTGATGGCGTGCGTGGAGAAGCCGAAACTCGGCAAGCTCCGAACACCGTGGCCGGCAAGGATGGCGCTCGCGAGCTCGGCGAGGTTGGTGCCTCCGACCTCCACCGGCATCCGCAGCTCGGCCCGCAGGTCATCGAGGGTGCGGTCGTCGAGCATCGTCTCGGTGCCGTACTTCAGCATGTTCGGAGAGAGCAGCAGAAGGTCGGCTTCCCCCGGCGCGACCCCAGCGAGAACGTCCCGGCCGGCGAGCAGGCCGGCGACGGTGGTGACCTCGCCGAAGGTTCGGTTCTTCAGAGGTCGCACCTCGATCTCGAGGCCCTCCAACCGAGACAGCGGCGCCAGCGCCTCCTGCAGCACCGGGGCGAACAACCTGCCCGTCACGAGCAACACCTTGCGCGGCGCGCTCGGCGCCTCCAGGGCGGGCAACGGCGCCGAGAGGAAGTCGCGCACCATGCCGACCCCGTTCTCCAGCATCGCGTACCCCTCGTAGGCCTCTTCCGCCGGAAGCGGCACGCCCGCCACCAGGTAGAACTCGTCGCTCGCGAAGGTGAAACGGGTTCCCCGCTCCGTCAGCATGCGGTCTTGGAACGCGTGGACGCGCGAGAGTACGTCGCGCGCCTGCTCGGGGCGGTACGTCTCCAAGGACGCCAGGTGACCGCGATGGTCCGTCAAGCCCACCGGCACGACCGCGACGGCCGTCACGTTCGAACGCGAGGCGAGGTACGACAAGGTCCGGTCGAGCTCGTCGCCGTCATTGCGCCCCGGCACCAGCACCAGTTGGGTGTAGAGCTCGATGCTCGACAAGCGTTCGATCATCGTCCGGATGCTCGTGGCGGGCTCGAACGGCACCTTGGTCGGCCACCACTTCATCAGCTCGGCCCGCTTCTCCTCGTCGGCCGTGTGCACCGATACGTAGAGCGGGCTTAGGTTCTCGTCCAGGATGCGCCGCACGTCGTCGTCGGTGAGGTTCGTCAGCGTCACGAACGAGCCGTACAGGAAGCTCGTGCGGAAGTCGTCGTCCATGAGGTAGAGGCTCTTCCGCATCCCTTTGGGCATCTGGTGGATGTAGCAGAAGTCGCAGTGGTTGGCGCAGAGCCGGATGCCGTCGAAGATGACGTCCTCGAACTCGATGCCCGGGTCCTCCCAAGCGACGCGGAACCGCACCTCGCCGTTCCCGTCGGCAGCCCGCACCCGCAACTCCGCCTCGCCGCCTGCGAGTTCACGCCGGTAGGCGAGCACGTCGGGGATCGGTCGGCCGTTGACGCTGAGCAGCTCCCAGCCGGGTTCGACGCCGGCGGCGTCGGCCGGGGTGCCCGCCCTCACCTCGGCGATGCGGGCCGGTGTGATGCTCTCGGCGCGAGGTTCACTGCGGCTGACGACGACGTTGGGCATGACGGCGCAGTCTAGCAGACCGGTCGGGCCGGCCCTGGTCGCGCGGCTGCGCGTCCTCCGATCTACCTTCGGCGCGAAGCTTCGCGCTCAGATGGCGTCGTCGGGCCGTTCCGCCACCAACCGCCTACGCACGTCGTCGAGCACGAAGCCGTGCACCGGCGCGACGTTGTCGAACCGCACCCAGGCGCCTGGGACCGCTCGATCGGGCACCGCCCCCTGCACCCCGACGACCAACGGCACGCCAGCGTGAACGACGAGGACCTGGCCGTCACGCTCGACCACGCGACCGCACACGCGCAGCCGACTGACGCCTTCGACGTCGATCGTCGCCACCACCTTCTCGGGAGAGCGCGGCGCGGCGCCCTCGGTGCCGGGCTCGGGGGCCGGCTGACCCTCCTTCGGCACCTCCACCGATTCGGGCGTGACGGGGCCTGCGTCGGCGGAAGCGGGCGCCGCTTCGCCCGACACCACCTCGAGATGGTCGGTGACCGGATGGATGATCACTCGACCCGCTCCCGGCCGCCACAGGTACGGACCGGTGCGCTCGAACAACTGGAGGACCGCCGTCCCGGCCCGGCACTCGAAGAGCGGGCTCCCTTCGTGACGCGGGAACAGTTCGACCTCGGCGGCATGCCCACGCCACCTGGTCACGAACGCGTCCACGGAGTCTTCGATCATGTGGCGGCATTCTACCGTTCCCAGGGCGCCGTGCTACACTTGCCTTCGTGACGCGATCGCCCGCACACGGCGCTCATCAGGCCCTCGCCCGACTTGGTTCGGGCGGGGGCTTTTCGATTTCGGAGGGATGATGTTGCAGGCACTGACAGAAGTTCAGGCGCTCGACCTCAAGATCGACGCCTTGAGAGAAGAACGCGGTAACGTCCCTCCCGAGCTGATCGCGACCTTCGAGAAGCGCCGCGACTTGCAGGCGCGCATCAAGCGCAAGCAGCAAGAGCAGGACGAGCTGCGCAGACGCGTGAACGCGAACGAGATGGAGCTCAAGTCGATGGCGGAACGCCGTCGCAGCGCCGCCGACGCAGCGCTGCGGGCGTCGACCGTCAAGGAGGCGTCGCAGTACCAGAACCAGGAACTGCAGTTCGGCACGCGCGTTCAGGAGCTCGAGGAGGACACGTTGCCGTTGATGGAAAGCTTCGAGACGGTCAGCGGCGAGGTGGACGAGCTGCAGTCGGAGCTCGACGCACTGGAACCCGAACTCGAGGCGATGCAGCAGACGGAACAGGACCGCGTCGCAGGCGTGGACGAGCGCATCGCCGCCACCAGCAGCGAGCGCGAGGCCCTGGCGAGCGGGATCGACGCGTCGCTCCTCAAGCAGTACGAGCAGATCCGCAAGGCACGCCGCGGCGTTGGCATCGTGGAGATCGTCGACAACGCACGATGCGGCGGCTGCTCGGTTCGACTACCGATTCACGTCGTGCAGAAAGCCCGCAGGGGTGATGGCGTCACGCGCTGCCCAAGCTGCGGGCGGATCCTGTGGAGCAAGGGCTGACCCGTACTAGCAGGGCGGTCGGCAACGGCTAACGCCGGCGGCCGGCGCGCTCAGCGCAACGCG
>CAZOTV010000003.1:69658-79827 GCA_964582795.1 uncultured bacterium
CGCGCTCAGCGCAACGCGATCAGCGGGTCGATGGGCCGGCTGCGCTCGTGCAGCTCGAAGTGCAGGTGCGGTCCGGTGGAGATCCCCGTCGAGCCTACACGGCCGACGATGCCGCCTTGGCGCACGTACTGCCCGACCGACACGGCGATGGAGCTGAAGTGCCCGTACCAGGTCTCGCTCCCGTCGGCGTGGCGGATGCGCACCAGGTTGCCGTAGCCCTGGCTCGACCAGCCGGCGAACGTGACGGTGCCCGAACGCGCGGCCCCCACGCCGGTACCCCAGGGCGCGGCGATGTCGATGCCGCGGTGGAAACTCGACGTTCCCATCCCCAGGTTGCGGGGACCGAAGTACGAGGTCAACCGGCCGTGGAGCGGCCAGATGTAGCGGTTCTCTTCCTCGCGCACCTTCTGCAGGCGGGCGAGCGCTTCCGTCGGCTGGACACCGGGTAAGAACACGAGCATGCCGGGCGTCACGTCGAACGGCGAGCGAAGGCCGTTCGCCTGCGCCACCGCTGCGGGGTCCGCTTCGTACTCCTCCACCAGTTCGAGGAGCGATTGCCCTTCGGCCAGCGTCACCACGAGCCCAGCCGCCGGGGGCAACAGCAACTCGAACCCGACCGGAAGCCGGTCGAGCGAGGAGATGTCCGGGTTTGCCCCCACCAGCGCCGTGATCCCGACGCCGTGGCGCTCGGCTACCGTACTGAGGGTCTCGCCGGGTTGCAGCGTGTACCAGCGGAACCCGGGAGGCGCGGCAGTTCCGGCCGAGACCGGGCCACCGACGGCCTCGATGTACGGGACGCGAAGCACGTCGCCTGGATGGATGGTGAGGTCTTCCAGACCGTTTGCCTGGACCAGCGCCTCGACGCTGATGCCGTACCGATCGGCGATGAGCCCGACGGAATCGCCGGGCTGAACGACACGCAGTGCGTACGCGTCCGCGAACGCGGCAGGCGCGAGCACGAGACCGAGGCAGACGACCAAGACGACGGGGGCGAAGACTTTGCGCAACGTGGTGTCTCTCCTTCGATCGGCGAACGCGTCCGGTGGCGTGTGACCGCCGTCACACTACCCTATGCGATCGATGAAAGTCATGAGATGTCTCTCGTCCAGGATCGCGTTCCGCATGGCGCCCGCGTGACGTCCCCGGAGGGTGCTGGCATCACCTTCGCATAGGGTGCCGGCACCACGTTCCCGGATCGCGCGGGAGTCACGCGCGCCCGGCTCCCGTCGACACCCCCAAGCTCCGTTCAGGAGGCCGTTTCGCGGCGCTTGGCCACCTCGCTGCGAACGTACGCGACCACGTCGCGTGTGCTCGCACCGGGCGTGAAGATCTCCCCCACGCCCAAGGACCGCAGCTCGGGCAGATCCTGATCCGGCACGATGCCTCCGCCGAACACCAGGACGTCGTCGGCGCCGCGTCGCGCGAGGCCCGCCACGACCTCGCGGAAGTAGTGCATGTGGGCCCCGGAGAGCACCGACAGTCCCACGGCGTCGACGTCCTCTTGGATGGCGGCGTTGACGATCATTTCTGACGTCTGCCGGAGGCCGGTGTAGACGACCTCCATGCCGGCGTCACGCAACGCTCTTGCGATCACCTTGGCACCACGATCGTGCCCGTCGAGACCGGGCTTGGCGATGAGCACGCGGATCGGTCGTTCCATGTCACTCCCTCGGTTCGAGCATGACATCGCGTGGCGGCGCCGCATGCGCGAGCGCCGGAAGCGCGGTCACACCAGGACGGGTTCCTCGTAGACGCCATACACCTCGCGCAGCACGTCCATCTGCTCTCCCAAGGTGCAGAACGCGTGGGCGCACTGCAGGAACGCAGGCATGGTGTTGTCACCGCGCAGAGCGGCTTGGCGCAGCGCCTCGAGCGCCGCTTCCGCCCGTTCCGGGTCTCGCTCCCTGCGCACGCGTTGCAGCCTCTCTTGCTGCACCCTCGCGACCTCGGGATCGACGAGCTGGATGGGCACCTCGGGGTGCTCGTGTTCGTACGCGTTCACGCCGACGACGATGCGGCGTTTGCTGTCGATGTCGCGCTGCTGTCGCCAACTGGCGTCGCCGATCTCCTTGGCGAAGTAGCCCGCGTCGATCGCGGCTTCGACGCCGCCGAGGGCGTCGATCTGCTCGAAGTAGGCCAGGGTCTGGCGTTCCATCTCGTCAGTCAGACGTTCGAGGTAGTAGGAGCCGGCCAGCGGGTCGATCGTGGCCGTGACGCCGCTCTCGTGCGCGATGACCTGCTGCGTGCGTAGTGCGAGTGTGGCGGCCTCCTCGGTAGGCAGCGCCAGCGCTTCGTCGAAGGAGTCGGTGTGCAGGCTGTTGGTGCCGCCCAACACGCCTGCCAGGGCCTGGATCGCCACACGCGCGACGTTGACCATCGGTTGCTGCGCCGTCAACGACACCCCCGCCGTCTGGGCGTGGGTACGCAGCATCCAGGAGCGCGGGTCCTTGGCGCCGAAGACGTCCTTCATCTGGCGTGCCCAGATGCGCCGCGCGGCACGGAACTTCGCGATCTCCTCGAAGAAGTCGTTGTGGACGTTGAAGAAGAAACTGATGCGCGGCGCGAACTCGTCGATGTCGAGACCACGCTCGATCGCCTTGCGCACGTAGTGGATGCCGTCGGCGAGCGTGAACGCGAGCTCCTGGACGCTGGTGGAGCCCGCTTCGCGGATGTGGTAGCCGGACACCGAGATGAAGTTGAACCTGGGTGCTTGCTTCGGGCCCCACTCGAAGGTGTCGATGACCAGTTTGACGCTCGGCGCCGGGGGGAAGATGTACTCCTTCTGGGCGATGAACTCCTTCAGGATGTCGTTCTGAAGCGTTCCGCCGACACGCGTGAGGTCTGCCCCCTTGCGTTGCGCCATGGCCAGGTACATCGCCCAGATCGCGTTGGCCGGGCTGTTGATGGTCATCGAGGTGGTGATCGCTTCGGGGTCGATCCCGTCGAAGAGCACCTCCATGTCGGCCAGGCTGGCGACGGCGACGCCGCACTTCCCCACCTCGCCCAGCGCCATCGGATGGTCGCTGTCGTACCCCATCAACGTCGGCAGGTCGAATGCAGTGGACAGACCGGTCTGCCCGGCGTCGAGGAGTTTCCGGAAGCGTTCGTTCGTCTGCTCCGCCGTCCCGAAACCGGCGAACATCCGCATGGTCCAGAGCTTGCCGCGGTACATGCTCGTCTGCACGCCGCGCGTATACGGGAAGCTCCCCGGGTACCCGAGCTTCTCCTCGGGATCGAAACCTTCCAGGTCCTCGTGGGTGTAGAGCGGCTCGACCGGGATGCCCGACAGCGTCTCGAACGGCGTGTCGCGCTCCGGAAGGCGCTCGGTGGCTGCCGCGTACTCGGCCCTTAGCCAGGCTTCCTTCGGCTTCATGGCCGCATTATAGGCGCCGGCGCCGCGGTTCACCGACGCCACCCGCGGTTGTACGGCCGCTGCCGAGGCGCGCCGTCAACCACTCAGGCGGTCGCTTCGCCAAGTCCCAGATGCACAGCACCAACGCCCCTAGGACCAGTGCTTGCACCACCGTCATCATGTCGTGAAGACCCGACACCTGCGCCGCCTCGGGACCCAGCGCCGAGCCGGAAGGACCACCCGCATGGAACGCGCTGCGCGCCGCCCAGACGCTGCCGAGCACGGCGATGCCGCTCGTCTGACCCAGCGCCCGCGTGAGCCCGAGCAGCCCACCGACGATGCCGGAGCGGCCGGGCGGGGCGGAGCCCATGATGGCGCTGTTGTTCGGCGTCTGGAACGTGGCCATCCCGATCCCGACCGGTACGAAGCGGAGCACGTACCCGAGCGCCGTGGTGGTCTCGGCGAGCGTACCGACGGCCGTGAAGCCGGCGAAGGCGAACGCCAGGCCGACGACGGTGACGATCCGCTCCCCGAAGCGGTCCGCCAGCACGCCCGCGACGGGGGCGAGGATGACGAGAAGGATCGGCGTCACGGACATGAGCAGCCCCACCTCGCGCGGCGGCCGACCCAACACGCCTTCGAGGTAGAACGGCATGACGAAGATCGTCCCGGCGATGGAAACGAACACGCCGCTGCCGGCGAGCAAGCCGATGGTGAGGCGCGGATCGCGGAACAACCTCAGGTCGACGATGACGTGCTCGCCGCGGCGCTCGATCGCGATGAACGCCGCCAGCAGCGTCGCCCCTGCCGCGAACAGCGCCAGCACCACGGCGTCGCCGAAGCCGCGGCCCTGGCCCAGCGTCAGCGCCAAGGAGACCGACGCCAACGCCGCGGTCAAGGTGGACGCGCCGGCAAGGTCGAATCGTTGGCGAGGTCCGCGCCGGTAGGCGGGCACGAAGCGCCACGCCACCAACGCCCCGAGAAGGGCGACCGGGAGGCCGGCCAGGAAGACGTAGCGCCACCCGAACTCCACCAGGAACCCGCCAAGCGTCGGCCCGAGCACGATGCCGCTCGAGAGCACGGCGCCGTTGATGCCGATGGCGCGGCCACGTTCTTCCGACGGGAACACGTCCGTCACGATGGCGAGCCCCACGCCGGTGAGGACCGCCGAGCCCAGACCGTGGACCAAGCGGAAGCCGATCAGTGCGCCGATGCCCGGCGCAAGCCCGGTCGCGAGCGACCCGAGTGCGAAGATCACGAAGCCTGCGACGAAGATGGCGCGCTTGCCCCACATGTCCGCCAACCGCCCCACGATGGGCAGCATCGCCGCCGTGCTGAGCAGGTAGGCGAGCACGACCCACTGCACCAGGGCGAACGGCGCGCCGGTTGCGCTCACCAGCGACGGCATCGCCACGTTCACGCTCGTGCCCATCACGGCCGACACGAACGACCCGAGCGCTGCAGCCGCCAGCACCCACCAACGACCCCTCGTTCGTCGGTCGCCGCGCCGCACGCGTCAATCCACGCGCCGGGCCGTACGCCCGGAGGCCAGGAGGCCCGCATCGGCGGGGAGGTCCTTGCGCAGCACCGCCAAGGCTTGGAAGCTACCGTCCGGCATGCGGGCGACGGTACCGAGGCGGCCGACCACGCGGTCCTCGAAGCGCACGTCCGCCGGGCGTTCGCCGCGGTGGGGCGCGCCGTCGAGCACCAGCGTCGCCAGGCCCCGGCGCAGGTTCCCGCGCGCCTCGATCCGCGCCATGATCTCCTGGCCCAGGTAGCACCCTTTGCGGTACGAGATCGCGGCCTCGAGTCCGGCCTCTTGAGGAAGCACCCCGTCGCCCCCCTCGCCCCCGGCCGTCGCGAGCCTTGCTGCCACCCTGGCGGCGTCGAGCGCGTCCTCGCCCACCAGACTGGCGCCGGCAGTCCGCAGGGCCCCGAGCGCGGCCACCAGACCGGCGCCCGGGACGAGGAGGTCGTACCCTCCCGCCGGGGAGCGGTCGCGCCGCCACACCGTCACCTCCGACCCGGCGATGCGGACATCCCGATGTTTCGCAGTGCCGTCCGCGGGCGCGCCAGGGACGGCACCCTGCGACGCTCCGCGCACCGTGCCATCGACCGGCGACGCGTCGGTGGCGGCGCGGATGACGTCGTCGGCCGCGTCACCTTGCAGCGTCACCAGGTGAACGTCGCCCAAGACGGACAGCTCGACCTCGTCGAACACCACGTGCTCGCTCAGGGTCCGGAGCACCCAATCGCCCGCGCCATCGTCGACCACCACGCGGAAGCGCCGGGGGCCGTCGCGCAACACCATGGCGTCGGCCATCGCGTGCCCCTTGTGATTGAGCAAGAGGCTTCGGATCGCCTCACCTGGCGCCAGGCCTTGCACCTGGTTGGCCAACTGACCATGGAGGAACGGGGCCGCATCGGCCCCGCTCGCCAGCACCACGCTGCTGGCAAGCAGCGGCCCGGCCACGGCGGCACCCGGCGCGAAGGCGGCCGACGACTCGGCTCGGTCCCGCGCGAAACGGCGCAGTCTGCCCCCCTCGACGACGGCGCCCGGGAACGCGGCCGCCATCGCCGCGCTCGCGTCCGGTCGCCCGGTTTCGTTCGGCGCGGCCTGGTTCGTGCCCGTCGCTTCGGCTCGTTCGGTCATGCGGCCATTATCGAACGTCGGACGGGAAGGTCGAGTCACCTTCGCGTCCACTCGTGACAGCGGTCACCCGCGCGACGCTTCTCGCGTGCGTGGCCCTTCACAGGTCGACGAGGGCGAACTCGTACGCGTTGACGACGCGAACGCCGTCTTCGGTGACGTAACTTCGCGGCGCGTTCGACCCCACCAGGTGCACGTGCCCGTGAACGTGCACCCGCGGGCGCCAGCGCAGGTGGAAGGCGTTGAACGCGTCCACACCGGCGTGGACGTGGTCGTCACCCTCGTGAGGTCCGCGCGGGGGCGCGTGCGTGAGCAGCACGTCGACGGCTCGACCCTTGGTCGCGCGTAGCCACGCCAAGCGCGGCGCCATGCGCCAAGCGAGCATCCGGAACTCGGCTTGCGTGTACTGATGCGGCCCCTGCCGGTACCGCAGACTCCCCTCGATGCCTGCGATCAGCAGGCCGCCCACCTCGACCACCCGCAGGTGCGCGTCGATGCAGCCGCCGGGCGGACGCTCCTCGTCCGAGGCGGGGTCTCGCAGGTACCCAACGGCGTGGTTCCCGAACACGTAGACCGGCGGCACGGTCGTCTTCGTGGCGATGAACTCCAGGACGTGGCCGGGCGTGTCGCCGGCCGACAGGACGACGTCGAACGGCGGTAAGTTCCCCGGGAAGTTCGAGGAGTACACGAACGGCGAGACGGCGTCGGCGACCGCGAGGATCCGCACGCCCTTCGCGTCTCGCCCTACGCCGCCGCGCGGCCCTGGGCAACGAACTCCAGGCCCGACCAGATGAGGTCTTCGATGTCACCGTCGAGCACGCCATCCGGGTCGTGGCGCATCGCGCCGGTCCGGTGGTCCTTGACGTACTGCTTGTCGAGCACGTAACTGCGGATCTGCGACCCCCACTCGATCGCCTTCTGCTCGCCACGCGCCTTCATCTGCTCCGCCAAGCGCCGCTGCTCCTCGCGCTCGAACAGCCGCGAGCGCAACACGATCATCGCCTTCTCCCGGTTCTTGATCTGCGACTTACCGTCCTGGCACGTCACCACGATCTCGTCGGGCGTACCCGCCTTGTAGACCACCCGCACGGCGGAGTCCGTGGTGTTCACCGATTGACCGCCAGGACCCGACGACCGGTACACGTCCACCCGCACGTCCTTCGGGTCGAGGTCGATGTCGATGGTGTCGTCGATCTCGGGCATCACCTCGACCGACGCGAACGACGTGTGGCGCCTGCCTTGGTTGTCGAACGGACTGACCCGCACCAGACGGTGGACGCCACCCTCGACGCGCAACATCCCGAACGCGCGCTCGCCACGCACGATCATCTGGGCGTAGTCGATGCCGTTCGGCGCCTCGTCGTTGGGCACCAGGTCGAGCAGTTCGACCGTGTACCCGTTCCGCTCCGCGAACCGTTGGTACATGCGCAGCAGCATGCCTGCCCAGTCCGACGACTCCGTTCCGCCCGCCCCCGGCTTGACGGTCACGATGGCGGCGCGATCGTCATGGTCACCGTGGAACAAGGTCTCGCGGTAGAGACGGTCGAGGCGCTGCTCGATCCGGACGCGCTCCGACTCGAGTTCGTCCGCCTCTTCCTCCGTCGCCATCTCGTAGAGGTCGGACAGCCCCTCGAGGTCGTCACTGAGATGCTGGAACTCGTCCACGACGCGCCGCAGCCGCGTCGCTTCCTGGTTCACCTGACGGGCGCGCTCGGGATCGTTCCAGAGCCCCGGTTCGTTCAGTTGTGGTTCGAGTTCTTCCAACCTGGACCGCTTGGCAGCCAAGTCAAAGATACCCCCTGAGGCTCTGGATCCGGTCGTTCATCTCTTTCAGCGATGCGTCGGGCATGTGGTTCCTCCGAAGCGTCAGTGTAGCGCTTCTGTCATGCTCGGGTCGTTCGCCACGCGCTTCCCGACGGGCCGCGAAGCGTCCAGAGCGCATGCGAAGGACCGCGTGAACGTCGCAGGAGACGTGGTATCCTGTCGCCACCGAGGGGTTCCCCTCATCGGATGTTCGGCTGGAGTTCGGCCGGAGTCCGACTGTCGCTCGACGGCAGACGGACCGATGCTCGACCACGGCTCGCCCCGTAGTCCGACCGTCGCTTGGCCGCAGTTCGACCGAAACTCGCTCGATCGCCCGCCGCGCACGTCGCGCGGTCGGCGGCACCTGGGACCATCCCCAACGCCGGAGGCGTCGGTTTGGCACTGTTCGAAGGGTTCGGCCTGCAGGATGCGCTCGACATCCTGATCATCAGCGTGCTGCTGTACCAAGCGTACGTACTGCTGATCGGGTCACGCGCGTGGAACGTGTTGCGAGGGCTGCTCGCCCTCGCGGCGCTCTGGTTCCTGGCCGCCCAGTTCGGCATGGCCGCGACCAAATGGTTGTTCGACGCCGTCGCGCCGGTCGGCTTCCTGGCCGTCGTAGTGGTGTTCCAACCCGAGCTGCGCGCCGTCCTCGAGCGGGTCGGCCGAGGGCGCTTCGGTCGAACCGTCAGCGGCGATCCCGTGCAGGAGATCATGAGCGCCGTGCGTGAACTCGCGACGCAACGCCGCGGCGCCCTGATGGCGCTCGAACGGCGCACGCCGTTGAAGGAGTTCGCCGACCGCGGCACGCCGATCGGCGCGCCCGTGAGCGCCGCGTTGCTGCAGACCATCTTCGCGTCGAAAGGGCCGCTGCACGACGGCGCCGTGATCATCAAGGAACACCTCGTGACGCACGCCGGCGTCATCTTCCCCCTGTCCGACCGCCACGAAGGCTGGTCGGTCAAGCACGGCACCAGGCACCGCGCCGCCCTCGGGCTGTCCGAGGTGACCGACGCGCTCGTCGTCGTCGTGAGCGAAGAGCGAGGCACCGTGAGCATCGCGCAGGACGGCGTCCTGACCAGCGATATCGCTCCTGCCGACGTGCTCAGGGCCCTGCGCGAGGCGTACGCCGCATGACGGGCGCGTTCGCGACGCTCGTGACGCTCCTGAAGCGGCTTGCTCAGAACTGGCCAAGCAAGCTCGGAGCGCTCCTGATCGCGTTCGTGATCTGGCTCTTCGTCACGTCGAGCGCCACCACGACCACGCAGCGGAGTATGGTGCTGCCGCTAGTCATCGAAGGGATCGACGAGGACGAGGCGGCGGTCGGGCTGCCGGAGTTCGTAGAGGTCAGCGTGAGTGGCCCCAGCGCGCGGATCGACAGACTGAGGCCCGACATGCTGCGGGCGACGCTCGACCTGACCGACATCGACGGCGAGTTCGAGCGCCCCGTCGTGGTGCAGTCGCCACAAGAGATCCGCTTGCTCCGGGTCGAACCGGCCGACGTGATCGGGTTCGTGGAGACGGAGTCGCGCAGACCGGTCGCGGTCGTGCCCGGTGTCACGGGAAGCCTGCCCGACGGGCGGCTCCTCGCCGTGACCGTCGAACCGGCGCAGGTCACCATGATCGGCCGCAGCCAGGTGCTCGACAACGTCGCGCGCGTCGTCGCGCTGGCGCCCGTGGCGGGAGGCGACGCCGACCCCCTCGCCCTCGACGGGTCCGGCGTGCCCGTCGCCGACGTACGGTTCGAGCCCGCTCGCGTCGCCGTGAACGTCACCCAGCGCGAGGCGCTCGTGAGCCGCGAGGTCGCCGTCGAGCTGACCCCGCCCGCGGCCGCCGGTCTGGTCGCGGTGACGCTGGAGCGCAACACCGCGCGCGTCGCGGGTCCGGTCGCTGCCCTGGCGACGCTGGAGCGCGTCCAGGGCACGGTGCAGCCGCCGACCGGCGACGTCGCTCCGGGCCGGTATACTCTGCCTGTTCGCCTCGACCTCCCGAACGGGGTCGTCGCGCTGGACACCGTCACGGCCGTGCTGCAGTTCGAGCGCGCCCCTCTGGAGCCGTGACGCGTCCGCTGGAGGCTCCGTGATCCACCCCGTCCGCATCTACGGCGATCCCGTGCTTCGGCGCAGGGCGTCCGACGTGACGCGGTTCGACGACGCGCTCGCCAGGCTGGCCGCCGACATGGTCGAGACGATGTACGCCGCCGACGGCGTGGGCCTTGCCGCCCCGCAGATCGGCATCGGGATCCGCATGTTCGTGGCGCTCGAGGTCGCGCGCGATGCCGATGGCGACGGCATGGAGGACGCACACACCGGCCAGCTCCAGGCCGCGCCGCCAGAAGGCCGCGGCGCGGACGACCATGCCGCA
>CAZOTV010000004.1:0-29181 GCA_964582795.1 uncultured bacterium
ACGCCCGCGCGCACCAGGAAGGAAGAGCCATGACCGAGTCCAACCCAGCCAGCCCCGACGTCGCCGAGGCGCCGTCGAAGACCGCCGAACTCCTTCGCACCACACCCCTGCAGTACCTGGACAAGGCCATGGCCGGCCTTCGCAACTTGGGCCTCGTGCCAGAGGACACCGGCAGCCAGGAAGCTCCCATCGTCGCGCTGCTCGACCAGATCACCGACTTGGATCACGACCGCGTCGTGGCCATCACGCGCACGCTGGCGCAGGCGTCGCTCTTCAACGACGTGGTGCGCGAGCAGGTCGAAGCGATGGAGATCGGCACGCGCTACGAGCAGATCGCCAAGTCGTTCGACAGCATCCGGGACGACGCCAAGGGGATGGTCGACCAGATCGAGGACGGCAAGCTCACCACCTTCGAGCGGCTCGCCAACATCTGGATGAAGGTGTCGCGGGGCGACATCGCCAGCCGCTTCGACAAGATCAAGCGCACCTACCTCGACGTCACCAAGGACACCCAAGACCAGATCCAGCGCGAGCACGTCATCCTGGAGGCCTACAAGGACTTCCGCGGCGCTCTCAAGCAGTCCGAGGTGCTGGCGTTCGAGGTCCTGAAGAAGGCCGAAGGCGTCCTGGAGGCCGCCCGTACAGAGGTCGAAGAGGCCTCGAAGGTCGTCGAGGCGTACGCCGGCGAGGACCTCGCCGAGCGCGCCCGTCTCGAGCTCGCCCGCGACGAGAAGGTGCGGGCGCTGCAAGACGTCGACAAGCGCTATCAGATCGCCAAGGACTTGTCGGACAACCTCACCATCAGCTACAACACCTCCGAAGTGGTGATGGCGCGCCTCATGCAGACCAACACCGCCAAAGAGCGCGTGCGCGCGCAAGCCGTCAGCTTCTTCAGCACCAACGAGACCGTGCTGGCCGCGTTGACGGCGTCGTTCACCGGGTTGTTCGGCCTACACGAAGCGACCCGCACCGTCGAGGTCATGAAGGAAGGCGTCAGCGAGTCGCTCGAGACGCTGTCCGAGATCGGCGGCAAGATCCAGGAGGAAGCGCTCAAAGCCGGGTACGGCCCCACCATCCGCGCCGACGCGGTGAAGAAGCTCGTCGACTCGGTGGTGACCTACCAGGAACGCTCGATCGAGATCATCGACGACATGCGCAAGCAGTCCACCCAGAACGCCGCCGAGATCCGCGACGCGGTCGAGGACGGCAAGCGGCGTCTGGCGCGCCTGGCTCGGGAGGGCAAGGCATTGCTGACTCCCAATGCCTGATGACGCTCGATGGCCGATGACGACAGACCTCAACGGAACCGAGGCGGAAGCGAGCCGGAAGAACGTACGTCCTCTGTGGCCGCGGCGCCTGCCGGTGCGGCGGCCACCGCCGAGGCGCAGGACGCAACGGTGACCGCCACCGGAACGGACCGCGCCGAGGAGGCGCAAGCCGGCAAGTCCGGCTCGCCACCACCCACGCCCGCCCCACTCGACGAGGTCATGCTGGCCATGGACGTCGTCGACACGCTGCGGCACCGCGAGCAGTTGGTCGCGCAGGAGTTGCGGGCGGGCGAACGCGACGAGGACATGCTGGCCCGCTTGCGGCAGATCTACGCCGCCCAGGGCATCGACGTCCCGGACCACATCCTGAAGGACGGCGTGGCGGCGCTGCGCGAGGAGCGCTTCGTCTACAAGCCGCCCCCACGCAGCGCCGCCACGCGATGGGCTCGCATCTACGTCCATCGCGGACGCTGGGCGCTCGGCCTGCTGATCGTCGCGGCCGTCGTCGCCCTGTCGCTGTTCGCGTACGACGCCACCGTGCGGGCGCCGCGACGCGAGCTCGTGGCGGACCTAGACAGGGCGCGGGCTGCGGTGCACGCCGTCGCGCGCATCGACGCCGCCTCCGAGCAAGCCGACGCGCTATACCAGCAGGCTCAGGCCGCGCTCCGCCGCAACGACACCCCCGACGCGAGGACCACGTTGTCGTCCTTGGAAGAGCTGAGGGAGCGGGTCGAGGCGAGCTACACCCTGCGCATCGCCCTCGAGCCCGACACCGGTGTCTGGCGCATCCCCGACGTCAACCTCGGCGCGCGCAACTACTACATCATCGTGGAGGCCATCGACGCGAACGGCCGCAGGTTGACGCTGCCCATCGTGAACGAGGAGACGGGCCGAACCGAACGCGTTTCGCAGTGGGGCCTCCGGGTCGACGAGTCGACGTACGAGCGCGTGCGCGACGACAAGCTCGACGACGGCATCATCCAGAACCGCACCTTCGGCGAGAAGCAGGCCGGCTACCTCGAACCCGAGTACCTCTACCCCACCACCGGCGCGGCCATCACGGATTGGTAGGCGGCATGATCACCGGACGGGACACCCTCTCTCGACTCCAGCGCGCCATCAAGGACGAGCAGAAGCGTACGCGCACCCTCGATGCGCAGCTGAGCGAAGCGAACGACGGCCTGCTTCGGCTCGACCAGACGCGCGCGAAAGAGCTGCAAGCCCTCGCGCGTCTTCGCCTCCAACACCTTGGCGGCGGCGAGATCGTAGAGCGCCTCGACGACGCCGACCGGCAAGTGATGGCGTTGCTCGACGAACGGCGCGCCGAACAGGAAGCGCTTCAGCAACGCCTGGCGGACCTCGAGCGCCAGCGCTCCGAGCACGAGGCCGAACGCGAGGCCGCGGCCGGGGCCGTCGAGCGCGCCGCCAAAGCGATCGACGACGCCGAAGCCGCCACCCAGGAACGCCTGCGCGCCGATCCCGACTACCAACGCGCGCTCGAGCGCGCGCGCGAGGCGGAGCGCGTGGCGGTGCATGCCGACGAGAAGGCGACGCTGAGCGAACAGGAGCAGGACGCGAAGGGGAAGGCCTACCGCGACGATCCGCTGTTCATGTACCTATGGAGAAGGCGCTACGGCACCAGCGAGTACCGGGCAGGGGGCGGCCCGTTCGCGCCGCTCTTGCGCTGGCTCGACGGGAAGGTGGCGCGGCTGATCGGCTTCGCGAACGCTCGGCCGAACTACGCGCGCCTCCTGGAGATCCCCTTGCGGCTTCGCGAGCACGCCGAGTACGTGGGGGCGATCGCGGACGCGGAGCTGGCGAAGCTCCAGCAACTCGACGCTCAAGGGCGCATCGACGACGGCATCCCGGAACTCGAACGCGCTCGCGAGCAAGCGCAGAAGGCGCTCGAAGCCGTCGATGCCCGCATCACGGCGCTGGCGCAGGACTACCAAGCCTTGCTCGAACGACTCGAGCGCTTCGCCAAGGGCGACGACGAACGATTCGGGCAAGCGATGGCGTTCCTCACCTCCGAACTCGGACGCGAGGACCTCCGGTCGTTGCGTCAGGACGCGTTGGCGACACCGTTCCCCCAAGACGACGTCATCGTCGCGCGCCTGCTCGACCTCGAGAACGAGCGTGCGCGGACGGAGGCCACGGTCACCGAGCTCAAACAGACCGCCGAACGCAACCGCAACCGCGTGAACGACCTCGAGACGGTGCGCAAGGAGTTCACGCAGCGCCAGTACGACGCCCCCGGCTCGAACTTCCCGGACGGCGCCGTCATCGCCACGCTCCTTGGCCAGTTCCTCAGCGGGCTGCTCACGCGCGACGCGCTCTGGCGCGTGCTCGAACAGCAGCGGCGCTACACCCCGCCGCGTTCCGATCCGACCTTCGGTTCGGGCGGCTTCGGCAGGGGGACGATGTGGGGTGGCGGGAGCGCCACCGGCCGCCGACCGCGCGTGGGGGACATCGATGACCTCGAGGACGTCTTCGAGGCCGTTGGAGACGTGCTCGAAGGCTTGGGTGGCCTCGCCGGCCGAGGCAGCTTCGGCGGCACCCGACGCGCGTCCGGCGGGAGCCGTTCTTCGGGCGGAAGCCGGCCTTCGGGCGGGTTCCGACCCACGGGCAAGAAGAGTTCCGCGCCCGCTCCACGCTCGGGCAAGATCGGCGGTGGGAAGTTCCGAACGGGCGGGAAGTTCTGACGCCGGTGCACGCGTCCGTCGCCGGCCGGTCATCGAGCACGCGCAAGGTCGGCGTGTCGCCAGGAACGGTCGTCTACACCGGGCCCGCCCGCTCGGAGCAGGTTCGCATCGACATCGTGCGCTACGACGAGACGGGATTCGACGAGCGAGTCCTCGACGATCCGAGCGAACTCGAGGCGGCCATCTCGGAGCCCGGCGTGGTCTGGGTCAACGTCGTCGGCGTCCACGACACCGAGCTCCTCGAGCGGCTCGGCAGACTGCTCGAGCTGCACCCGCTGACGGTCGAGGACCTGGCGTCCGTTGCCCAACGCCCGAAGGTCGAGGCGTACGGCGATTACGTCTACGTCGTCGCTCGGATGATGGAGCGCGCGACGTTCGAGGGGTCGTCTGATGATGGCGGCCAGGAGCGAGGAGACCCCGTCGACGCCGAAGGCTGGTCGATCGAGCAGTTGAGCATCGTCCTGCGCGGCAACCTTCTGGTCACGTTCCAGGAGACGCCGGAAGACCCGTTCGGTCCGGTGCGCGAGCGCCTTCGCCAGGGTCGGGGCCGGGTCCGCAAGTACGGAGCCGACTACCTGGCGTATGCCCTGCTCGACCTGGTCGTCGACCGCTACTTCACGGTGATCGAGCACTTCGGCGAACGGATCGAGACGCTGGAAGACCTCGTGCTGCAGGCGCCGACACCGGACGTCCTCGAGCAGGTGAACCGGCTTCGCCGCGCGCTGCTCCTGGTGCGCCGCGCGGTCTGGCCGCTGCGCGACGTGCTGGCCGAGCTCCGGCGGGACGAGTCGCCGTTCATCTCGCCGACCGTCGCGACGTACCTACGCGACGCCCACGACCACACCGTCCAGGTGCTGGAGACCCTCGACACCCTGAGGGAGATGGTGACGGGGCTGCATGACGTCTACCTCACGTCGATCAGCCTGCGCATGAACGACATCATGCGCGTGCTCACCATCATCGCCACCATCTTCATCCCTTTGACCTTCCTTGCAGGTATCTACGGCATGAACTTCGACTACATGCCGGAGCTGCGCTGGCGCTGGGCCTACCCAGCGCTGTGGCTGGTCATGCTGGTGTCGGCGGTCGGGATGCTGCTTGCGTTCCGGCGGCGACGCTGGCTTTGAGCGCTCTCAGAGACGAGCGTTGCCCGACACGTCGCGCAGCGCCTGGATCAACGGCCGAAGCCGCTCGGTCTTGAGCTTGAGCGCCGCCCGGTTCACCACCAGGCGCGCGCTCGACCGAGCGATCACGTCGACCTCCTCGAGGTCGTTGGCGCGCAACGTCGCCCCGGTCTGCACCACGTCCACCACCGCGTCGGCGAGGCCTGACAGGCAGGCGAGCTCGACGTTCCCCGCGAGTTCCACCACCTCGGCCGGACTGCCCATCCGCCGCAGGTACTCGGCCGTCACACGCGGGTACTTGCTGGCCACGCGCCGCACGGGCGTGGACGCCCCCACCGGCCGGATGAGCGAGAGCCGGCAGGCGGCGAAGCCGAGGTCGACGGGCGCGTACAGACGGCTGCCCGCCTCGAGGAGGACGTCGCGCCCCACGACGCCGGCGTCCGCCACACCGAGCTCGACGTACGTCGGCACGTCGGCGTTGCGCATCACCAGCACGCTGCCGTCGGGGCCGTCGTGCCTGAGCGCGCGTTCGTCGGCCGAGAGCTCGAGACGGAGACCCGCCGACCGCAGCGCCGCGAGCGCTTCGCCGAGCACGCGCCCCTTGGGAAGCGCGAACGTCAAGGAGAGCGCGTCATTCGCCACGGTCGCCTCCGAGGAGCGCCACGAGCACGGACCGGCGGGCTGCCAGCACGTCGCGGTCCTCTTCCACCTCCCGGTCGACATCGCCGTGGCCCTCGGGCACGCGCCCTCGTCCGCCGACCGACCGGATCTCCCCGTCGACCAGCAAGAAGGGCACGCCCAACGCGCGCGCCTCCTGGGTTGCCGCTTCTACTTCGACCGCGATGGCGCGGGCCACCACGACCCCAGCAGCGCGCAGCGTACGAGCGCCGGGGTCGTCGATCGCCAACACCTCAGGCGCCGTCGCCGGGCCGGGAGCGGGCAGCGCGCTGAGCAGGCGTTCGAGCCCCAGCGAGAAGCCGGCGGCGTAGGGCAGCAGGGCGCCGTCGTAGCGCCCGCCACCGAGGAGCGGTTGGCCGAAGTCGAGCGTGTAGGCACGGAACGTCACGCCGGTGTAGTAGCTCAAGCGGCGCGCCATGCCGAGGTCGAGCTGAAGCTCCGAGTCGTCTTCGAACTCCGCGACGACACCCTCGAGGCGGTCGATCGCGGCGCGCGCGTCATCGGACGGAGCCACCCGCCGCGCCTCGTCGAGCACCTCCACCCCGCCGTAGAGGTCGGGCGCCGACATGAGCGCCTCGGCCGCGCGGCCGCGCACCTCCAGGTCGTCGAGCACGGAGGCGATGTCGGAGCGGTCCTTGCGGTCGATCGCGTCTGCAAGCGCGTCACGATGGGAGGCCGGCACCTCGGCTGCGTCGAACGCGGCGCGCACGAACGCCGGGTTGCCGACCTCGACCCGAGGCACCAGCCCGACGGCGCGCACCGACTCGCGCGCCAGATGGATGATCTCGGCATCGGCACGAGCATGGCTGATCCCGATCAACTCGAGGCCGACCTGGGTGAACTCGCGCGTGCGCGCGAGTTCGGGATGGATCGCATGCCACACCGTGCCGGCGTAGCAGAACCGCAGTGCCCGACGTTCGCCGTCGGCCACGGCAGGGTAGGAGGTGCGCACCAACTGCGCCAACGCCGGCGTGAAGTCGGTGCGCAGCGCGAGGACGCCGCTATCCCGGTCGGAGAGCTTGAACGACTGCGCCGCCCGCGGGTGTTCCGGGACGTAGCGCTCCAGCGCCGGCACCTCGACCGGCTGGTAGCCCCACGAGGAGTACAGCTCCCGGAGCGCTGCCAGAGCGCGCGCGCGGGCCTGCGCTGCGTCCGGCGGAACGAAGCGTGTGCCGTCAGGAGGCGAGTACGTCATCGATCCGCCGCGTCGAGGACGGCGCCGGTCGTGCCGGGGCGCCGCGCGCGGTCCCAGGCGGCCATCAGCGCCCCAGCAGTGACGATCCCCTCGGAGACGAGGAACGCTACGTTCGGGAACGTGACGGCGCCATCGATGAGGATGCTCAGCAATCGCCCCATGGCGATGCTCCCGAGCAGCATGGTCGACATCCAGAGGTACGGGGCCGGCACCGAACGCTTTGCGGCCGCCCACAACAGGACCGCTCCGAGCGTCACGTGGAGCGCGCCGAACGTCGCGCGGGCCTGACTCAGGCCGCGCGGGTCGACCAACTCGAGTCCGAGCATCCTCACGGTGAGCGCCGGGTTGAGAAGACCGAGCAAGCCGAGTCCTAAGGTCACGCCGGCAGAGACGTACACGAGATGCGCGCGTGCGTTCATGGCCGCGCCATGCTACCACCGGCCCCTGGGGCGCCTCTGCCGGCGCTTCCAAGGCCGCCTCCGTCCGCCCGAGTGCCGTCCGTCAACACGAGGTTGTCGCGGTGCACGACCTCGTCGTAGTCCTTGGCGCCGAGGACGGCGGCCACGTCCCGGGTGTGACGCCCCTGGATGCGCGCCACCGCGTCCTTCGCGTAGTTCGACAACCCGACCGCGAACGCCTTGCCACTCGCGCGGATCTCGACTGCGTCGCCGAATCCGAACGTGCCGGATACCGCCACGATGCCGCTTGGCAGCAGGCTCTTGCCCGCCCTGATCGCGCGCTCGGCCCCGGCGTCGACGTCGATCACACCCCGGCGAGGCTGATGCAGGATCCACGCTTTGCGCGCAGGAACGTGGGCGCGCGGCAAGAAGCGCGTTCCCCGCACGTCACCGCGGGCCAGCGCTTCGAGCCCGGCGCCGCCGCCGCCGATCACGAGCGTCTCGATGCCGGCTCCGGTCGCGATGCGAGCGGCGCGCACCTTGGTGGCCATGCCGCCGGTCCCGTGACGACCCGCCGCCTCTTTCGCCAACGACTCGACCTCGCCTATGTCGGCAACCACCTCGATTCGGCGAGCGTCCGGACGACGGCGCGGGTCCGCGTCGTACAGGCCCTCCACGTCGGTGAGGATCACCAGGACGTCGGCGTCCACCAGGTAGGACACCCAAGCCGACAGGGTGTCGTTGTCGCCGAGCTTGAGCTCGCTGGTAGCGACGCTGTCGTTCTCGTTCACGACCGGCACGACCCCGAGCTCGAGGCTCGCCTCCAAGGCGTTCTTGGCGTTGACGTAGCGTTCACGGTCCTGCACGTCGCCGGCCGTGATCAGGAGCTGCGCCGCCGGAAGCGGCGCCAAGGCCCGCGCCCAGTCGAGCATCAGGAGGGTCTGACCTACGGCGGCCGCGACCTGCTTCTCGGGGAGCGTCAGAGGCAGCGTCAGCCCGAGCCGCTCCCGGCCCGCCGCGCCGGCACCCGATGACACGATCACGACTTGCGCGCCGTTCGCCTCGGCGAGCACCTGCGCGCCGCGGGCGATGGCCCACATCTTCGGCGGCGCGATGCGGCCCGCCTCATCCGTGATCGAGGACGTCCCCACCTTGATCACGATGCGGCGCCAGCGCGCGTTCCCCGCCATGCGGCCCATGCTACTGCCTCGCGGCCGCCGCGCCCGCGACACGCCCCACCCGTCGTCGGGCTCGACCGCGTTCGGGCAACTGCCCATCACGAGCGGCGACGCGCAGCGCCCCCGCGACGACCCACGCGGGTGCTAGACTCCCCCGCATGCGAGTCGCCATCGTCGGCGCCACCGGTGCGGTCGGCCACGAACTGCTCACCATCTTGCGGGAGCGTCACTTCCCGGTGACGCGCCTGCGCGCGTTCGCGTCGTCCCGGTCCGCCGGACGAACGGTGAGCTTCGGATCGGACGTCGTCGTCGTCGAGGCGCTGCCGGAGAACGGCGATCTCGGCGCCGACGTGGTGTTCTCGTCGGCCGGCGGCAGCGTATCGAAGGCGCACGCGTGGCGCTGGGCGGAACACGGCGCCGTCGTGATCGACAACACCAGCGCGTGGCGGATGGACGACCGCGTTCCGCTGGTGGTGCCCGAGGTGAACCCCGAAGCGGCGGCGGCGCACCGCGGCGTCATCGCGAACCCCAACTGCTCGACCATCATCGCGGTGATGGCGCTGGCGCCACTGCACCGCGCGTTCGGCCTCACGCGGGCGACCGTCGCCACCTACCAAGCGGTATCGGGCGCCGGCGCCGCCGGGATCGCGGAACTCGAGACGCAGACGCGCTCGGCGCTGGACGGTGAGCCCGCGAGCCCGACGAAGTTCCGCCACCCCATCGCCTTCAACCTCTTCAGTCACGACTCGGAGGTCGGCGAAGACGGCTACAACGTCGAGGAGCGGAAGCTCACGCTCGAGTCGCGCAAGATCCTGGGCGCCCCGCACCTCGCCATCAGCGCGACCTGCGTGCGCGTGCCGGTGTTCCGGGCCCACAGCGAGGCGATCCACGCCGAGTTCGAGCGCGCCGTGACCGAGGACGAGGCGCGCGCCGTGTTGGCCGCGGCCGACGGCGTCCGATTGGTCGACGATCGCGCGGCCAACACCTTCCCGATGCCGCTCGCCGCCAGCGGCCGAGACGAAGTGCTGGTAGGGCGCCTCCGCAGCGACGTCAGCAAGCCGGGCGCGATCGCGCTGTTCGTCGCGGGCGACCAGATCCGCAAGGGCGCGGCGCTGAACGCCGTTCAGATCGCAGAAGCGCTCGTGCGCGACGGCGCCCTGCCGCGAGCGACCGCGACGGCGTGAAGCTGCGCTTCGCCGACCTCAGTCCTCGATGACCCGCCCGGTCGCTCGGTACACGACGTAGGCGCCCCACTCACGCACCACGCGGTCCAGTTCGGACAGGCGCGCGCCGATGCGCGGGTCGAAACGCCATCCCCACGACGCCGGGGAGCGGTAGTCGACCGGCACCGGCGTCACGTTCCAGCCGATGGTGCGGAACGTGCCGAGCGCCCTCGGCATGTGCAGCGCACTGGTGACGAGCAACCACGACGACCGGGGCTGCGGGTTCACGCGCTCGACCGCGAGCAGCGCCTCCTCGTACGTGCTGCGCGCTTCCCCCAGGAACAGGACGTCTCTGGACCGCAGCGCGGGCTCGAACAGCAGACCGACTCCGCCAGCGTCTTTCCACTCGGTCGCGAGCGCGTCTTCGAAGAGCCCCGTGAACACGAGTTGCGCATCCGGGTAGCGGCGCGCTAGCGCCAGCGTCGCCAGCATGCGCTCGCCCGAGCCGTCCAACGTGAGTTGGCCGCGGTCCTCTCCGACGCGCCAGTCCACGCTTCCACCCAACACGACGATGCCGTCGACGCTCTCCGGCAGCGGCTCGGGCGCCGCCACCCGGCCCTCGAGCGGCATGGCGAGGTACCGGTCCACCGGCGCCAGCGCCAACGCCAAGAGCACGATCAGCGGCAGGAACACGAGGCCCGCAGCGACCCGGGGGGCACGGGCGCGCGCCGCTAGGTACGCCAGGAGAAGCAGCAGCGTCATCACGGTGCTCGGCGTCAGGATCCACCACAGGAGCTCGGACATCACGCTCCCATCATGACGTCTGCGTCGGCACCACGAATCGTATACTCGTGGGAAGTACCGCCATCCCGCCGAGCCGCAGGCTCGAACGACGCCGACGGCGCGTAAGGAGCACCATGAAGCTGGCCATCGTCACCGACTCCACCTGCGACCTTACGGCCGAGGAACTGGCCAAGCTCCAAGTCGAGGCCGTTCCGCTCTACGTCTCGTTCCGCGGAGAGACGCACCGCGATTGGATCGACATCACGCCGGGCGCCATCATCGAAGGTGTCGCCGCCGGGGCCGAACTGCCTACCACGAGCCAACCGAGCCCGCAGGACTTCGCCGCTGCGTACGCTCGCGCCATCGAGGCCGGAGCGGACACCGTTCTATGTATCACCATCTCGTCGGCCATCTCGGGGACGTACCAATCGGCCACCATCGCCGCCGACTCCGTCGCCGCCCCGGTGACGGTGTTCGACGGGCGGCACGCCAGCCTCGGACACGGTGAGATGGTCCGGGTGGCCGCCCGCATGCGCGACGCGGGAGCGTCCCTCGAGGACATCCTGAAGGCCATCGAGACGATCCGCGACACGAACTTCGTGGCGTTCACGGTCGGCACCATGGAGTTCCTGCAGAAAGGCGGCCGCGTCGGACGCGCGAGCGCGCTGGTCGGCAGCCTGCTCAGCATCAAGCCGATCCTCACGCTCGAGGACGGCAAGGTCGCGCCTCTGACGCGGGCCCGCGGCCTGAAGAAGGCCCAGCAGGAGATGGTCGACCGCGTGAAGGCGTACGTCGCGGCGTCTCCCGGCCCGGTCGTGCTCAACCTCATCCACGTGCAAGACCCGTCGGCCGCCGACGGTCTTCGGCAAGCCATCGACGCCGCCGGCGTCGAGTACCGCTTCGGCGGCGTCCACGAGATCGGCGCCGTCATCGCCAGTCACGTGGGCCCGAACACCTTCGGGTTCTACCTCCACCAGGCAACCGACTGATCCACCGGCCGAACCGGGTGATCGGCCGAACCAGGCCCACAACCGGGGCACGTGAACGGCCGAACCAGGTGAACAACCGGGGCACGTGAACGGCCGAACCAGGTGACCGCGCGAACCAGGTGACCGACGCAACCACGGTCGCCCGAGGCGCTCACGGATACGAGCGCGGCCGGCGAATCGGCCGCCGGCCGCGACGATGACGGATGGCCCGGGACCCTGGTCGGGCCCGGAAGTGAATCGCGGCTAGAACTTGATCTGGCCGCTCAAGGCGTCGAGTTCGATGGTCAACGTTCCGCCGGACAGCGCGTCCGGTTCGCCTTGCAGGGTCATCGCGATGCTGCCCTGGTTCGGATCCGGCACCTCGGAGAGGATCGTCATCAGGTTCGCGATGTCGCTGCCAGACACGGTCAACAGGCCGATGTCGGTGGTCGCGCTACCGACGACGTACGTCGTCGTGCCGACGCCTCCCCCCGACACGGTCAAGGTGACGGCGCCGGTGGCGCTGAAGGAGGCCTGGGCACGGGCGTTCGAAGCCGCGGTGTCGTAGCTGGCGGCCCCGTGCCACACGCGTACGACGACGTCGATGTCGGAGAGGGTGATGACTTCCGGGCCGCCCTCACGGTCGAGCGTCGCGCTCGCGATCTCGAGTTCGTTCACCAGCTGGTTCGGGGTGATGGGGAGGTCTCCGAGGTCTGCGTCGGGGAACGTGAAGGACGCCGAAGCGCTGCCTTCGACCGAGAGCGCAGTGAGCCCGGCGGCGGCAGGACCGAACGACACGTCGATCTCCTGGCCATCCAAGCCCAGCGGGTTGGCGACGTCGATGGGCGGGATGAGTCGACCGCAGCCGGCCAGCACCACGATGAGCAGACTCACGAATGCGATGGAACGAAGTGGACGTCTCACGATGCACCTCCAAGGGGAGCCGAGGCGATCCGCCCCGAACGGAAGCCGTTGGATCCAAGACCAGGCTAGCACCGCCGCAGCGCCGCTCGAGGACGCGGACCACAGTCGGTGCCTACGCCGGTGCCTGCGCCGGTGCCCGCGCCGGTGCCTATGCGGGTCCGGCACGAGCCGGGGTCTGCAGGTGCCCCGCCTAGCCGGGCACGGAGGACCGCGCTCGCTTCGCTACCGTGGCACCGATGTACGCCCGCGCCACCTCCGCCACGCTGGTCGGCGTCGACGCCATCGAGGTTCGCATCGAGGCGTTCGTGACCAGTGGTCTGCCCAGTTTCACGCTGGTGGGCCTGCCCGGGGCGGCGGTGCAGGAGTCACGGGAACGGGTCCGGGCGGCGCTGAAGCAACTCGGCCTGCCGCTTCCTCCCAGCCGCATCGTCGTGAACCTCGCACCGGCCGACGTGCGCAAGGAGGGTCCCGCTTTCGACCTTCCCATCGCCCTCGCCTTGCTCGCGGCCGACCGCCGCTTGCCCAAGCACGCGCTCGACGGCGTGATCGCGTTCGGCGAACTCGCGCTCGACGGGAGCCTTCGCCCCGTGCGCGGCGCCGTCGCTGTGGCGCTGATGGCCGCAAGCAGCGGCGCCGGCCTGAGCGTGCTCGCGCCGCCCGGGAACGGCGCAGAGGCCGCCATCGTTCCCGGCCTCGAGGTGATCGCGCCGCGCACCCTGGCCGAAGCCGTCGGCCACCTGAGCGGCCGCGCTCGCCTGCCGCCGTGCGCGCCCCCGGCGGACGACCACGGCACCCGCGAAGACGACGGCGCCGGCAGTACGACGATCGCCGGCACGGTGCTCGATCTGGCCGACGTTCGCGGGCACGCCGTGGCCAAGCGCGCGCTCGAGGTATGCGCGGCCGGTCGCCACAACCTGTTGCTCACCGGACCGCCAGGGGCGGGCAAGACCATGCTGGCGCTCAGGCTCCCGGGGCTCCTGCCTCCGCTCACCGATGAAGAGGCGATCGAAGCGACGCGCGTGCACTCGAGCGCGGGGGCGCTGCGTGGCGGCGGGTTGATCCGCGTGCCGCCGTTCCGCGCCCCGCATCACAGCGGTTCCGAGGCCGGCATCGTCGGCGGTGGCGCCATACCCCGCCCGGGCGAGGCCAGCTTGGCGCACCGCGGCGTGCTCTTCCTCGACGAGCTCCCCGAGTTCTCGCGCAGCGTGCTGGAGGCACTGCGGCAACCGCTGGAGGAAGGCTTCGTGACCGTCTCGAGGGTGCACGCCACGGTGCGCCTCCCCGCGAAGTTCCAGCTCGTGGCGGCGCGCAACCCGTGCCCGTGCGGGCGAGCGCATGACGACACCGGAGAGGCGTGCCTGTGCTCCCCGGTGGAAGTACAACGCTACGCGCGCCGCGTGTCCGGCCCGTTGCTGGACCGCATCGACGTGCGCCTTCGGTTGCCCCGGCTCAGTGAATCCGAACTGCTCAGCCGCGAGCGTGGCGCGTCGAGCGCCGTCGTCGCGGCGCGCGTGGCACGTGCGCGACGGGTGATGCTCGCGCGCCAGGGCGTGGTGAACGCCGAGCTTCGCGGCACGGCGCTTCAGAGGCACGCCCGACCCGACGGGTCGGCCGATCGGCTGCTGCCTGACCTGGTCAGGAGTCTCCGGCTGTCCGGTCGCGGGTTCGACCGGCTCCTGCGCGTGGCGCGCTCCATCGCCGACCTCCAGAGCGCCGAACGTGTCCAGGACGAGCATCTGATCGAGGCCGCGGCGTACCGCGAGGCATGAGCACCGGGTGACGTCGAGATGAGAGCGGACGACCGCCTGCTCGACCTCGCCGGCGTGACGAGGCGGGTCGAGGGAACACGAGAACGTGGCACTTCGCACGTCGGGAACGTGCCAACGGCTTCCGATTCCGGTTCCGAGTCCTGTGCTACATTGTGCGAATGATTCCGGGGCCTCTCTTCATCTGCCCCGTTTCCAAACGCTAGGGAGGCAATCGTGCCCATGAGGTGGTTGAGGCGGGCGTGGCCCGTCGCCGTTCTCACGCCCATCCTCGCCGGCTGCTCGTTCGACGGACTGCAGTCCACGCTGCGCCCCGCCGGACCGATCGCGCGGGAGCAGATGGACCTGTTCATGTGGACCTACTGGCTCAGTTGGCCCGTCATGATCTTGGTCTTCGGCGTCCTCGCGTTCGTGCTCGTTCGCTTCCGCCGTCGCAAGAACGACACGCGGATGCCGGAGCAAACGCACGGTAGCGCCGTCATGGAAGTGGCATGGACGATCCTGCCGGTCATCATCGTGATCATGGTCGCGGTGCCCACGGTGCGCTCGATCTTCCGCACCCAGACGTTCATCGAGGCAGGCGACTCCGACGTCGTCGTCAACGTGACCGGGTACCAGTGGTGGTGGAAGTTCGAGTACCCGCAACAGGGCTTCACGACGGCGAACGAGTTGCATATCCCCGCCGGCGCGCGGGTCGTCGTGCACCTCGATTCGGCCGACGTCTTGCATGCGTTCTGGATCCCACGGTTGGCCGGCAAAGTGGACGCCATCCCCAACCAAGACAACCAGCTCTGGTTCACCGCCGACGAGCCCGGCGTGTACTACGGCCAGTGCGCCGAGCTATGCCTGGGCGCGCACGCCTACATGCGCTTCCGGGTGATCGTGCACGAACCCGCGGAGTACGAGGCTTGGGTAGCGTCGTTCGCGTCGCCGGAGATCCAGGTCGCCGCCGACCCGCAAGTCGCCCAAGGACGTCAGCTGGTCGCGTCCAAGGGCTGCATCGGCTGCCACACCATCGGGAACTACGCCGAAGGGGTCTCCGTCGGCCTTCCCGGTTTCCCCAACCTGACCAACTTCGGCCTTCGCACCAGCGTCGGCGCCGGCGTGCTGGACGCGACTCCCGAGAACGTCGCGGCCTGGCTCGCCGACCCGCAAGCGATCAAGCCCGGCAACTACATGCCCACGCTGTGGGCCGCCGATGACCCCAAGCGTGACGAAGAGACGGCCGCCATCGCCGCGTACCTGCTGAGCCTCGGTGCGCCCGGCGATACGTCGGCCTCCACCGGCGCCGTCGGCGCGTCCGCCAACGCGGGAGGGAACTGATGGCCACCACGCATCCGACCGCGTCGACGGCCGGGAAGCTGCTCCTTCGCCCGACCTGGACCTCGGGCATCTTCAGCTGGCTGACCACCGTAGACCACAAGCGCCTCGGCATCCTCTACATCACCAGCGCGTTCGTGTTCATGGCCGCCGCCAGCATCGAAGCGTTCATCATGCGCCTGCAGCTGATGGCGCCAGGCAACACCCTGGTCTCGCCCGACACCTTCAACCAGCTCTTCACCATGCACGGCGTGACGATGGTCTTCCTGTCGATCATGCCGCTCGGCATCGGGCTGGCGAACTACTTCGTGCCGCTGCAGATCGGCGCGCGTGACCTCGCCTTCCCGCGCCTGAACGCATTCGGCTACTGGGTCTACGCGTTCGGCGGGCTGATGATCTACACCAGCTGGTTCCTGGGCGGCGCGCCCGACGTCGGCTGGGTGGCCTACGCACCGCTCACCACCCTCTCGAACAACCCTGGGCACGGCGTCGACTTCTACATGTTCGGCCTGTTCATCAGCGGGATCGGCACCACCGCCACCGCCATGAACCTGATCGTCACGATCATCAACATGCGCGCGCCCGGCATGAAGCTGATGCGCATGCCGGTGTTCAGCTGGATGATGCTGATCACCTCGTTCATGATCATCTTCGCGTTCCCGCCCCTGACCATCGCCATCCTGCAAGTCATCCTCGACCGCACCTTCGGGACGCTCTTCTACGTGCCGGCAGCCGGCGCGCTGCCGATCCTGTGGCAGCATCTGTTCTGGATCTTCGGTCACCCGGAGGTCTACATCATCATCCTGCCTGCGTTCGGCGTGATCTCGGAGATCATCCCGACGTTCTCGCGGAAGCCGCTGTTCGGCTACCCGGTGATGATCCTCTCCGGCATCGCCATCGCCTTCATGGGCTTCGCGGTGTGGTCCCACCACATGTTCACCACCGGTCTCGGCCCCGTCGTGAACACGGCGTTCTCGCTCACGAGCTTCATCATCGGGATCCCCACCGGCGTCAAGATCTTCAACTGGCTTGGCACCATGTGGGGCGGCAGCATCCGCTTCACCACTTCCATGCTGTACGCCATCGCGTTCCTGGTGACGTTCACCCTGGGCGGCATCACCGGGATCATGGTGGCGATGCCGACGTTCGACGCCCAGGTGCACGACACCTACTTCGTGGTGGCCCACTTCCACTACGTGATGGGTGGCGGCGCGCTGCTGTCGTTCCTGGGCGCGCTCTGGTACTGGTTCCCGAAGATGACCGGCAAGATGCTCTCCGAGCGTCTCGGCAAGATCACCTGGGCGTTCATCGTGCCCGGCTTCCACCTGATCTTCTTCCCGCAGCACATCGCCGGTCTCCTGGGGATGCCGCGCCGCATCCAGACCTACCCCGAGGGCATCGGCCTCGAACTCCCCAACCTCCTATCCACCCTCGGCACCTTCGTCATGGGCACGGGCTTGGTCTTGCTCTTGGTGTCCATCGTCCACGGGTTCCTGCGCGGCAAGCCCGCCGGGAACGACCCGTGGGACGCGCGCACGCTGGAGTGGAGCACGTCATCACCGCCGCCGTACTACGACTTCGAGGTCCAGCCGGTGGTGAACTCGGTCGATGCCCTGTGGGCGCAGAAGCACCCGGAGAGCATGCACGTCACGCCCCCCGACCCCGACGCCGGTAAGGAGTACGACGCCCACGGGGCGCACATCCCCGGTCAGTCCTGGTACCCGATCCTCGGTTCGGGCGCCATCACCATCGGCGCATACGCCCTCATGTACGACAACATGGTCCTGGCCGTCATCATGGGCCTCGCGCTGATCCTGACCGTGTTCGGCTGGGCGTTCGAGGGCGTCGGCGGCTTCCACGTCCACCCGAAGAGCGCCGAGGAGCACGCATGAGCACGCACGCCGCCGACACCGCCGCTGCGCCGGCCCACGGCTACCGCAGTACCAAGCTTCCCGACGTCAAGTTGTTGATGTGGGTGTTCCTGGCCTCGGACACGATGTTCTTCGGTTCGCTGATCGGCACCTACCTGGCGTACCGTAACCGCAGCCTGGTGGGGCCGTTCCCGACCGACATCCTCGACATCCCGCTCACGACCGTCAGCACCTTCGTGCTGCTGATGTCGAGCTTCCTGATGGTGCTCGCGCTGCACGCGTTGCGCGTCAACGACGTCCCGAAGTTCCGGCTCTGGACCGCCGGCGTCGCGTTGTTCGGCTCGATCTTCCTGGGGTTCCAGGTCTACGAGTTCGTGCACTTCGTCAACGCCGGACTGACGATCCATCAGAACCTCTTCGGCACGACCTTCTTCATCCTCACGGGTACCCACGGCATCCACGTCACGGTCGGCGTCATCTGGCTGGTGAGCATCCTCATCCGCTCGTACATCCAGCCCACGAGCAGCAAGGACGCCGTGTACCTCGAGATCGCGGGTCTCTACTGGCACTTCGTCGACATCGTCTGGATCGTGATCTTCACGGTCATCTACCTCATCGAGTTCGTGTGAGCGGGGCTTCGCGACATGGCTAACGATCACAAGCACGGAGGCGTCGGAACCTACGTCATCGTCGCCCTGATCCTGGGCGTCATCACCTACATCGAGTTCGCGCTGGTCGAGTACCCGCAAGCGTGGCTCGGCACCGGCTGGACCCTGTTCTGGCTCGTGGCCCTCTCGGTGGCGAAGTTCGTCATGGTGATCATGTTCTTCATGCACCTGAAGGACGACGACCGCACCTACACCGGCTTCTTCTCCAGCGGCATGTTCATCGCGCTCGGCACGTTCATCGCCATGACGGCGATGTTCATCCTGCCCCGCGCCGTGGCCACCACGCGCCCGGCATTGGATACTCATGGCGAAACGGCCGCGCACGGCGAACCTGCTGCGCATGGCGCGGTGGAACTCCCTGCCGAGCTCGCCGAGAACATCGCTACCGACGGGCGGTCGCGTCCCGCGGCCGAGGCGGCCGACAGCCCGCGGCCCAAGGACCGCAGCGTCGAGGTCGTTCCACCCGCCGCGAGCAATGACGCCAGCACGTACGACGTGACGCTCGACCAGCCGACCGTGGCCGCTACGCCGGCTCCAACCGCGGCGGCGGACGGTGAAGCAGCTGCGGCCGAGCCTGCCGCGACGGAGACCCCGGCAGCCGAACCGGCAGCCGAAGCCGAGCCGGCCGCCCCCGCCGCCGAAGCCGCCGCTTGGGACGCCGAGATGGGCGCGCAAGCGTTCACCAGCACCTGCAGCGCCTGCCATCAGGCGAACGGCCAGGGGATCCCAGGTGCGTTCCCGCCCCTCGCCGGTCACGCCGCCGAGATCTACGAGGCGGGCGGCCGTGACTACCTCATGCAGGTCGTCCTGTTCGGCTTGCAAGGACCCATCACCGTCAACGGCATGACCTACAACGGCGTCATGCCGCCATGGCAGAACCTGAGTGACGCGCAGATCGCGAACGCGCTCAATCACACGCTGACCGCCTGGTCCGACGCGCCCGCGGACTTCGCGCCCATCCTCGCCGACGAGGTGGCCGCGCACCGCGGAACTGGTCTCACGGCGGCCGACGTGCACGCCGTGCGGGAGGAGCTCGGGCTCCCCTGAACGGGTGTTGAGGGGGCGCTACCGCGCCCCCTCAACACCATGCTGGGGCGCGACGCGCCCCAGCACCGAATCGGGGGACACGGCCACCCCCCAACACCACGCTCGGGCGCGTCGCGCCCCAGCACCGCGGAGTCGCGGCCCCGTCCGGGCCGCGGAACGGAACGAGGTTCATGCTCTACCTCGCTTGGCAGTTGGAGCCGGTGCTTCTCGGCGGGATCGCCGCCTTGGCGGTCGCGTACTACCTCGCCATCGGCCCACTTCGGAAGCGTCTGGCCCCAGGCGCGCCGTATCCCACGGGGCGCGCCGTGGTCTTCGGTCTTGGGCTCGTGCTGCTGTTCCTCAACGAGGGCTCGCCGCTTCACGATCTGGCCGAGCGCTACCTCCTGACGGCCCACATGGTGCAGCACCTGGCGCTCAGCTACGTGGTGGCTCCGGTGTTGCTCGCCGGCGTACCTGGCTGGCTCTTCCGGTCGCTGCTCGGAGGCAAGCGCGTCCTTCCCATCGCCCGCGTCGTGCTGCACCCCCTCGTCACGTTCGTGACCTTCGCGTTGGCGTTGGCCATCTATCACCTGCCGCCGATGTACGACCTGAGCCTGTCGCACACCTCGATCCACCACGCGATCCACTTCGCGCTCTTGCTCGTATCGCTGATGTTGTGGTGGCCGCTGATGAGCCCGATCGAAGAACTACCCCGACCGGCGTACCCTCTGAGGCTGGTCTACCTCTTCCTGGCCCCGGTGGCGCAACTTCCGGTCTTCGCGGGCGTGACGTTCTCGCCCGAGACGCTCTACGCTGCCTACGCCAGCATGCCCGTGCGCGCCTTCGGCCTCGACCCACTCGAGGACCAAGCGCTGGCAGGCGCGATCATGAAGGTGGCTGGGCTGGTGGCGTTCGGCACGCCGTTCGTCTTCACCTTCTTCGCCTGGTACCGCAGCGAACTCGCGCCGCAGGCGCCCGACGGCGGCGCGCCCAAGCACGTCGGCGCATGAGCGGTCCTTCGGCCGACGGCACGAACGCCGGCACGGGTGGCGGCGCGGGTGGCGGCGCGGGCGGCGGTTCCAGCATCCGCGCCATCACCTTCGACTGGGGCGGGGTGTTCACCGTCGGTACGTTCGATCACCGGGCGGCGAGCGCGCTTGCAGAACTCCACGAGCTCCAGCCCGACGAGGTCGAACCTCGGTACCTCACCCTCATGGCCGAGTTCGAGGTCGGTGCGTTCGACCTCCCAGAATTCCATCGGCGCTTCCAACGAGCGGTCGGCCGCACCTCGGACTTGCGCGCGTTCCGCCGGTCGTTCCTCACGGCGGCCGTCGAGCGCCCCGCCATGTACCGCCTGCTGGCGTCGTTACCGGAAGGCGTCGCGGTGGGCATGCTCTCCAACAACGTGCCCGAGCTGTGCGACCAGGTTCGGTCCGACCCTCGTATGCGCCGGGTGGAGGCGTTCGTCTTCTCCAACGAGATCGGCGTTCGCAAGCCCGACGCGCGCGCGTTCCAGGCGTTGACCGACGCCATCGGCGTTCCGCCGGAAGCGACCGTCTTCGTCGACGACAGCCCCACCAACATCGCGGCATGCGCGTCGCTTGGCTTCACCGGGCTGCTCCTCGACGACCTCGCCTCGTTCGCGTCACGTTGGCGCGAGACACTCCCCCATCTCCCGCTACCCCCGGAGTTCGACGAAGCGGCGAAGATGGGAGGATGAACGGTTCCCCCGAAGACGACGCCCCATACGGCGAGTTGGACACCTACCGCGACGACCGGGAACTCTGGACCGGCACGGTGGGTGGTCGGCGCGCCGTCAAACTGCTGCAAGGCTACGTTTGGCACCCGCGCGAGGACGACCTGCGCCTCGATGAGTCGCTCGCTGGCAACCTCGCCGACGACGTCCACCTCCTGCTCGACGCGCTGCCTCAAGCGCCGTTCTCGTTCTTCGACGACGGCACCCTCGCCGCCACCCAGCAGGTGTACCAACTCACCGTGTTGGCGGTTCTAGAAGGCGCCGCCGATCCTGCGCGCATGCTGCCCGAGATCGCAGAAGCGCTCGGGCGCCGCCTCGACGCCACGCCCGAAGGCGTCGGCTGGCAGGTGATGGAAGACCTGCGCGAGATCGCCTGACACCTGCGCGAGACCCACGCCTCGCGCGACCACCTTCCGCTTCGCCGGTGAACGGTTCCGGTTGGTATGCTCGTGCGCATCGTGTCGCACGCCATCCGGGTCTTCGCGGTCTTCGCCGCCGCGCACATCCTCTCCTACTTCTTCCGTTCCGCCAACGCCGTCATCGCCGAGGACCTTCGCGTCGCGCTCAACCTCGACCCGGCCCAGCTGGGGCTGATGAGCAGCCTCTTCTTCGGCGCGTTCGCGCTCGCCCAGTTGCCGTTCGGTGCGCTCGTCGACCGCTTCCCCCCGCGCGTGGCCACGCCGGCACTGATGCTCGTCGGGGTCGTCGGTTCCCTCGCGTTCGCCAGTGCCGACGGGTTCGCCCGCCTCGCGCTGGGTCGAACGTTGCTGGGCGTCGGCACCGCCGGGATCCTCATGGGTGGTCTCAAGGCGCTGTCGCAGCTGCTGCCACCGACACGCTTCGCGCGCGTCTCGGGCATGCTCGTCGCGGTCGGCTCCTCGGGCGCCCTGATCGCCACGGCGCCCTTGGCGCACCTGGCAGACGCGTTCGGATGGCGCGGCGTGTTCACCGGAGGCGCGGGCGCGCTGCTTCTGTCGGCCGCGACGATCGCGCTGGTCGCGCGGACTCCGGGCCCAACGAAGGCGGACGCGGCGGGTGCGCCGGGCACACCGTCGGCGCCGGGCACACCGCCGGCACAGAGCGCACGGGCGGTGCCAGCCGGCTTCGGCCGCATCTTCCGAAGCGTCGTCGCCTGGCGCATGGCTGGGATGGCGTTCGCCTTGATGGGAACCACCTTCGCGTACCAGACGCTGTGGGCAGGGCCGTACCTGGAAGAGGCGGTGGGCCTCACGAACCTCGCGGCCAGCAACCTGCTCCTGTTCGTCGGTGTTGGCTTGGTCCTTGGCTTCTTCGTGTCCGGCTGGGTGGTGGAGCGGTTCGGGGCTCCACCGGTCGTGGCGGTGGCCGCCGTGGTGAACGTGGTGGCGCAGGTAGCGCTCGCGTTCCTCGCCACCGTCGCGCCGCCGCTCGTGCTCGGCCTCCTGCTGTTCGTCTTCGCCGCTTCCGGTGCGTTCTCGACCCAGCTCTACGGCCAGGCCACGTCCGCGTTGCCTGCCAACCTCACCGGCCGCGCCGTGACCTTCATCAACCTGTTCATGTTCCTCGGCGGCTTCGCGCTGCAGTGGGCCATCGGCAACGTGGTGGACGCCGGCGCCGCCGCCCAAGACGGCGGTGCACTGGTCGCGGCGTACCGCAACGCGTGGTTGGCGACCGCCGCCCTCGTGCTCGTCGCCCTCGCCTTCTACCTTCCGACGTGGCGCAGGCGCGCACCGCGCACCTGACCGACCCCGCTCAGGCCTGCTCGACCTTGAGCGTGGCGCCCGGCGCCAGGTGGAGGTCTCGCTGCGGGAAGGGGATGGCGATGTCCTCGGCGTCGAACCGTTCCTTGACGCTTCGGGTGAGGTCGAAGCGCGTCGTCCAGTAGTCGTCCGGCGCGGTCCAGTACCGTGCCATGACGTTCACCGCGCTGTCTCCGAGTCCGGTCACGACGTAGATCGGCTCCGGCTCGGCGAGCACGCGGTCGTCGGACGACACCAAGGCGCGCATGGCCTCGAGCGCCTTGCCGATGTCGTCTCCGTAGCCGATGCCCACCACCAGGTCGAAGCGGCGCTTGCCCGCCTGCGTGTAGTTCTGGATCTTCTCTCCCCAGACCTGTGCGTTCGGCAGGTGCACCACGACACCGTCGAACGTCGTCAGGCGGGTGGTGAACAGTCCGATGTCGTCGACCGTCCCCCCGGTGCCGCCGACATCCACCGCGTCCCCGAGGCGGAACGGTCTGAGCATCAGTACCATCAGGCCCGCCGCCACGTTCGACAGCGTGCCCTGCAGCGCCAACCCCACGGCCAGGCCCGCGGCGCCGAGCAGCGCGACGATGCTGGTGGTCTGCACCCCGAAACGGTTGAGCACCGCCACCAGCGTGAAGGCCAAGACGAGCCAGCGAACGGCGCGCGAGAGCACCACCACCACCGTCGTGTCCACGCGCCCGCTGCGCGACAGGCCGGCCTTGGCCAGGCGCGCGGCCCAGGACGCCACCACCCAACCCACGATCAGGATGAGGATGGCCCCCACGACGTTGAGGCCATACTGGACCCACAGGTCGGTCAGGCGGGAAGTGTCGAATCCGGCGATGTTCATGCGTACTCCTCGTTCATGAGAGGTGGCGCGTCGCTCGAAGATGGCGCCCCGGTCGGCGGGTCGCTGAGGACACGGTCACCGGAGACCGCCACCCGCAGCTCAGAGCGGCATGTTGCCGTGCTTGCGGTACGGCCGCGACTCTTCCTTGGTCGCGAGCATGCGCAAGTGACGCACGAGCGCGGAGCGCGTGTGCTGCGGCTCGATCACGTCATCGATGTAGCCACGCCCGGCGGCGACGTAGGGATTGTCGAAGCGCGCGCGGTACTCGGCGATCTTCGCCGCGCGCGTGGCGGCCTTGTCTTTCGAGGCTTGGATCTCGCGGCGGTAGATGATGTTGGCCGCGCCTTCCGCTCCCATGACCGCCACCGCGCCCGTCGGCCAGGCAAGCACCACGTCGGCGCCCATGTCCTGCGAGTTCATCGCGAGGTAGGCGCCGCCGTAGCTCTTGCGCACGATGACGGTGATCTTGGGGACGGTGGCCTCGGCGTAGGCGTAGAGCATCTTGGCGCCGTGCCGGATGATGCCGGCATGCTCTTGCGCTACGCCCGGAAGGAACCCGGTCACGTCGACGAACGTCACGATCGGCACGTTGAAGGCATCGCAGGTGCGGATGAAGCGCGCGGCCTTGTCCGACGCGTCGATGTTCAGCGTCCCGGCGAGATGACGCGGGTTGTTCGCCACCACCCCGACCGGCTGCCCGCCGATGTGCGCGAAGCCGACGATGATGTTCCGGGCGAAGTCCGGTTGGACCTCGACGAACCGGCGGTCGTCGACCAAGGCCCGCACCACCTCGATCATCGGGTACGGCCTGCGCTGGTCCGGATGCACGATCGAGAGAAGCTCCGGCGTCTCGCGGTCTACGGGATCGCTCGTGGCGCGAACGGGTGGCTTCTCGCGCGCCGACTGCGGCAGGAAGGTCAGCAGCTCGCGGATACGCGCCAAGACCGCTTCGTCGTCGGCCTCCTCGAAGTGGGCCACGCCGGAGACCTTGGTGTGCACGTCGGCGCCGCCCAACTCCTCGAACGTGACGTCTTCCTTGGTGACGGACTTGATCACCTCGGGGCCGGTGATGAACATGTACGAGCTGCCCTTCGCCATGACCACGAAGTCGGTCATGGCGGGGCTGTACACGGCGCCCCCGGCGCAAGGGCCGAGGATGGCCGAGATCTGCGGAACGACGCCGGAGTAGATCGCGTTGCGGTAGAACACCTCTCCGTAGCCCGAGAGCGAGTCGACGCCTTCCTGGATGCGCGCGCCGGCGGAGTCGTTGAGGCCGATGATGGGCGCGCCGGTGCGCGCCGCGAGGTCCATGACGTTGGCGATCTTGCGGCCGTGCATCTTGCCGAGGCTGCCGCCGAGGACCGTGAAGTCCTGGCTGAAGACGTACACCGTCCGTCCGTGGACGGTGCCGTACCCGGTGACGACCCCTTCCCCGGGCGCCTCGATGCCGTCCATCAGGTCGCCGCCGCGATGCGCGACGAACACGCCGAGCTCGACGAAGCTGCCCTCGTCGAGCAGCGCGGCGATGCGCTCCCGCGCGGTCAGCTTGCCGGCCTCGTGCTGCTTCCGGATCCGCGCGGGGCCGCCGCCCTGAGCCACGACCTTGCGGCGCTCCTCCATCTCGGCGGTGAGTTCGTTCATCCAGGCAAGGGTGTCGTCGGTCACGCGGTACGCCTCCGGGTCGTCTGGCCAGGATACCGCGCCCCGCCGGCGGAACCGGGGAGCGCCTGCGTCAGGGCGACGATTGCGTGACGACCCGAAGCTCGTCCGGGTGGATGAAGCCTTGCTTGCGCGCGAGCAGCTCGCGGAACACCTCGTCGTCCGCGTGGGCAGCGATCTCCTCCAGGGCGTCGACCTCGGCCGTCAACGCGGCCACCTCGCGCTCGAGGCGCGTGATCTCACGGCGCTGCACGACGGCGCGATCCGCCTCGACGAGGCCGATGTAGATCAGATGCAGGCAGCCGATCGCCGCGAGGGTCACCAGGATCGGGTTCAGGCGCCTGCTGCCGATCTCCTCGCTCACGGCTGGACCTCTTGCATGGCCAGCGCCTCTCTCAAGAACCGCACCGCGTCCTCGGGCGGCGTCGGGTTCACGAAGAAGCCCGTGCCCCAATCGAAACCTGCCTGATGCGTCAGGCGCGGCAGGACCTCGATGTGCCAGTGGAAGTCCGGCCGGTTGGGGGTGGTGATGGTGTGGACCACCAGGTTGTACGGCGGATGATCGAGCGCGGCGTTGAGGCCGCGTACGAGCACCTGGAGGATGTCGGCCAGCTGCCCCAGCGTGTTCGACGGCGCGGCGTGGAAGGCGCTGTCGTGACGCAACGGCAGTACCCACGTCTCGAACGGTGTCTTCGACGCGAACGGCGCGAGCACGACGAACGCTTCGTTCTGGCTGACGATCCTCTGGCGCAACTCGCGCTCGCGGTCCAGCACGGCGCAGTAGAGGCAGCGACCGTGCTCTTGGTGATACTCACCGGCGACCTCGACCTCTTCCTCGACCCAGCGGTTCCCGACCGGCACGGCCAGAACCTGCGCGTGGGGATGGTCGAAGAGGGCGCCGGCCGCCTGACCGACGTTGCGCGTGAGCTGCACGTGGCGGATGCCCGGCCGCTCGGCGGCAAGGGCCAAGCGGTCGCGGTAGAGCTTCAAGACCTCGGTGAGGTGTTGGCGCGGCATCGTCTCCAGACGCAGCCGCGCGTCGGGGTGTTCCACGATGATCTCGTGGTGGCCGGCAGAAGGCCCGTGCAGGAAGAGTTCCTCTCCTTCCAGCGCGAACGGGCGCGGACCCACCAGCCGAGCGGGATGCTCGATGACCCGCATGCGCCACTCCGGCCGGTCGCTCTCCGCCGCCGTCGGCTGCACGGAGGCGATCTCGGCCCCGACGCGGCCCTCGTTCCCGGGCGAGAGTGGTGAGGTCGCCGGCGAAGGCGGGACGCTGCCGAAGTCCGACGATTCGAGGCCGCGTTCGGGCGACAAGAGCACCCACGCGCGGCCGAACGGGTCTTTCCGGAACAGCGGCATGCCGCGTCAGTCTAGCAGCGAGGGTGGCGTCCGAACCGTGGGCAACTTCATGCGGGCGTGGCCGGCCCCCGTGCGCCGAGCGTGAACGACACCGCGCGTCCGGCGCCGCGGTCATGATGAGCGTCATGGCAGCCCTCTTCGAACCGCTTCGACTACGCTCCCGTCGCACGCGCAACCGCATCGTGGTCTCGCCCATGTGTCAGTACAGCGCCCGAGACGGATTCGCCAACGACTGGCACCTGGTGCATCTCGGCGGCTTCGCCACGGGCGGGGCCGGCATCGTCCTGACCGAGGCCACGGCGGTGGAGGCGCGCGGCCGCATCAGCCCGGAGGACCTGGGGCTGTGGAACGACGACCAGATCGCGCCGCTCGCTCGCGCCGTCCGGTTCGTCCAGGACCATGGCGCGTTGGCGGGTGTGCAGTTGGCCCACGCTGGGCGCAAGGCGAGCACCTTCAGGCCATGGGCGGAGCGTCGCGGCGCCGTCCCGCACGCAGAAGGTGGTTGGGACGTGATCGGCCCCACGGCCGAAGCGTTCCATCGGGAGTGGCCGACGCCCCGCGAAGCAACGGGGAGCGACCTCGAGGAAGTCGTGGCCGCCTTCGCCGATGCGGCGCAGCGCGCCGACCGAGCCGGGTTCGACATCGTCGAGATCCACGCCGCCCACGGCTACCTGCTCCACAGCTTCCTGTCCCCCCTCACGAACCGGCGCGAAGACGGGTACGGCGGCGACTTCGAGGGACGCACCCGGCTCGTGCGCGAGGTCGTGACCGGCGTGAGGGAGGTGTGGCCGAGCGAGAAGCCGCTCTTCGTGCGCGTCTCGGCCACCGACTGGGTGCAGGGAGGCTGGACGCCGGACGACACGGTGCGCCTGGCGCGCGACCTCGTGCCGCTCGGCGTCGACCTGATGGACTGCTCCTCCGGTGGTCTGGTGCCCGGCGTCAAGGTGCCGACGGCGCCCGGGTATCAAGTGCCGTTCGCGGAGCGGGTCCGTCGTGAGGCCGGCATGCCGAGCGGCGCCGTCGGCCTGATCACCGAAGCAGACCAGGCCGAGAAGATCGTCGCGGACGGCCAGGCCGACCTGGTACTCCTCGGCCGCGAGTTGCTGCGGCATCCACACTGGCCCCTCGACGCCGCCAGGAAGCTCGAGGTGGAAGGCGATGCGATCTGGCCGCGGCAGTACGTGCGCGCGCGCTGAGACGGGGCGGCGAACCGCGACTCCGCGCGTCGTGTCCGAGACGTCGAGGTGGCGCCACCCGGGCGAACCCCGCGGCCGGTGCGCCTAGCGAGTCTCGCGTGCTTCCATCGCCGCCAGAAGCGTGCGCAACTCGTCGATGGCCGAGTGCAGCACGGCGTTCGGAACGTGGTCGTACGCGTCGCGAAGTTGCTCGCGCAGAAGTGAGCGCGCGTGCGCTGCTCGATCGGTGCCCGCAGGCGTGACGTCCAGCAGGTAGCGCCGCTGATCGGCGGCGTCGACGGAGCGCTTCACCAAGTCCTGCTCCTCGAGCCGGTCGAGCGTACGGCTGACGCTGGCCGGTGGAAGGTTGAGCTGCGCTGCGACGGCGCTGGGGTACGCCGCCCCGTCCTCGATCACGCGAAGCACCAAGTACTCCGTCACGCTCATGCCGACGGTGGGCCGTAACGTGCTGTCCACGTTCCGTTCCAGCGCACGGGAGAGGCGCAACACGAGACGCGCGAGGTTCAACAGGTCCGGGGGCGATGATGCACGAGGCATGGACGACCGGAGTGTACCGTAGCGGCGGCGCCGCGCCCCCGCCAGACCTGCAGTTCAGGCCGTGAATCTGGGACCTCAGACGAACAACGTGGGCTGCGACGGGCCGTCATCGACCATGTCGGGGAGCGCCGTGACCTCGCGGAACTCGAGTCCGAGGTCGCCAAGGCGGTTCATCGCGGGTCCGGTGACGTCGGGCGCTGCCAGAACGCCACGGACCTCGCCGCCCACCAGCGCTCGAACACGCTCCACGTACCGGCTGAGTTGATGCACCGCCTCGTGGTTCGCCTTACCGCGCTTGAGTTCGACGACCACCAGCCGACCGTCCGGGTCCCGCGCCAACAGGTCGATCCCACCGACGTCGGTGGGCAGTTCCATGTGCAGTACGGTGAGCCCGGGTTCGATGACCTCGGGGTGGCGCGCCAGCGCCCGCTGCATCTCCGCCTCGCTCCCCATCAGGACGAACCCGCCGTTCTCCCGCAACACCAGCGCCTGCGCCAGCGCCGGCTGAAGGAAGGCGACGCGGACCATCTCCGGCGGAGTGAACCGTTCGGCCACCATGACGGCCACGCCGTCCTCGAGCGTGATCCTGAGGTCGTCGGTGCGTGGTTGCCAGTTCACCGGCTTGACGCCACGATGGCCCTGCACCTGGACGCTTCCGTCCGCCTTCACCAGCACGAGGTAGTCGCCGGCCTCCGCCACGCTGGCAGCGCGCCCGGAGTAGAGCACCTCGCATGCGCCCGCCACCTGGACCAGGGCGTCGCCTGCGCGAAGGTGCTCGTCGAGGAACGCCGCAAGCGATTCGGGATCGGGGTCGGTGAGGAAGGCCCGTACCACGCGGCAGAGTCTACCACCGGCCTTGTCGCACGCCTCGCCCGGCGCCGGGGGACCCTCCTGCGCCAGGGGGCTCCGCCCGTGCCGGGGGCTCCTCCCGCGGGCGGCTCGTTCCGCGGCAGGCTCCTTCCACGGCAGGCTCCTTCCACGGCAGGCTCCTCCCGCGCCCGGACCCCTCAGGAGCCCCTGGTAGACTCGCCCTCATGGCCAAGCTCGGAGCGCACGTATCCACCG
>CAZOTV010000004.1:29281-30349 GCA_964582795.1 uncultured bacterium
GGAGCCCCTGGTAGACTCGCCCTCATGGCCAAGCTCGGAGCGCACGTATCCACCGCCGGCGGAGTCGCCAGAGCCTTCGAGCGTGGCGAGGAGATCGCCTGCGACGCGCTGCAGATCTTCGTGAAGAGCCCCAACCAGTGGAGAGGCAAAGCGCTCTCGGACGACGACGTCACGGCGTTCCGCAACGCCCACGCGAAGCGGCCGCAGCCGGTGGTCGCGCACGCGGCGTACCTCATCAACCTCGGGTCCCCCAACGAGGACGTCCGGTCGAAGTCCCGCACCGGCCTGGCGGACGAGCTCGTGCGCTGCGAGCGACTGGGCGTTTCCGGCCTCGTGCTGCATCCGGGCGCCCATCTCGGAAGCGGGGCGAGCGAAGGGATCGACCGCATCGCCCGCGCGCTGGACGAGGTGTTGACCACCGTGCTGGAAGCCACGCCGGAGAGCGTGACGCGCGTCCTGCTCGAGAACACCGCCGGCCAAGGCAGCACGCTTGGCGCCCGCTTCGAGGAGATCGCGGCGATCCGCGCGATGCTCGACGCTCCGGACCGGGTCGGGGTGTGCCTCGATTCCTGCCACGCCTACGCCGCCGGCTACGACCTGACCGACGAAGACGGGTACGAGGCCACGCTTGGGGCGTTCGACGACGCGATCGGCCTCGAGCATCTCGCTTGCATCCACCTGAACGACTCCAAGCACCCGCTCGGCAGCCGCAAGGACCGCCACGAGAACATCGGACAGGGCGCCATCGGTACGGCGTTCTTCGCCCGCGTGACGCACGACGAGCGCTTCGAGACGATGCCGATGATCCTCGAGACCCCGCTAGGTGACGACGAAGGCGGTCACGAGCGGGACCTGAAGGTACTGCGGAGTCTGTAGCGAACGGCTCCTCGACTTCCCGCCCGGCAGCAGGCGAGTTCCCACCCGACGGCGGGCGAGTTTCCGACTGACGGCGGGCGAGTTCCCACCCGACGGTGGGCGCGTTCCCGACTGACGGCGAGCAGGTTCCCGCCCGGCAGCGGGCGGGCCGCTACGTCGTCGGTGTCCGCCCCGGGTCGGCGGCGGGGCGCT
>CAZOTV010000004.1:30449-47202 GCA_964582795.1 uncultured bacterium
CGGCGCCCCCGAGACCCAGGTACGCCTGCGCCACGCGCTCGTCGCGCGCCAGTTCGTCGGCAGGCGCGCCCAGCACCACCGAGCCCGTCTCCAGGAGGTAGGCGTGGTCGGCCAAACGCAACGCCGCGCGAGCGTTCTGTTCGATCAGGAGTACGGTCGAACCGCTCTCCTTCAGCATGGTCACCACGCGGAAGATCTCCTCGACGATGAGCGGCGCCAGGCCGAGGCTCGGCTCGTCGAGCAGCAGCAACGCCGGGCGGGCCATCATGGCGCGGCCGATGGCGAGCATCTGTTGCTCGCCACCCGACATCGTGCCTGCCACCTGGCGGTGACGCTCCGCGAGGCGCGGGAAGGTGTCGTAGACGCGCCCCAAGTCTTCGGCGACGGCGCGATGGGCCGCGCCCCCGAAGACGCCGCCGGCGCTCTTCATCACGCGCGCGAACGCCCCGAGTCGGAGGTTGTCCTCGACGCTGAGCGCCGCGAACAACTCGCGCCGCTCGGGAACCAACACCACGCCCCGGCCCACCAGATGCTCCGGCACGGCCTCGGTGATGTCCTGGCCGCGGAAGCTCACGCTGCCCCCGGCCTTGGGCACCACACCCACCAACGCGTTCACGAGACTCGACTTGCCCGCCCCGTTCGCGCCGATGACCGTCACCAGCTCGCCTGCAAGCACGCTGACGTCGACCGCGTCGAGCGCCTGCACGCTGCCGTAGCGCACGCTCACACCCTTCGCAACCAACACCGCGTCGGGTGAAGCGGCGCGCGCCGCTTCGGTGGCGAGGACATGCCGCTCGGTACTGGCACGGTCTTGGGCGCGCGTCGCCTGGGGTCCGGTCGTCGCCGCCTTGCTCACGCCGCCTCCCTGCCGAGATACGCCTCGAGCACGAGGGCATCGCGCCTGACCTCGTCCGGCGTACCCTCCGCCAGCTTCTGGCCATGGTTCATGACCACGATGCGATCCGCGAGTTCCATCACCACGTCCATGTCGTGCTCCACCAGGAGGATCGTCACGCCCTCCGCTCGTAGCCGCCGCACGAGCGTCTTGAGCTCTTCCTTCTCGTGCTTGCGAAGGCCCGCCGCCGGCTCGTCGAGCAGCAGCAACACCGGGTCCGCCATCAGAGCGCGCGCCACCTCGAGCAGACGCGCCTTGCCGAGCGGAAGGCTGTCGGCGGTCTGGAACGCGGCGTCGCCCAAGCCCACGCGCCGCAGTTGGCGCATGGCGTCGGCGCGCGTCCGGCGCGCCTCGTCGCGGTCCAGGCCCAGCATGCCCTCGACGAGGCCCGAGCGGGTACGTCCGTACGCGCCCAACGCGACGTTCTCGAGCAGGGTCATGTTCCCGATGACGTTCAGATGCTGGAACGTCCTGGCAAGACCACGCCGTGCGATGACGTGCGGGGGGCGCTTGTGGATCGATGAACCGGCGAACGCGATCTCGCCGCTGCTCACGTCGAGCACGCCGGTGACGAGGTTGAACACCGTGGTCTTGCCGGCGCCGTTCGGGCCGATGAGTCCTACGACCTCGCCCTGACCGACATGGAAGCTCAGGTCCTGAACGGCGGCCAGGCCCCCGAACGTGCGGCCGACCTCTTTCAGTTCCAACAGTGGGCCGTAGGTCGTCGTGACCGGGCGCGGCGGGAGCGGCGCGGCGTCTTCGTCCACGGGCGCTGGTGGCGGCTCGGGCAGCAGCCGCGCGAGCATCGGCATCACGCCGCGGCGCGCGCGGTGCAGTACCAGGATGACGATGAAACCGAACGCGATGATCTCGTAGTTGCCGGTGCGCCCAAGGAGCGCCGGCATGACCTGCTGCAGTTGCTCCTTGAGCAGCACGAACGCCCCGGCGCCGAAGAGGGCGCCCCAGAGGCTCGAGATGCCACCGATGACCGCCATGATCAAGAAGTCGATGCTGGCGTTCAGGCTCGCCACGCCGGGCACCAAGAACAGCTCGCGGAATGCGTGGAGGCCGCCCGAGAGGCCGGCCAGGCCGGCAGCGAGCAAGAACGTCACCATCTTCAGGCGCTGGACGTCCACGCCGAAGCTCGCGGCCGCGACCGATCCGGTGCGGAGGCTCTTGATGGCCCGTCCCATGCGCGAGCGCATCAGGTTGGAGAGCGCCCACAACACCAGCAGCACCACGACCCACACGAGCACGAAGTAGGCGCGGTCGCCTCGCAACTCGTTGCCGAACAACGAAAGTGGCGGGAAGCGATGACCGGTCGCGCCGCCGAAGCCGGAGTTCCCGCCCGTGACGGGGATCCAGTTCCGAAGCACGCCGGTGATGACGAGGCCCCATGCGAGCGTGGCGAGCGCGAGGAAGTGCCCCTTCAGACGCAGCGTCACCAGACCGATCAACCATGCCACCAGCACCGACGTCACGACGCCCGCCACCAGCGAGAGCCACGGCCCCACCTCGAAGCGGCTCGCCAGGATGCCGGCCATGTAGGCGCTCGTGCCCACGAACGCCGCCTGGCCCAAGGAAGCCAGGCCCGCGTATCCGGTGAGCAGCACGAGACCCATCACGACAAGGCCGTACATCCCGATGAGGTTCACGAGCCGAAGCGTGAACGGTCCTGCCAGAAGCGGCATGAGGACCAGAGCGAGGACGAAGGCCGCCAGCAGGCCGCCTCGAACGAGCGTGCCCCGGGTCATTCGACGTGCTCCTCGAAGTCCAGATGCTGAAGCGACCGCACGAGCAGCACGGGGATGATCAGCAGGAAGACCAGCACGTCCTTGTAGGCCGAGCTGACGTAGAACGCGCTGAACTGCTCGGCGACGCCGACGAAGAGCGCTCCCGCCACCGCCAGCGCCGGGTTCACCAGGCCGCCGATGATGGCGCCGACGAACCCCTTGAGGCCGAGCAGGAAGCCGAAGTCGTACACCATCTTCGTGATCGGCGTGATCAGGATGCCGGCCACGGCGCTGAGGAACACGGAGAGCGTGAACGCCACGCTGCCGGCGCGCACCACGCTGATGCCGGACAGGCGCGCGCCCAGGCGGTTCACCGATGCCGCCCGCAGCGCCTTGCCTTGCAGCGTCCGACCGAAGAACCACCAGAGCGCGATCATGAGCGCGCCCGCGATGGCCAGCAGCCACACGTCCTGCGCGTCGAGGTACGCGGCGCCGATGGAGAACCCGCCCTTCTGGAAGGGGGGGATGACGTACGGTTGTGGGCCCCAGAACGCGAGGCCGAAGCCCGTGAGGGCCAAGTGGAGGCCGATCGCGAGGATCAGGTAGACGACGACGGCGGCGCGCGGCAGCGGTTGGACCACGACGCGGTAGGTGATCGGGCCCAACAGCGTGGTGAGGCCGATGGCAAGGGCGATCTGCAACAGATACGGCAAGCCGGCGCGGCTCGCCAGGACGACGATGACATAGACGGCGCCCGCGACGATCAGCGGTAGTACGAGCGCCAGAGCTGCGCGCCTGAAGGCGCGCCTGCGCGCGTGCCCGAACGCGTCGAACAGGCCCCAGAGCAGCAAGCCCGCCATGACGATGTAGACCGTTCCGGGAACCGCGCCTGCCCGAAGGCTGGCGACGGTGAGCGCAGAGAGCATCACGAACTCGCCTTGAGCGACGTTGATGACGTTCGTGACGGAGTAGAGCACCACGATCCCGAGGGCCATCAGCGCGTAGATGGCGCCGTTGGTGATGCCCTCGAAGAAGAGGATGAGCGGGATATCGAGCAAGATCGGTTTCCGTTCAGGACCCGTGCGCGCCGGTGGCCGCAGCGAGGGGCAGAGCCGCGGCGGGTAGGGCTCCGCCCCCGCCGCGCCACTGCGGCTTCGGCTCGGCCATCGCGTTCCCGTCCCGGACCCTGAGTCCGGGACGGGAACGGAGGCCGAAGCCGCGAGGATCAGCGCACGAACGTCCAGTCGCCACCCTGGATCTCGACGATCACGAGCGCGCGCGTGTCGAGGCCGAGGTGGTCTTCGGCGGTGTAGTCGAACACGCCGCCGACGCCCACGAAGGCGGGCATCGCCTCGAGCGCGTCACGGATGGCCGCGCGCGCCCCAGCGGTGTCGGAGAGGTCGAGCGTTCCGTTGGCCACGGCGTACTCGACGGCCAACTCGATGGCCTTCACGGCGTCCCAGGCGTGGCCGCCGAAGGTGCTGGCGGTGCCTTCGCCGTAGACCGCCTCGTAGGCATCGACGTAGGCCTGCGCGACGGGCTTGATCTCGTTGTCATCGGCGAGTTCGTCGACCACGATCATCGGGCCGATCGGCAAGCGCACGCCTTCGGCGGCGTCACCGGCGAGTTCCAGGAAGCTCGGGTTGCCGACACCGTGGCTGACGTAGACCTGGCCCTGGTAGTTGCGGCCGGCGAGCTCCTCGACGACCAGCGCGGAGTCACGCACGACGCCCCAGATCAGGACGGCGTCGGGGCGACGCAGCGTGGCGCTCAGGACCTGCGCCGTGACGTTGGTGTCGGAGCGACCGTAGCGCTCGACGGCCACGACTTCGATGTCGGTACCTTCGATGGCGGCGTTCAGCTCGACCAGGCCGCCTTCACCGTAGGCGTCGTCGATGCCAAGGAACGCCAGGGTCCGAAGTCCGCTGGCGGCCATGTCCTCGACGATGCCGCTGATCATGAGGCGGTCGGTCTGCGGGGTCTTGAACACCCAGTGGCGCTCTGCGACCGGCTCGATGATGGCAGCCGAGGCGGCCATGCTGATGTTGGGAACCTGCGCCGCCTGCACCGGGTCGATGATGGCCAGCGAGTTCGCGGTGATGGTGCAGCAGATCACCGCGTGGACGTCGTTCTCCTCGATCAGGCGGTTGACGTTGGTGACCGCCTGGGCGGTGTCCGTGGCGCTGTCGAGGAAGATGATCTCGACGGGGATGCCGGCGAACCCACCTTGCGCGTTGATGACGTCCTGCAGCATGCGGAACGTGTTCGCCTCGGGTTCCCCGAGGGCGGAGGCCGGGCCGGTCGCGGAGGCGACGGCGCCGATGCGGATGGTCTCCTGCGCGAACGCGCTGGCGCCGAAGACCAAGACGGCGGCGAGAAGAGTCTTTGCGATACGACGGATCATGGGACTTCCTCCTTCTGTGCGTGCGCGCGACGCGGCCAGGGTGGACGCGGTCGGACGTGCCTTGAGCGAACGTGCCGTGGTCGACGTCGCGTTCATCGCGCGACCATCGGCCGGAGCGGCATGGCGGGGTCTTCGGGGGCGACGCCCTCGAACGGGCTGCCCTCCTCGAACCACGACTTCGGGGCAGGGTGGCCCCATAGGGTCTGGCGTTGCGGGTCGTCCATCTTCCAGCCTACCGGCGCGAAGTCGGGATCCATCGTGCGGTAGTCGCCGGTAAACAGCTCGACGCGGTGCCCATCGGGATCGCGCAAGTACAGGAAGAAGGCGTTGGAGATGCCATGCCTGCCCGGGCCGCGCTCGAGCGCCTGCCGCCAGCCGCTGGTCGCGAGCACGTCGCACGCGTGCAGGATGTCGAGTTCCCCCCGCACCCACACGCCGACGTGATGCAACCGCGGGCCGACGCCGTTGGTCAGCGCGAGGTCGTGCACGTTGCCCTTGCGGTGCATCCACACGGCCCACAGGCGCGGCTCGGCCTCGTCGGTGTCGGTGTACTCACTGGTGCGGAAGCCGAGCTCGCCGGCGTAGAAGTCGTGGGTCGCCTGCAGGTCGGCGGCGAAGGCGTTGACGTGATCGATCCGCTGCGGCGCTGCGCCGTGATACGCGCCGTAGTTCTGGAGCATGCGCTCGACCGGCGTCTGGCTGGCATAGAAGGCCAGCGGCACGCCGAAGGGGTCGCGGGTCTCCAGCGTTCGACCCTGCCCCGTCGGCGTCCGGAACCGCGCCTCCGATCCGCGCTCCTGGAAGAAGGCATGGGCGCGGTCCAGGTCTTCCTCGCTGCGGACGCGGAAGCCGAGGCGCAGACAGGTCCCTGGGTTCGTCTTGCGCAACACCAGGCAATGGTGGCTGCGGTCCTCGAGGCCACGCAGGTAGAGCGCGTCATCTTCGCGCGCCGTCTCGACGAACCCCAAGGCGCCGACGTAGAAGTCCGCCGACCTCTCGAGATCGGCCACGCCGAGTTCGACGTGCGACACGCGCAGGACATCGAACGGCGGCGAAGCGTTGGCGTCACGAAGGGGCATGGCTCACCTCCGCTCCGCCTGAGCGGCTTGGCCGGCCTCGGTCTCGACCGTGCCGGCCGGCGTGCTTCTGCCCGACTCGAGGAACGCGCGCACGCGCTCGACGTACTTCGAGAGGTCGTAACCCTGGTAGAGCGCCGACTGCGTACGGACGGGGTCGCCGAAGAAGTACTTCTCGTACAGGTTCTGACGGCCGCCGAACGACGAGATGGTCATGTCCCATGCCAACCGGAACAGGCGGATGCGCTCGTCGGCGGGAAGGTTCGACGCTTGCAGGTACTTGTCGATGGCGTCGGCCATCGGGCCCTTCCGTTCGGCCTCGGTAGGGATCATGATCAGACCGCTGGCGGCGAGAAGCTGCAGGATCTCGACCATGCGCGGGTAGACCTGCGGGAAGTAGTTGCGCGCGGCATCGAGCGCCTGCTTGCCCGGCGTCATGGTGCCGTAGGCGTCGAGCGCGGCGGTCTCTTCGGCTTGCGTGCGCAGCGCCTTGAGGATCTCGAGCGTGATGATCATCTCGCTCATCTTCTGCTGGACGTGTTGGAACTGGGCGCTGCCGATGGCCTCGACGATGGACTGGGCGACGCCCAAGAACGCCTCGGTCTTGGCGATCTTGACGTTCACCACCTGATGGGCCATGTGGTACACCGCGCCGGTCGAGCCGTAGGCGCGGTTGGCGAGCTTGACGTCGTTCATCAGGAACACGCGGTCCCATGGCACCAGCACGTCGTCGAACACCACCAGCGCGTCCATCTCGTCGAAGCGCGACCCGAGCGGGTGGTCCTCCGTGCCGCGACCCACGTCGAGCGGCTCGCGACAGACGAAGCTGAGACCCGGCGTGGAGCACGGCACCGCGAACGCCAGGGCGTAGCGGGTCATCTCCTCCTGCTCCTTGAGCACGGTGGAAGGGAAGATGAGGATCTCGTCGGCGATCGGCAGCGTCGCCATCATGCGCGCCCCGCGCACGATGATGCCCTCGCTCGTCTCGCGCACGAGACCGAGCGCGATGTAGGGGTCCGCGAGCTCGTCGGCGCGGGCGGAACGGTTGACCTGCGGGTTGGTGAGGGCGTGCGTCAGGCAGAGGTCGTTCTCGCGCACGTACTCGTAGTAGCGCTGCATGTTCTCGCCGAAGCGCGGGTCGTTCTGGGCGAAGTAGTCGGCGGCGCGGGCGGCGGCCATCAGGTTCACGTTGAGGTAGTCGGGGCTGCGGCCGATGAACCCGAGGCTGGCGTCGGCCCACACCTTGTGCATGCGGGCGCGCCTGCGAAGGTCGTCTTGCGTCTTCGTCTCGAGGAAGCTCATGCCGACGCGGTCACCGGTCGTCGGGCTCTCGTACGTCATCACGTCGACCAGGTCCGGGCGATGCTGCAGGTCGTAGAGCGCCGCGATGGAACGCGCGGCCGAGGCGGTGGCAGGGTGCGTGGTCGGGTCCTGGACGCGTTCGCCGTCGACCGAGATGTTCGGCGGGTTGCGCTTGAGGCCTTCTAGGAACTGCTTGCCGGTGCGAGCTGGCATACTTCTCTCCTCCTCAGGCGCCCAGGCGCGGGATGGCGTGCTCCCCCAGGGCGACGGCGACGTTCTGCGTTTCCATGTAGAAGTCGAAGCTGTAGTCACCGCCGTCGCGGCCGACGCCGCTGGCCTTCATGCCACCGAACGGCGTGGGCAGGTGACGGACGTTGTGCGAGTTGACCCACACCATCCCCACTTCGAGCTCTTGCGCGAAGCGGTGCGCGCGAGCGACGTCCTTGGTCCATACGTAGGCGGCCAGGCCGTACCGCACGCCGTTGGCGATGTCGAGCGCGTCGGCCTCGTCCTCGAACCGGATGGCGGTGAGAACCGGCCCGAAGATCTCCTCTTGCGCGATGCGCATGCTCGGCTGCGCGCCGACGAACAGCGTCGGCGCCACGTACGTGCCGCCGAGGCCTGCAGGCGCGGCGCCGCCTGCCGCCACCGTCGCGCCTTCCTGCTCGGCCAGGGCGACGTAGGAAGCGACCTTCGCGTGATGGTCGGGGTGGATGAGCGGACCGACCTCGGTGGCGGGATCGAACGGGTCGCCTACGCGGATGCTCCTGGCGCGCTCCGCGAGCGCCTTCGTGAACGCGTCATAGACGCCCTGCTGGACGAGCAGCCGGCTCGACGAGGTGCAGCGCTCGCCGTTGAGGCTGTAGATCATGAACACCGCTGCGTCAAGAGCACGTTCGAGATCGGCGTCATCGAACACCACCACCGGGTTCTTGCCGCCCAGTTCGAAGTGCACACGCTTGAGCGTGGGCGCGCCCTGCGCCATGATGCGGCTGCCCGTCACGCTCTCACCCACGAACGCGACGGCCTTGATGTCGGGGTGTTCCGTGAGCGCCTTGCCGGCCGACTCTCCCAGACCATGCACGACGTTCCAGACGCCGGCGGGGATGCCGGCCTCGAGCGCCAGGCGCGCTAGCAGCGTGGCCGTCAACGGGCTCCACTCGGCCGGCTTGTGCACCACGGTGCACCCTGCGGCCAACGCCGGGGCGATCTTCCAGGTGGACAGCATGAACGGGGTGTTCCACGGCGTGATGACGCCTACCGGTCCGATCGGGCGCCTGCGCGTGTAGTTGAGGAACCCTTCGGCAGGCAACGCGCGCCCGTCCTGCGCGCTCTCGCAGCGATCGGCGAAGAAGCGGAAGTTCTCGGCTCCTCGCGCCGCGGCCTGCCGCATGAAGCGCAGCGGTTGTCCGGTGTCGAGCACCTCGAGCAGAGCGATCTCGTCGGCGTGAGCTTCGATCAGGTCGGCGAGACGATGCAAGATCCGCTTCCGCCGCGTCGGCGCGAGCTTGCGCCAGTCGTCGAACGCCGCGGTCGCCGCTTCCGCCGCGCGCGCCACGTCTTCGGCGTCGCCCGCGGCCACCGCGGAGAGGCGCGCGCCGTCGGTCGGGCTGTTCGTGAAGAAACGGTCTTCGCTCGCAGCCGCCCAGCGGCCCGCGATCAGGTGGCCGATGGCGCGCTCGGCGCCGTCACCGACGCCACAGGCATCGAGGAGGCGCGCCAGCGCGGCCTCGGCCTCTTCGCGAGCGTCGCCCGCCGTGAGAGCGCCGGCCGCGGCGTTCGCCGCCGTCACGAACGCGCCTCCTGGCTCGCGCCGTGCGCCGAACCTTCGTGCTCGAGCTCCTCTTCCGCAACGACCTCGTTGACCAGAGCGCCCACGCCGTCGACCTCGCAGCGGATGCGGTCCCCTGCGTGCACGTGACTGATGCCCTTGGGCGTGCCGGTGAGCAGCACGTCGTTCTCCTGCAGCGTCATGAACTCGGTGACGAAGGCGATCAGGGCGGCGACGGAGTAGATCATGTCGCCGGTGTGGCCCTCCTGGCGCTGTTCACCGTTGACGAAGGTGCGGATGCGCAGGTCCTGCGGGTCGGGCACGGCGGCGGCGTCGACGAGCCACGGTCCGAGCGGAAGGAAGGTGTCGAAGTTCTTCGGCTTGATCGGCGGCCGGAAGTGGTTGATGACGAAGTCGCGTACCACCAGGTCGTTCGCCACCGTGTACCCCTTGACCACGTCGAGCGCGTCGGCCTCGCGCACGCGTCGGGCCGAGCGGCCGATGACCACGGCGAGCTCGGTCTCGTAGTGCATGTACTCGATCCCCCGCGGGCGCACGATCTGCCCGCGGTGACCCACCAGGGCGTTGCGGAACTTGGGGAACAGCGCGGGTTGATCGGGTTCGTCGAGGGACAGCTCGGCGGCGTGGTCGCGGTAGTTGAGGGCCACGGCCAGGATGGCGCCCGGTTCGAAGGGCGGCAGCCAGCTCACGGCCGACTCGTCCAGACGCAGGCCGGAGGCCGTCACCACGGCGCCGTCGTCTTCCTGCCACACCTGCTCGAGACGGCCGCCTGCGATCACGCGGCCGGTGCGGTGCCGCCGGGCGGCGTTCCCGGAAGGGCTCATGCCGGACGCGCCTTCGCGGTGATGCCGTACTTCGCCAGGGTGGCTCGCAGCCGCTGCTCGTTCGCCGGCTCCATCGGCCCGAGCGGCAGGCGCCACTTCGCCTCGCACAGGCCCATCATCGACAGGGCCGTCTTCAGCGGCACCGGGTTGACCTCGATGAACAACACGTCGTTGAGCTCCAGCATGCGGAAGTGCAGGTCACGCGCTTCGGCCCACTTCCCGGCGGCGGCCAAGTCGTACATCTGCGCGATCTCTCGCGGCGCGACGACGCCGGTGGCGCTGATGTGACCGCTGCCCCCGAGCGTGAGCATGGGGTAGGTCATGGTCTCGGCGCCGCAGTAGACCCCGAAGTCCCGGCCGGCGTGCACGAAGGTGTAGGACACGTCGTCGAGGTTCTTGGTGGCGTGCTTGACGCCCACCACGTTGGGGCACGCCTCACGCAACCGGCCGATGGTCTCGGGGGCGATGTCCACCGCAGCGCGCCCGGGGATGTTGTAGAGGATCACGGGCGTGTCCGGCACCGCGTCGGCAACGGTCCGGAAGTACGCGAACAGGCTCGACTGGTTGGGGCGGACGTAATAGGGGGCGATCACGAGCACGCCGTCGACGCCGAGGGCGGCGGCGTGGCGCGTCATGTCGAGGGTCTCGTCGAGGTTGTTGCTGCCGGTGCCCGGAACGAACGGGACGCGGCCGTCGATCTCTCGAATCACGAACTCCACGACGTGCTTGCGCTCGTCGACGGACAACGACGACGGCTCGCCCGTCGTGCCGGTGCAACTCAGGCCGTGGCTACCCTCACGGATCTGGAACGCGATGATCTCGCGCAGCGCAGCTTCGTCGATGCGGGCGTCCGCGCCGGTGAACGGCGTGGGCAAGGGAACGATGGAGCCCTTCGGTGCTTGCATGCACTCCTCCGGTCGGTTCCGGCCTTCGCCACCGAACCTTCCACCGCCCGAGATGGACACCGCGCACCATGGTGCGCGTGCGATCCGACTCGGACGCGGCGGAACGGGCCTGGACGGCGCTCGGCCGCTCGCGCTGGAACGTCGATCCCGTGCCTCGCGCGGTCGCCGAGCGGCGCGCGGACACGGAGTTCATTACCGTGCCGCGAGGATACGTACGCTAGGAACGCAGAAGCAATGGTGCCTGTCCACAAGTTGCCCCAGTCGACCTGTACGCTTCGACAAGCAGCGTGGCCGGCGGACGCTGCCGCCGGCCATCGCAAGATGGATGCGCAAGATCGATACGGAGGATCGCGAAGCGCGATCGAGACGCGTGACCGGTGCGCGTGCCCGGGCGGCGAACGCGTCCAAGCGGTCGGCTACACGCCGAGCCAGTCGTCCGGCCGTTCCCCCAACGCATGCAACAGGCGGACGGTCGCCTCGGTGCCGGTGCGCAACGTCCCGATGCGGAAGAACTCGTTCGGTGCGTGCAGACCGTTGTCCGGCTCGCCGAAGGCGTAGTACAGGCACCACATGCCCAGCAGGCTCTGGAACTGCTCGGCCACGGGCACCGTCCCGCCCGTCCACACCGGGAACGGTTCGCGGCCGTACGCCGCACCCATCGCTTCTCCCGCCAAGCGCAGGACGGGATGGTCGATCGGCATCTGATACGCCTTGCCCTTGCCCGGAAGCGGCGTCACCGTGACCTCGACGTCCTTCGGAGCGACGGACTCGACGTGACGGACCAGCGCCGCGATGACGGCGTCCGGGTCCTGGCCGACGACGAGCCGGCAGGTGATCTTGGCGTGCGCCTCCTTGGGGAGCACCGTCTTGATCCCCTCCCCTTGGAAGCCGCCCCACATGCCGTTGATCTCGAGCGTCGGCCGCACGACGCGACGCGCCATCGGCGTGTAGTCGGGGTCCCCCCACCAACGTTCGAGCCCGATGTGATCGAGCTCCGCCCGCTCGTCCTCGGGGATGGCGTCGACGGCCTCCAATACGGCAGGACTGGCGTCCGCGATCCCATCGTGGAACCCGTCGACCAGGATCCGGCCTTGGTCGTCTTGCATGCTGGCGAGGATGTTCGCCAGCGCCATCAACGGGTTGGGCACGGCGCCCCCGTACATGCCGGAGTGCAGGTCGGCGTTGGCGCCCCGGACCGTGACATGCACGCCCGCCAGACCGCGTGAGCCGACGGTGAGCGACGGGATCCCGACTCCGTGGATGCCGCCGTCTGCGCTGATGGCCAAGTCGGCCTTGAGGATCTCGCGCTGCTGGTCGAGGAACACCGGCAAGTTCGGGCTGCCGACCTCTTCTTCCCCCTCGATCAGGAAGGTGACGTTGATGCCCGGCTTGCCTCCGCCGGCACGCGCCAGCGCCTCGACGGCCTGGATCGCGACCAACACGCCGCCCTTGTCGTCACTCGCGCCACGACCGTAGACCTTACCGTCACGCACCTCCGGCTCGAACGGTTCGGACTCCCAAAGCTCCAACGGGTCCGGCGGCTGCACGTCGTAATGGCCGTACACGATGACCGTGGGGAGTTCCGGGTCGACCTGCCAACGCCCCAGCACCACGGGGTGGCCTGGTGTCTCCATGGTCCGCACCTCGGGCACGCCGGCACGCGCCAGGCGCCCCGCGACCCATGCGGCCGCGGCCTCGATGTCGGGCCGGCGCTCCGGGTCGGTGCTCACGCTGGGGATCCGAACGAACTCCATCAGGTCTTCGGCGTACTGCGCTGCGCTGTCGTTCACGACGGCGAGAGCGGCTTTGAGCGAATCGTTCACGGCTGGCCACCACCTTCCAGGCGATCGCCGCCCGCCACCGAAGGACGTCCACCGAGGTGGCGTCCAACCAGGTCGCCTCCTCGATCGGAACACCCGAGAACGGTGCCTTCACGTGGTGGCGCGGTGGCGTGCGCGGCGCTGCGCGACGGGCGCTCTCACGCCCGCGAGAACGCCTAGGGTCGGCGTCGCGACTGGCGTCAACGTACCAGACCGGCGCAGCCGCGATGGTCGCGACCCGGCGGCGCGACGCAGCGGCGCGACCCAGCGGCACTACCCGGCAGCACTGTCCGGCGGCGCTGTCCGGCGGCGCTGTCCGGCGGCGCGGCCCGGCGGCACTACCCGCCGGCGCGGCCCGACCCGGCGGCGCGACCCGGCCTCGCTAGCCGACGCTTCCGGGATCCAACAACGCGCGGTACCGGCCGCCGAAGTACAGAAGCGGGTCGCCGGTGTCGTGCCGAAGCGCCTCGACCTCGCCGACGAAGAGCGTGTGGTCGCCGGCTTCCATCGTTCGCCAGCGGCGACAGACGATCTGCGCGAGGGCGCCGGTGACGACGGGGAACCCGTCGAGCGAGACGAACGGGTCGTGCTGCTGCGGGACGGGGCGACCCGCGAACTGATCCGAGAGACCGCGCTGGGACTCTTCGAGCACGCTGATGCCGAACCGATCCGTCGTGAGGAGCGCCGCGTGCGCTTTCGCCTTGCGGTCGATCCCGACCGCCACCAACGGCGGATCCAGCGACACCGACATGAACGCGTTGACGGTCATGCCGTGCACCGTGGCCGGAGCGATCGTCTCGTCCGGTGACGCCCGTAAGGCGGCGGGCTCGCCCGCCGTGTCGTGCGGTGCGCGCACCGTCACGACCGTCACGCCAGTGGCGAAGCGGCCGAGCACGTCGCGGAACAGCCTGGGATCGATACTCGTCATCATGGATTCGTACGAGTGTAGGAGGCGCACCGAGAGGGGTCAATCGTGGAAACCTTCAACGTTTCTCACACCCGTTGGCGTTTCGTACAATAGGGCGATGGCATCTCGCCACGCTCCCCGCGCCGAACCCGCGACCGCCGCGACGCTCCTGGCGCAAGGCGACCTGGGTCTCGACCTCGTCGTCGGAGACCCAGGAGCCGTCTTCCACACGGTGCGCTGGGCCGACCGCAGCGACGAGCGGCCGTGGCTCGGGCCAGGCGACCTGCGCCTGACGGACGCACCGTTCGCGGTTCCGCGCCCAACTTCCGACCCGTTGTTCGACCCGCCACCGTCCGTGCTCGTGTACGCCCGAACGCCGCAACGCCGGACCGTACCCGACTCGTTGCGGGCGCGCGCCGCGGAACTCGGGGTCACGCTGCTGGCAGCGCCCCCGACGGTGGCGCCGGAACGCGTCGAGGAGGCAGCGCTCCGGGCCCTGGTCGACGGCGCAGGGGACGGACTGCGCGGCATCACCGCCCCTCAGCGGTACCTGCTGGAGGCGCTCGAGAGCGCAAAACCCGAGCGCGACCTGCTCGAACGCGTGCACCTCCTGAGCGGCGCCAGCCTGGTCCTGCTGGCGCCCTGGGGTGAGGTCTTGGCCCGCGCGGGCAACGTCGGTTGGCGCCCGCGCGGCGTCGACGACGCCGCGAAGGCGGGAAGCGAGGGCGCCGGCATGTCGCTACGTGAAGGCGTCGTTCGCCTCGCGGGGCGCGACGCGTTGGTGCTGCACATCGTCGCCCAAGAACGGCTGCGTGCCGTGCTGGTGTCGTTCGACGCGAGCGAACGCGCCCGCCCTTGGCTCGAGCTGACGCGAACGCTGTTGCTCGCCACCGCCCTGCAGCGAAGCGCCGAGGCTCGCCACGACTCCACTGCCCGAAGCGCCCTGCTCGCCGAGTGGTTGGCGGGGCCGCAGGCCGCTGCGATGCTCGAGCCGCGGCTGGTCGATGCCGGCCTCGGCCCGGACCTGCCGTACCTGGTCGCGGTGGCCGAGGTCGGGCCGCGGTTGCGGGGCGGCCGGGGCGCGCACGTGCGGCGCCACGATCGTCTGGAGCGCATGCGTGAGGCGGGCGAGGAGTACTTCCGGACCCTCGGCCTCGGCGTGCTCTCGGAGACGCGCGCCGACCACTGCCTGTGGGTGTTCGCCAGCGGTTCGCCGCGCGCGCACGGCGAACCGCTCTTGAACACCATGCGAGCCGCGGTGGCGGAGAAGAGCGCGGTGTTCCCGGACGTGCGCCTGGGCGTCAGCCTCGCTCGCACCGATCTCACCGGCGTCGCCGACGCCTATCACCAAGCCATCCTCGCGCTGCAGGCCGTGCCGGGCGCCAGTGGGATGGCGTGGTTCGACGAACTCGACCCCGTGTACTGGGTCTTGCGGCAACAGCCGGTCGAGAACCTGATCGCGCTGCGCGACAGGATGATCGGAGCGGTCAAGGGCGCCGACGCGCAGGGCAAGCTGTGGCGCACGCTGGTTGCGTACCTGCGCTCGCCGAGCGACCAGAACGCCTTGGCCGAGGAGCTGCACATCCATGTCAACACGCTGCGCTACCGTCTGCGGCGCATCGAAGAACTGCTGGACGCCCCGCTGTCGCAACCCGAGACCCTGGCGAAGCTCCACCTGGCGCACCAGATCGACGCGATGCTCGAACGTGAGGGCAGGTCGGCGGGCTGACGCCGAACGCGCACGCCCGGTGTCCTGCCGGCGTTGCCCCGCGCCGGAACGGTGCGACCCACTGGGGTATCATCTCGACCGAACGAAGCAGCCCACGCTCCGCGCGCCCACGGGCGAGCACCGCCCCGGCGCGCAGGCGCCCGCGACGCCGTCGTCGGCCCGAAGCGATGGAACCCCTCCAGGAGGCGATCCGTGAACGACCCCGCCCAGCCGGCGGCGCGCCCGTCCGCTCTTCCCGCCGAGTCGTCCCTGCCGCTCGGCGGCCAGTCGGTCGCGGTCGTCGGCGCCGGAACCATGGGGCGCGGGATCGCGCAGTTACTGCTGCAGGCGGGCGCCACGGTCACGCTCATCGACCCGTCGGAGGAGGCCCTCGCCGGCGCCACTCGCGACCTCGAGAGCACGCTTCGCATGCTGGAGTCGAAGCGCCGCTTGGCCGAACCGCCGGCGGCGCTGCTAGGCAGACTCCGCACACACACGCGCCCTGACGGCGCCGCGGAAGCGACCTGGGCCATCGAGGCCGCGCCCGAGCGCCTCGAGTTGAAGCGGTCGTTGTTCGCGGACTTGGCGGCGGCTGCCCCTGAGGCGAGGCTGGCTACCAACACGTCGACGCTGTCTGTCACCAGCATCGCGGCCGGGTGCGGCCGTCCTCAGGACGTGATCGGCATCCACTTCTTCAACCCCGCGCCGCTGATGCGGCTGGTCGAGGTGATCCCGGGCGTCGAGACACGGCCGGATCTCGTGGACCAGGCCGTGGAGTTGGCGCGCGCACTCGGACGAACGCCCGTGGTGGCGCAAGACAGGCCGGGCTTCATCGTGAACCGCGTGGCTCGGCCCTACTACGGCGAGGCGCTGCGTCTCGCGGGCGAGGGCGTGCCCATCGAGGACATCGACGCCAGTCTTCGGGCCGCAGGCTTCCGGATGGGGCCGTTCGAGTTGCTCGACCTGATCGGCCTGGACGTCAACTTGGCGGCCACCATCTGCGTCTACGAAGCGTTCTTCCACGAGCCGCGCTACCGCCCGCACCCGCTGCAGCGGGCCATGGTCGAGGCGGCCCGGTTGGGCCGCAAGTCCGGACGCGGCTTCTACCGCTACGACGACGACGCGCCGGAGGAAGAGCGCCCCGGGGCCGTGGCAACCGGATCGGTCGCTGCCGATGGCGAACCGTCGGGCGCCGTGGCCGCCGCCCGCGCGCCGAACTCTCAGCCGCGTCTGTTCGTGATCGGTGACGGCGTCGTCGCCGAGACGCTTCGCGCGCGGCTACCGCAAGCCGACCGACCCGAAGCCGCCGACCTTGTGCTCGACGCGCGCGTCGACCTCGACGTCAAGCGCGCGAGACCACCTCGGCGCGACGACGGGGGCGCAGACG